>NZ_SMKO01000077.1 GCF_004348685.1 Nonomuraea deserti | reverse complement strand
GTCTCGCTGGTGTCCGGTGGCGGGTTCATGGTCGTGGGGGTGCTGCTCATCCTCTTTCCTCCGGTGCGATGCGCTCGATCCGCGCCCGTGGCCGCATCCGTCGCTCGTGGCCGGTCTCGCGCACGTCGCCGGTCAGGCGCAGCGGCACGGCCGCGACCACGTCGGCGCTCGACCGGGCGAAGCGCAGCTCGACCTCGCCCGGCTCGACGATGCGCCGGCCGCGCACGCCGGTGAACGAGGTGACGTCCGCCGGCACGTCGAACGTCACGCGGGCGGCCTCGCCCGGCTCCAGCGGCACGCGGGCGTGGCCGACCAGGCGGACCACCGGCCGCGTGGTCTGCGCGACCGGATCGTGCAGGTAGAGCTGGACGACCTCGGTGCCGGCCCGCGGCCCGGCGTTGCGGACGGTGACCGCGACGCTCACCTCGCCGTCGACCGGCCAGGCGGCCGGCTCGCCGGGCCCGCCGGGCTCCGTCACGTCGCTCCACTCGAACGTGGTGTAGCCCAGCCCGTGGCCGAACGGGAAGGCGGGGGTGGGGTCGACGGACGACACCTGCGAGCGCCGGCCCAGCCACGGCGACAGGTAGGTGGCCGGCAGGCCGCCCGCGTCGCGCGGCACGCTGACGGGCAGCCGCCCCGACGGGTTCACCGCGCCGGTGAGGACCTCGGCCAGCGCCTGGCCGCCGCGCTGGCCGGGGAAGAAGGCGTACACGATGGCGGCGGCGCCGTCCACCTCCTCCCCCAGCGCGTACGGCCGCCCGGCCAGCAGCACGAGGACCACGGGGGTGCCGGTGGCGAGCACGGCCCTGACGAGCTCGGACTGGACACCCGGCAGGCGCAGGTCGGTGGCGTCGCAGCCCTCGCCGGAGGTGCCGCGGCCGAACAGCCCGGCCCGGTCGCCGACGGCCAGCACGCACACGTCGCTCGCGGCGGCCGCGGCGGCCGCGGCCTCGATGCCGGAGGTGTCGTCGCCGGTGATGTCGCAGCCGGGCGCGTAGGCGAGACCGGGGATCAGCGCGCCGAGCGCCTCGCGCAGCGAGGGGATCTCCAGCCCGAGCCCGTGCTCGGGGTGGGCGCCCACGTGCGCGGGGAAGGCGTAGCAGCCGAGCATCGCCATCGGGTCGTCGGCGACCGGCCCCACGAGGGCCACCCGCCGGCCGGGCGCCAGCGGCAGGATTCCCCCGGCGTTGCGCAGCAGCACGGCCGACTCGCGGGCCAGCCGCAGGGCGATGTCCTGGCTCTCGGGGTCGTCGAGGCGGAGCCGGTCGGCGCCGTCGGGCAGGCACTGCCAGCCCTCGTCGAGCAGGCCGAGCTCGGCCTTCTGGGTCAGCACCCTGCGCAGCGCGCGGTCGACGAGCTTCTCGTCGACCGCGCCCGCCCTCACCGCCTCGATCAGCGGCTCGCCGAACGTGTCGACGGTGGGCAGTTCGACGTCGATGCCGGCGCGCAGGGCGAGCCCGGCCGCCTCGGCGGCGTCGGCGGCCACGCCGTGCAGTTTCTGCAGGAACCGGATCGCGAAGTAGTCGGCGACGACCGTGCCGGTGAAGCCCCACTCGTCGCGCAGCAGCCCGGTCAGCAGGCCGTCGTCGGCCGCCACGGGAACGCCGTCGATCTCGGCGTACGAGTTCATCACCGACCGGGCGCCGCCCAGGCGCAGCGCCATCTCGAACGGCGGCAGGACGACGTCGGCCAGTTCCCTGCGGCCCATCGGCACGGGGGCGAGGTTGCGCCCGCCGCGCGAGGCGGAGTAGCCGGCGAAGTGCTTGAGCGTGGCGACGACACCGGCGCCCTCCACTCCGCGCACGTAGGCCGCGCCGATCGTGCCGACCAGGTAGGGGTCCTCGCTGATCGTCTCCTCGGTGCGGCCCCAGCGGTAGTCGCGGGTCACGTCGAGCACCGGGGCCAGGCCCTGGTGCACGCCGGCGGCCCGCAGGGAGCGGCCGATCCGCCCGGCCATCTCCTCGATCAGCCCGGGGTCGAACGTGGCGCCCCAGCTGAGCGGCGCCGGGTAGACGGTCGCCTGCCAGGCGGCGAACCCGGTCAGGCACTCCTCGTGCACCTGGGCCGGGATGCCGAACCGGCTCGTCGCCACGATCTCGGCCTGGGAGGCGGCCAGCGACCGGGCGCCGGCGGCGGGGTCGACGGGCGCGGTGCCGTACGGCCTGGTCAGCTGGCCGAGCCCGTGGCGGATGACGGTGCTCCACTCGGCGCCGCCCGCCATCTCGGTCTGGTGCGGGGCGACGCCCTCCCCCGAGGCGTCGGCGCCGACCCACACCCCGACCAGCTGGGCGACCTTCTCCTCCAGCGTCATGAGCGGGATGAGGGCCTCGGCTCGCTCACCGGGGGACAGCCCTGGGTCCCGCCATCGGGTGCTGTCGTCCGGCGTGGGGCTCGTGTCGATCGGTCCGTGGCCCGTCATGCCATCCCTTCGGGCTTCTAACGGCAACATCCCACGCGCATTGCGGTATGTGAAGCCGAAACTTTCAAGGAAAACTGCTTAATATTGCGGCAACATAAGGGGCCTCGCGGAAAACTGTCAAGAGCGTCTCCAACTGCTATGTTGCAGATCTGGTCGGCGTACGACGCTCGAGCTCACCGGCTTTGCGGGTCGTTGTGCGGCAATAACTTTCCCGAAACTTTCGGAGCGATGTGAGGGTGTCGTGGCATTGACGAATCTTGACGCCTCGATCAGGAAGAACCGTACTGCGGACGCCGCGATCACCGTCACCCTCGACGGCGATCCGCTGCCGGATCGGGATGTGGTCGTCGCCCAGCGCGAGCACCGGTTCCTGTTCGGGTGCACCGGGTTCGACCTCGTCCCCCTCGCGAACGGCGAGCTCACCGGCGAGCTCACCGCCAGGGCCGAGCGCCTGGCCGAGCACTGGCTCGGGCTGTTCAACTTCGTCACGCTGCCCTTCTACTGGGGGCAGTTCGAGGAGGAGCGCGGGCAGCCACGGAAGGAGCGGCTGCGGAACGCGGCGGCGTGGTTCCGCGAGCGGGGACGCCCGGTCAAGGGCCATCCGCTGGTGTGGCACACGGTGACGGCCGACTGGCTGACGGATCTGCCGAACGAGGAGATCGCCCGCGCGCAGGTGGACCGGATCCGGCGCGAGGTGGGCGATTTTTCAGGACTTATCGATATGTGGGATGTCATCAACGAGGTCGTCATCATGCCGATCTTCGACAAGTACGACAACGGCATCACGCGCCTGTGCCGGGAGATGGGACGCATCCCGATGGTCAGGATGGTCTTCGACGCCGCCCGCGAGGCCAACCCGCACGCCACGCTGCTGCTCAACGACTTCGACATGTCGGCGGCGTACGAATGCCTGATCGAGGGCCTGCTCGAGGCCGGCATCCGCATCGACGGCCTGGGCCTGCAGAGCCACATGCACCAGGGGTACTGGGGCGAGGAGAGGACACTCGCCGTCCTCGACCGTTTCTCGCGCTACGGTCTGCCCCTCCACTTCACCGAGACCACCATCCTGTCCGGCGAGCTCATGCCCGAGCACATCGTCGACCTGAACGACTACCAGGTGGCGGCCTGGCCGAGCACCCCCGAGGGCGAGGAGCGCCAGGCCGACGAGATCGTCCGCCACTACCGCACGCTGCTGTCCCATCCGGCGGTGGAGGCGATGACGTACTGGGGGATGACCGACGGCGGCTGGCTCGGCGCACCCGGCGGGTTCGTCCGCGCCGACGGGTGTCCGAAGCCGTCGTACGACGCGGCACGCTCGCTCATCAAGGGCGACTGGTGGTTCCCGCCCACCACCTTGCGCACCGACGCTGAGGGGCGGGTGCGCTTCACCGGGTTCCTCGGCGCGTACGAGGTGTCGGCGGCCGGCCGCACGGCCGCCTTCCACCTGGACGCTCCCGGCGAGACCCGCGCCACCGCCGCCATGTGACCTCACCCCCGGCGCGGACGGCGCGGTCCGGGCGGAACGGCGGCGGGGGTGGCCGGCCGATCAGTCCTGCAGGGCGGTGCGCAGCTTGGTGAGCACGGCGCGCAGGATGCGGGAGACGTGCATCTGCGAGATGCCGAACTCCGTGGCGATCTCGGACTGGGTCATGTTGCCGTAGAACCGCATCAGCAGGATGTTGCGCTCCCGGTCAGGGAGGGCGTCGATGAGCGGCTTGATCGCGTGCTTGCCGAGCAGGTTGTCGAGCGAGTCGTCCTGCGCGGGCAGGAAGTCTCCCAGATCGGCCGCGTCGTCCTCGCCGCCGACCGGAGCGTCCAGCGACAGGGTGCTGTACGCGGCGGACGCGTCGAGGGCGAGCAGCACGTCCTCCTCCGAGATGCCCATCTTGCCGGCCAGCTCGGCGACCGTGGGGGCGCGGCCGAGGGTCTGGGTGAGCTCGCTGGTCACCTTGTTGAGCTCCAGGCGGCGCTCCTGGTAGACCCGTGGCACCCGGATGGCCCAGGTGCGGTCGCGGAAGTGCCGCTTCACCTCGCCGACCATCGTGATCATCGCGTAGCCGCGGAAGTCGTGCCCCAGGGTGGGGTCGAATCCGTTGATGGCCTTCATCAGGCCCACGTACGCGGCCTGGCGCAGGTCCTCCATCGGCTCGCCGCGGTAGCGGTAGCGGCGGGTGACCTCGCCCACCAGAGCGTCGTACATGGCCACGACCCGCTCACGGATCCGTACCTTGCGCAGCTCAGGCGTCTCGGGCCGGTTCATCTCGGTGAGCAGCTGCTCGGCGGTCATCTCTTCGAGTGCGATCTCCAGGACGGCCATCTGATGCTCCAAAGGTCGTTCATGGCAGCCCCCGCAACGCAAAAAAGCCCAGGCAGAGGCACGCCACACATAATGCGTGAGTCGAAGCCCTCTGCTGGACTTCTGGATCAGAGTATTCCCCATTCGCGGGCATTAATCAACATAGAGAGTTACAGATTCGCTCCTCTGCTTCAGCGACCGTCAACGCACGGTGAAGACGAAGGTATGCGGGCCGGACGGGACGGCGGCGGTCAGGCGTACGCGGTGCACGGTCTCCGGCACGCCGTCGTGGCCGCGTACCTCCAGCTCCTCCGCCCGGGCCCGCCACGGGGACGGGATCTCCAGCACGACCGGCCCCCAGCCGACGGAGTCGCGGCCCAGCTCGGGGCGCAGGCGGGAGACGAACAGCTCCGCCACCGGGCAGTCGCCTCCCGCGAAGGCGAAGGTGTCGGTGAGCTCCAGCCGCGCGGGCCGCCAGGCGAAGGCGCGGGTGAAGCGGGTGAGCCGGGGCGCGTCGTAGGCGGCCGTCAGGTCCAGCGTCCATTCCACGGTGTCGTGGCCGGCCGCGTACCGGACGGTCTCGGCGCGGCGGTCACGGCCGGGGCGTTGCGCGGCGCCGTCGATCAGCGGGATCGAGTGCCACTCCGCCGAGGCCTGCGGCACCGCGTAGCGGCCCGCGCCGAAGTAGTCGCGGGTGTACTCCGGGGCGCCCAGGTCGTCCAGCACCGTCCTGCCGTGGGCGTGGAGGATGAAGTGGCCCAGATCGAGATGGTTGTGCGGCTCGTCGTTGTGGCCGCCCTTGGCGGCGAACGCCGTGCCGTTCGCCCTGGCGACCACGATCGCGGCGTCCGGCAGGCGGTCGTGCGGCGCCGGCGGGGTGCGCGGCGTCCGCGCCGTCCACCACAGGGTGCGGCTCAGATGGGCCCAGCGGTAGCAGTGGTCGTCGTGGAACGACGGCTCCCGCCCCTGCGGCACGGGCACGCCCAGGCGTTCCGCCAGGCGGTCCAGCAGGCCGGCCGGGTAGGCGCCCATGCCGGAGGAGTCGGCGAAGGCCGGGCGCGCGCCGCCGCCGAGGTCGACCCTGGCGGGGTAGGCCGCCATCTCGCGTACGTGGGGATCGTCCAGCAGGTCCTTGCCCGTGCGCTCGCGCAGCGCCTCGGCGAAGTAGACGAAATAGCCGAAACCATAGGACCAGTAGTCGGGGCCCTCCAGGCAGGCGCCGTCCGGGCCCACGCCCGCCAGGAACGACTCCAGGGCCCGCTCCAGACGGGGCAGGAGGGCCGGCAGGCGCTCGGAGTCCAGCGCCAGCGCCGCCATCCCGGCCGCGCCCGCGCAGACGGCCGCCCAGTTGTGCCCGGCCGACTCCCACCACAGGGCAGGCGCGCCTTCCTGGAGAGGGCGCAGGACCCGGCGCTCCACCTCCTCGCGCACCCGGGCCAGCACCCGGGGGTCGAGGTGCTCGCCGAGCAGGCCCGCCGCCTCCGCCAGGGCATGGCCGGTCTCGGCGGCGAACAGGTCGACGAACGCGTTGACCGGGCGGTCTCTCGGCTCGTGGGCCGGCAGCACCCAGGTGTACTCGTCGCACACCGACCACAGCAGGTCGTCGAGCGCCGGGTCGGGGCGGTCGTCCAGGTGCGCGGCCAGCATGAGGGCGGCCAGGCGGCGACGGCGCTCGAAGTAGACGCCCTCGTAGGCCTGGCGGTCGCCGGTGTCCGCGTAGCGGCGCCACAGGGCGAAGGTCAGCGCGGGCAGGGGTTCCGTACGCGCCCTGGCGGCCTCCTCCCGCGCCTGCCGTACCAGCAGGTCCCGGCCTCCGTCCCGGCTCATCGGCCCCTCCCCTGCCGCCCGCCGTTCGCCGTGGGGAATCCCGCACGGCCCGCCCCCGCACCATACGCGTCCGCGGGAGACCGGCGACAGCGGGCGGGCCTCAGGCGATGCGGTGCAGGGCGGCGGGGCGGCGGCGCCCCGGCCAGGGCGGCTGCGCACGCGGGAGCCGCAGGATCGACAGCTCGCGCCGGGGTCGCCGCCGGTGGTGCAGATCAGCGACAGTGGTGACCCGGCCGGAGGTGCTCACGTGGCCTCCCGGTGACGGCGGCGCGGACGGGCGCGCGCCGCCAGCACCACCAGCGCCCAGCCTGTACGGGCGGCCGCGCCACCCGCTCCCGGGCCGGTGCACGCGGAGGCGGCCCGATCGGCGGCCGGCGATCCCATGGCGGACCTCCGGTGGGTAACCGGTTACTTGGCTGACGCCCAGGACGCTAAGAGATCTGTCACGGTCCGTCAAGGCCGACTCCAGCAGCTTTGTAACGAACAGTTAACAGCGCATTGACGCCACCCATCGGACGCGTCTAACGTCCGCCTCACGACGTCAGCAGTAACCGGTTACCCCACATCGGCACCGATCTCACTCCCCCCACGAGAGGTGGCCCCGATGGACAGACCACTCACCCGCCGCGGACTGCTCAAAGGGTCCGTGCTCTTCGTCGCCGGCGCCGCCGTCTCCGCGTGCGGCGGCGACCCGCTGGCCAAGACCAAGACCCCGCCCGCCACCGGCAACGCCAAGATCACCCTCAACCACTGGTACCACGAGTACGGCGAGGAAGGCACGCAGCAGGCGGCCCTGCGCTACGCCGCCGACTTCACCAAGGCCAACCCGGACATCGCGGTCAAGGTGTCCTGGATCCCCGGCGACTACGCCACCAAGTGGACGGCCGCCGTCCTGACCCCGGACGGCCCCGACGTCTACGAGGTCAACGACGTCAGCCCCAACATGGTCAAGGCCGAGCAGGTCACGCCGCTCGACGACGTGCTCGGCGCGGAGAAGTCCGACTTCGACCCCAAGGTGCTGGAGCCGTACACGTGGGGCGGCAAGGTCTACGCCGTGCCCATGGTCGTGGACCCGATGCTGGTGTTCTACCGCAAGTCGCTGTTCCAGAAGGCCGGCGTGGCCGTGCCGACGAGCTTCGCCGAGTTCGCCGCGGCGGCCAGGAAGCTCACCACGGGCAGGCAGAAGGGCCTGTTCGTCGGCAACGACGGCATCGGCGACCTGGGGATGCTGGTGCCCTGGTCGAACGGCAACCTGCTGGTCGACGACCGCGAGATCACCTATGACGACCCGAAGGTGGTCGAGGCGCTCACCGCGCTCAAGGGCCTGCACGACAGCAAGGTCACCCTGCAGGGCTACTCGACCGACTGGTGGGACCCCAGCGCGCTGATCACCGGGGCGGCGGCCATGCAGTGGGTCGGCATGTGGGCCGTCCCCGGCATGACCGCCGAGCTGGGCGACGACTTCGCCGCCTTCCCGCTGCCGGCCTTCGGCCCCGGCGGCCGTCAGGTGGTCAACATGGGCGGCTGGGTGCAGGTCGTCAACGGCAAGAGCGCCAACCTGGAGGCGGCCACGAAGTACGTGCGCTGGTTGTGGGTGGAGAACACCGCCGCGCAGACCGACTGGAACCTCGGCTACGGCTTCCACATCCCGCCCCGCACCAGCGCCGCGAACGCGGCGGACAAGCTCCGGACCGGGCCGGCCCAGGCGGTGATGGAGGCCGCGAACACGCACGGCGTCAAACAGCCGGCCCTGTGGACCCCCGAGGTGGAACAGCCCTACACCGACGCCGTCACCGCCATCGTCAAGAAGGACGCCGACCCGGCCAGGACCCTGGCGGAGGCGGCCAAGCGGTCCCAGGACATCCTGGACAAGGTGCCCACGCTATGACGACCACGGCCGCGCCCGCCCGCCCCCGCGCCGGCGGGCCGCACCGCGCCCCCGCGCGGTGGGCCTCCCGGTGGCCGGCCTGGCGCGCGTTCGTGCTGCTCACGCTGCCGATGGTGGCCGGGCTTCTGCTGTTCAAGTACGTGGCCATCGGCTGGGGCCTGCTGCTCAGCTTCAACGACGCGCGCGGCACGATCAGCCTCGGCTCGTGGAACGGGCTGGAGAACTACCGGCGGCTGCTCGGCGACCCCGCCTTCACCAGGTCGCTGGTCACCATCCTCGTGTTCACGGTGTTCATCGTCCCGGTGACGTTCGCGCTGGCGCTGGGCCTGGCGGTGCTGGTGAACCGGCTGCGCGGGGGCCGGGCGTTCTTCAGGACCACGTTCTTCATCCCGGCGGCCGTCTCGTACGTGGTCGGCGCGCTCGTGTGGAAGATGAGCCTGTTCAGCGGCACGCCGTCGGGTGTGGCCAACAGCCTGGCGTACCTGCTCGGCTACGAGGACTCGATCGGCTGGGTGGCGACCGTGGACCCGCCGCTGTACTGGATCGTGCTGGTCACGGTGCGGTTGTGGCTGCAGACGGGCTTCTACATGATCCTGTTCCTGGCCGGGATCCAGCAGATCCCCGCCCAGCTGTACGAGGCGGCGCGGGTGGACGGCGCGCACACCGAATGGCAGCTGTTCCGGCACATCACCTGGCCGATGTTGCGCAACACGTCGGTCGCGGTGACGCTCCTGCTGATCATCAACGCGTTCCAGGCGTTCGACGAGTTCTACAACATCCTGGCCTCCAACCTGTCGGGGCTGGGCGGCGCGGACGGCAGGACACCGCTGATCTACCTGTTCCAGACGGCGCTCGGCGAGCAGAACTACGGCGCCGGATCCGCGGGGGCGTTCGTCGTCACCGCGCTGATCGTGGTGTTCACGCTGCTGCAGGGCCGTTTCGCCGGGTTCGGCAGGACCGCCGAGGAGGAGGGGCGATGAGGAAACGGCATCCGGGCTCCTACGCGGCGGCGATCGTCTTCGCGGTGCCGTTCCTGCTGCCGTTCTACCTGCTGATCCGCAACGCGCTCATGACCAGGCGGGAGCTGGGCTCGCTCGACTGGCACTGGTGGCCTGAGGAGATCAGCTTCCAGGGCTTCGCCGACGCCTTCGGCAACGAGGCGGTGCCGCTGGCACACGCCCTGTGGAACTCGGCGCTCATCGCGACGATCTCCGCGCCGCTGTCGACGCTGCTGGCGTCGATGGCCGGGTACGCGCTGGCCCGCATCCCCGTGGCGGCGTCCAGGCCGGTGTTCTTCTTCATCATCGCCACGATGATGGTGCCGGGCGCGGCCACGTTCATCCCGACGTTCGTCGTGGTCGGCTCGATGGGCGGGGTCAACACCATGTGGGGGCTGATCGTCCCCGGCCTGTTCAGCGCGTTCGCCGTGCTGCTGTTCCGCGGCTTCTACCTGCGGTTCCCGCGCGAGCTGGAGGACGCGGGCCGGGTGGACGGCCTGGGCTTCCTCGGCCTGTACGCGCGGCTGGCGCTGCCGAACTCCGGCGCCCTGTTCGCCTCGCTCGGCATCCTGTCCTTCATCGAACACTGGAACGCCTTCCTGTGGCCGCTGGTCATCGGCCAGGACCCGGATTACTGGACCGTGCAGGTGGCGCTGTCCACCAACCTCAACCAGCAGGCGGTCAACCTGCCCGCGCTGTTCGCCGGCGCGCTCGTGGCCATCCTGCCCCTGGTCGCCCTCTTCCTCATCGCCCAGCGGTGGATCGTCAGGGGCGTCCTGCTCACCGGCATCAAGGGCTGAACGCCCCCTCCGAGAGGAGTCCGTACGTCATGTCCCGCGTCCTCACCCTCCTGGCCGGGCTCTGCCTGGTCCTGGCGCTGTTACCCACCGGCCCCGCAGCGGCGGCGCCCATCACCGTGCCGGTCGGCGCCCAGTTCACCGACGCCTCCGGCAACCCGCTGCACGCCCACGGCGGCGGGGTGGTCAAGGTCGGCTCGTACTACTACTGGTTCGGCGAGAACCGCAACGCCGACGGCACCTTCCGCTACGTCTCCGCCTACCGCTCGGCCGACCTGCGCACCTGGGAGTTCCGCAACCACGTGCTCACCCAGTCCAGCGCCGCCGAGTTGCAGGTCGCCAACATCGAACGGCCGAAGGTCGTCTACAACGCCGCCACCGGCAGGTTCGTCATGTGGATGCACAAGGAGAACGGCCGCGACTACGGCGAGGCGCGGGCGGCCGTGGCCGTGTCGGACACCGTCGACGGGGACTACACCTACCTGCGCAGCTTCCGGCCCCTCGGTCACATGTCGCGCGACATCACCGCGTTCGTGGACACCGACGGCGCCGGCTACATGATCTCGGCCGCCGACGAGAACTACGACCTGCACGTCTACCGGTTGAGCGCCGACTACACCGACGTCGCCTCGCTGGTGCGCATGTGGGACGGCGACCACCGGGAGGCGCCGGCCATGTTCAAGCGCGACGGCGTGTACTTCCTGCTCACCTCGGGCGCGACCGGCTGGCAGCCCAACCAGGCCAAGTACGCCACCGCCACCAGCATCGGCGGCTCGTGGAGCGGCTGGCAGAACGCCGGCGACGCGCTCACGTTCGGCTCCCAGCCGGCGTTCGTGCTGCCGGTGCAGGGCGGCTCGGGCACCTCCTACCTGTATCTCGGCGACCGGTGGGCGGGCGCCTGGGGCGGCCCGGTCAACGACTCGCGCTACGTGTGGCTGCCGATCCAGTTCCCCACCAGCACCTCGATGAGCCTGTCCTACGCCAGGCAGCTCACCGTCGACGCCGCCGCCGGCACGATCACCGCGTCCGGCTCCGGCTACGACCGGCTGGCGGTGCGGCATTCGGGCAAGTGCGCCGACGTGCGCAACGGCTCCGGCGCCAACCTGGCCCCCGTCATCCAGTACACCTGCGGCACCGGCCACAACCAGCAGTGGCGCATCCAGTCGATCAGCGGCGGCTACGTCCAGGTGATCGCCCGCCACTCCGGCAAGTGCCTCGACGTCGACGGCGTCAGCACCGCCGACGGAGCCGCCCTCCAGCAGTACGGTTGCGGCTCGGGCGCCAACCAGCAGTGGTCGGTGCAGGACGCGGGCGGCGGCTACGTGCGGCTGGTGGCCAGGCATTCGGGCAAGTGCGCCGACCTGCCCAGCTCGTCGCAGGACAACGACGTGCAGTTCAAGCAGTATCCCTGCAACGGCGGGCAGAACCAGCAGTTCACCAGGACGCCCCTCTAGAGTGCGCCGCGGTCCCGCCCGAAATCGCCTCGCGGGCGGGACGCGGCCTTGGTTACATTTGCGTACGTGTCGGAGCCTCTCGAAGTGACGTGCGACGAGTCCGGCGCGGAGGGCGAGAAGCTCGTCGGCGGCAACACCGACATCTTCACCCACGCCGCCATCCTGATGAGCCGGCGGGCGGCGGAAGAGTGCATCGGCGAGCTGCGCGAGCGGGCGCCCACCCCGGCCAGCCAGTACGCGGCCTGCCACGTCCTGCGCGACAAGCACCGGGGCACGCTCAGGTGGCTGCTCGGCCCGTCGGGGCCGCTGCTCGGCCGCGCCCACGTGTTCCTGACCGAGAAACCCTTCCTCGCCGTGCGCAAGATCGTCGCCCTGCTGGACGCCGGCCACTCGCCGGGCGTCGGCCTGGCCCTGGACCCGCGCTCCTCCGCCAGGGCGGTCACCCTCTACCGCGAGGGCCCGCGCGCGTTCGGGCCCGCACGGTGGACGGCCTTCCTCGACTCCTTCAACTACCTGCTGCGCGCCAAGAACGGCCAGGGCGTCACCATGTCCGTCGACGACGCCTTCCTCCTGGTCGACGAGCTGCGCGGCCCCGGGCCCGCGGGCGAGATCGTGGAGCTGCTGTGGCAGGCCAGGCCGCGGGTGGCCGCCTTCAGGGAGCGGCTGCTGGAGGCCCCGCACGTCTTCCCCACCCTCGACCCGCTCATCCCGGCCATCGTGCGGGCCGTGGAGTTCTGGGGCCGGGGCGGCGAGCCCGTCTCGATCGTGCACGACCGGCAGACCACGCTCACCGACGAGCGCATCGCCCGCCTGCGGGCGCTCCTCGACGGCCGGCTGGCCGGGCTGCGGCTGGCCGAGTCGTTCCTCGACGCCCGGATCCAGGTCGCCGACGTCATCGCGGGCGTGGCCCGCAGGATCGCCGTCGACGAGCTGGCGGGGCGGGGCGATCCGGGGTTCATCGCGCTGCTGCGGCCGTACGTGGACGAGCGCTCGGTCTGGGGTGACGCCCGGACCGGGGCGCTGCTGGGGCAGCACCCAGATGCGGTCATGTCCGGGTAAATACCCTGACCACGCCCTGTATCGCCACAAAATGCGACGATACAGTGACGTACTGTGAACGAGACTAAGCGTGTGGAAATAACCTGGCCCAGCCTCGGCATCACCGTGGCGGCCCAACTCGACGAGCGCAACCCCGCCCTGGCCCAATGCCTGTGGGACGCGCTCCCCTACCGCAGCCTGCAAGGACACGCCCTGGTCGCGGGATACCACCTCTACCACGTGGCCCCGGTCCACTCGCTGCTGCACGCCCCCGCGGAATACCGCGTGGACCGCCGCACCGTGCCCGACGGCACCCTGTTCTGCTCGCGCCTGCAGCACCTGGGCATCAAGTACGGCGAACTCACCGAGCCCATGACCGCCACCCCCGTCGGCCAGGTCGCGGAAGAGGACCTCGACGCCCTCATCCAGGCCGGCCGCGACGTCTGGAACGCCGTCTACACCACCAAGGAACCCGTCATCGCCGAAGTGCGCCGCGCCGGCGAGGACGGCGGCCACGTCCTGCCCCGGCTGCCCATCGGCGACCCGCAGCTCAACGAACTCGTCAAGGACGTCCACGCCGAGACCCAGCGCATCTGGCTCGACCCGCCCCGCGAGCTCGTCGACCTGCACGAGGGGCGCATCCCCTCCGGCGCCGGCAGCTACGAGACGGTCCTGACCACCCTCCTGTTCGTCAACGGCGAAACTCGCCCGCTCGGCTACAGCTGCTACGGCGGCCTCGTCCGCGCCGCCCTCGACGGCATGCCCATGCCGTGGCTGCGCCAGATGACCCGCCAGCTCGCCGCCACACCCGCCGAGTTCCTCGGCTACTGCGGCCTCGACACCCTGTGGGACTTCACCCAGCGCCTCCTGTCGGGCCTGGAACGCCTCGACAGCCACGAGGACTTCATCTCCGTCATGGCCCACATGGCGCTCTACTGCAACTGCCTGGGCGGGTGGAACCTGCACCTGTTCCCCTGGCAGGCCGGCGAGAGCCTGCGCGCCGTGCGGGAGCCGGTGTGAACGGCGGCTCCCGGGTGGTGGTGGTCGGCGGCGGCGTCATCGGCCTGTCGATCGCCTACCACCTGGCCGAAGCCGGCGTCGACGTCACCCTGCTCGAACGCGGCACGCTGGGCTCCGGCGCCTCCCGCGCCACCGCCGACGTCGTCCGCTCCTACTTCGCCGGCAACCCGGTCAGCTCCGCGCTGGCCGTACGGAGCCTGCAGGCCTACCAGGCCTTCCCGGACCGGCCCGGCACCGACCTGCCCCTGCGCCAGGTCGGCTACCTCATCCTGTTCACCGAGCCCGAGCAGTTGTCCGCCTTCCAGGCCGACCTGCCCGCCCAGCACGCCGCCGGCGTCGACGTCCGCCTCATCACCGTCGAGGAGGCGCGCGAGCTCAACCCGCTCGTCGGCGACGACACGCCGCTGCTGGCCGCCGCCTACTCGCCGCAGGCCTACATCTCCGACACCACGGCCATCGTCACCGCCTACGCGCAGGCGGCCGAGAAGGCCGGCGCCGTACTGCGTACCGGCTGCCCGGTCACCGGCATCGACGCGCAGGCCGGCCGCATACGCACGGCCAGCGGCGAGATCGGCGCCGACGCGATCATCTGCGCCGCCGGCGCCTGGTCGGCCTCGCTCGTCCGCTGCGCGGGCGTCGACCTGCCGCTCACCGAGCCGATCGAGCAGGAGCTGCTCACCACCGACCCGCTGCCGCCCGGCACGCCCGACGTCCCGGTCACCCTGCACGCCGCCACCGGCCTGCTCATCAGGGTCCGCGACGGCCGCATGCTGATCGGCATGGGCTACCCGGGGGCGGACCGGGAGGCCTGGCGGCGCGACGTGGCCGGCCGGGTCGCCGAGGTCTACCCGAGCCTCGCGGAGCTCGCGCTGCACACCGCCGTCACCGGCCTGCGCGACGCCAGCCCCGACCGCACCGCCTTCATCGGCCACCAGCCGGGCCCTCCGGCGTTCCTGTACGCCACCGGCTTCTCCGGCCACGGCCTGTGCAACGCGCCCGCCGCCGGCGAGCTGGTCCGCGACCTCTACCTCGACCAGGACCCCGGCTTCGACGTGACCGCGCTGGCGGTCAGCCCACGACGAACGGGATGACCCATGACAGACGACAACCGCTTCATCCTCGACCCGGCCACCGGCGACCTGCACGGTGACGACGACCGGCTGCGCGAGGCCGGACCGCTCGTCCCGGTGACCGCCGAAGGCGTGCACACCTGGGCCGCCACCCGCTACTCCACGCTGCTGGCCGTGCTGACCCACCCGGACCTGTCCAGGGAACTGCGCTACTGGAAGGACCGCGACAGCGCCCCGCCGGGCACGGCCATCACCCGCATCGTCACCGACACCTCGATGCTCAACGCGGAAGGCGACGAACACCGCAGGCTGCGCGCCCCGCTGACCGCCGCGTTCACGCCCCGCCGGCTGAAGGGGCTGCGCCCGAGGATCGAGCAGCTCACCGCCGGGCTCATCGACCGGCTCGCCGCGATGCCGCCCGGCCGGCCGGTCGACATGCGCAAGGAGTTCGCCTACCCGCTGCCCCGCGACGTCATCTCCGACATGATCGGCATCCCGGCCGCGCACCAGGAGAGACTGCACGAGCTCACCGACGCCGTCGCGCAGGTCGGCGGCAGCCTCGACGACACACCCGACCTGCGCCAGGCCCTGCACGTGCTGCTCGGCCAGATCATCGACGAGCGCCGCGACAGCCCCGGCGAGGACCTCATCACCGACCTGATCACGCTGCGCGAGCAGGACGGCGGCCGGCTCTCCAACGACGAGCTGTTCGCGACGATCGAGCTGCTGTTCATCGCCGGCCACGTCACCACGGTCAACCTCATCACCAACGCCATCGGCGCCCTGCTCCACGTGCCCGACCAGGTCGAGCTGCTGCGCGCGGGCAAATGCCCCTACAGCGCGGCCGTCGAGGAGACCCTGCGCTGGGACTCGCCGATCGCCTACTTCCCCATGCGCTACGCCCTGCGCGACGTCGAGATCGACGGCGTACGCGTGCGCGCAGGGGAGCCCGTGCTGGCCTGCTTCGCCTCCGCCGGGCGCGACCCCGACCAGTACGGCGAGGACGCGCACCTGTTCGACCTCACCGACCCGCCGGCCACCCACCTGTCCTTCGGACACGGCCCGCACTTCTGCCTCGGCGCGCCACTGGCCCGCCTCGAGGCCGAGGTGGCGCTGTCCGCGCTCTTCGACGCGTTCCCGGAGATCACGCCCGCCGTACCGGCCGAGGAGCTGCGCCCGCTGGACACCCTGCTCGGCAACAGCACCCGCACCATGCCCGTCCTGCTGGGCCCGCGCGCGCAGTGACCTGCCCGCGCACCCGGCGCTCCGCGCGCACTGACCCGCCCCCGGAGCCGGCGCTCCGCGCGCACGGTGACCGCCGCGGAGCCGGCGCTCCGCGGCGCACGTCGGCCCGGCGTGCCGCCGTCGATCAGGTCGTGCGCCCTGCGGGCCCGCCGGCCCGTCAGGCGGCCCCGCCGCCTCGGCCTCGATCGACGCGCGGGTCGGCCGCCCCCGACGAGGAGGGAGCGTGCCCGCGCCGGTCTCCCGCAACACGGCACCTGAGTACTGACGCCCACCGATCGCGTTCTACGCTCCATGAACGACGATTGGAGCCGACGCCGTGCCACAGACCGACCTGCCACCGACCGACGCGCCCATGCGCCTGGCCACCACCATCCGCCCCTACGACTGGGGCTCGGTCACCGCCCTGCCCGAGTTGTTCGAGACGGAGCCCACCGGCCGGCCGCAGGCCGAACTCTGGATGGGCGCCCACCCCGGCGCCCCCTCGACCGTCGACGGCGTCCCCCTCAACGACCTCATCGCCCGCGACCCCGCCGCCACCCTCGGCGAGCGCTCCACCGCCCGGTTCGGGCCCGCGCTCCCCTACCTGCTGAAAGTCCTCGCCATCGAGCGGCCGCTCTCCCTCCAGGTCCACCCCACCACCGCGCAGGCCGAAGCCGGCTTCGCCGACGAGAACGCCCGCGGCATCCCCCTCGACGACGCCACCCGCACCTACAAGGACGCCTCGCACAAACCCGAGATGGTCTGCGCCATCACCCCCTTCCACGGCCTGTGCGGGTTCCGCGACCCCGCCGCCACCGCCGACCTGCTCGACCGCCTGCGCCTGCCGGACCTGCGGCCCTGGATCGGCACGCTCCGCTCCGGCGAGCCGGAGACCGCCCTGCGCACGGTGTTCGCCCAGATGCTCGACGACGCGTCCCGGCCGCTGCGCGCCCAGGTCGAGCGCGCCCTGCTGGACCTCGGGCCCGGCGACGACGACCTCGCCCCCTACGCCGGCATCGCCCGCGCATGCCCCGGCGACCCAGGCATCGTGGCCGCCCTCCTCCTCCACCACGTCGACCTGCTCCCCGGCCAGGCGCTCTACCTCGGCGCCGGGGTGCCCCACGCCTACCTCGGCGGCATCGGCGTGGAGATCATGGCCAACTCCGACAACGTGCTGCGCTGCGGCCTCACCACCAAGCACGTCGACGTCCCCGAACTCATGCGCGTCGTCGGCTTCACGCCGGCCGGCCCGCACGTCGTCCACCCCGGGCACGACGCCGCCGGCGAGCACCACTACCGGCCGCCCGCCCCCGAGTTCGCGCTCACCCGCTACGAGCTGACCGGCCAGGCCGCCCACACCCTGCCCTGCGGCGTACCGCGGATCGTGCTCTGCCTCGACGGCGAGACCCACCTCGGCGACGGCCTCACGTTGCGGCCCGGACAGTCGGCCTTCGTGCCGGCCGCCGCTCCGCCGGTGCGGCTTTCCGGCAAGGGCACTGTGTACGGCGCCGAACCCGGCGCCTTTACAGTGTAGATTCCTCGCGCGGAGCTCGGCACGGGCGACCGAACCGGCTTGACCTGGCACGTTACTGTAAGACATGGTCACGAAACGGCCCGAGGGCAACCTGCCGCTCGAACTGACCAGCTTTGTCGGCCGCCGCCACGAGCTCGCCCGGGCTCGGCGGCTCATGACCCAGACCCGCATGCTGACGCTGACCGGCCCCGGCGGTGTGGGCAAGACGAGGCTCGCGCTGCGCATAGCGGCCGACGCGCACCGGGCCTTCCGTGACGGCGTGTGGCTGGTCGACGTCGCTCCCCTGAACGACGGCGAGTCACTCGCGCCCGCCGTCCTCGACGCCCTGGGATTCCGCGACGAATCGCCGCGGCGGCCCGACTCCGGTCTGGTGGAACTGCTGGAGTCCAGGCAACTGCTCCTGCTGCTGGACAACTGCGAGCACATGCCCCTGGCGGTGGCCGTACTGGCCGGCAAGCTGCTGGGCGCGGCCCCTGAGCTACGGATACTCGCGACCAGCCGCGAGACCCTCGGCGTGGAGGGCGAGTGCGTGTTCACGGTGCCGCCGCTCGCCCTGCCCGAGCGCGGCGAGTCCCCGGCCCTCAACGAGGCGGTGACCCTGTTCGCCGAGCGGGCGGCGGCCGTCCAGCCGGACTTCACCCTCGGGGACGACAGCGAGCCGGTGGCCGAGCTGTGCCGGCGGCTGGACGGCGTTCCGCTGGCCATCGAGCTCGCCGCGGCGCGGCTGCGCGTGCTGCCCGTGACCCAGATTCTCACCCGGATGGACGACCGGTTCCGGCTCCTGGCGGACCGGCGGCAGACCACCGTCCCCCGGCACCGTACGCTGCGCGCGGCGATCGACTGGAGCTACGACCTGTGCGACCCCGCCGAGCGCACCCTGTGGGCCCGGCTGTCGGTGTTCCCCGGCGAGTTCGGCCTGGAAGCCGCCGAGCAGATCTGCTCCGGCGACGGGATCGCCGCGGACGAGGTGTTCGACCTGCTCGTCGGGCTGCTCGACAAGTCGATCCTGGCGCGCGCCGAGCGCACCGGGCGCGCCCGGTACCGCTTCCTCGACAACATCCGGGAGTACGGCCATGCCATCCTGGCGAACTCCGGCGAGGAGCCGGCGCTGCGCCGGCGGCACCGCGACCACTATCTGGGCCTGGCGCGGCGGGCACGGCACGAGTGGTTCGGCCCTGACCAGGCGGAGTGGGTCACCAGGCTCCAGCACGAGAAGGACGGCATCAGGACGGCGCTGGAGTTCAGCCTCGACGAGCCCGGCGAAGCGCACGCGGCGCTGGAGATCGTCAGCTCGCTGTGGCACTTCTGGCTCTTCGCCGCGGGCTCGTTCGGCGAGGGCCGCCGCCTTCTGTCCCGGGCCCTGGAATCGGCCCCCGAGGCCACCCCGGTCCGCGCCGACGCCCTGTGGGTGGCCGCCTGGTTCGCGCTCAGGCAGGGCGACGTGGACACGGCCATGCCCCTGCTCGGCGAGTGCCGCGACCTCGCGCGGCGGCTGGACCATCCGGCCGCTCTGACGAGCGTCGCCCATTTCTCGGGGCTGGCCGCCCACCTGAGGGGCGACCACCGGGAGGCGCTCGCGCTCCTGCTGGAGGCGCGCGAGCGCTACCTGGCCTGCGGTGACCAGGCGGGGGTGTGGATGACCCTGTTTCACCTGGTCATCGTCCACTCGGCGCTGGGCGACGGTGACCAGGCCGCGGCCGCGGCGGCCGAGTGCCTGGCGATGTGCGAGGGCCGCAGCGCCTACCTGTCCCGGTCCAACGCGCTGTGGGTGGCCGGCCTGGCGCAGTGGTTCCAGGGAGCGCAGGACCGGGCGGCGGCGCTGGTCAAGAAGGGGCTCGACGTCATGCGCCGCCACGACGACCGGTGGGGCGTCGCCGAGAGCCTGGAGGTGCTGGCCTGGATCGAGGCGGCACACGGCCAGGAGGAGCGGGCGGCCACCCTGTTCGGCGCCGCCGGCGTGGCGTGGCGGTCGGTCGGCACGGCGACGCCCGGGCTGCGGCCCTTCACCGACTTCCACAACATCTGCCAGACGCGGGTGCGCGGCGTCCTGGGCGGGGGCGCGTACACGAGCGCCTTCCAGCGGGGCGCCGGCCTGTCCCTCGACCAGGCCGTCGACTACGCGCTCGACGTCGACCGGAGCTCCTCGGCCGAACGCCCGCAGCCCTCCGTCCTCACTCCCCGCGAGCAGGAGGTCGCCGAGCTGGTCGCCCAGGGGCTGAGCAACAAGGAGATCGCCGCCAGGCTGGTCATCGCGCAGCGCACCGCCGAAGGGCACGTCGAGCACATCATGACCAAGCTGTCCCTCTCCTCCCGGGTGCAGGTCGCGACGTGGTTCACCCATCACTGCCGCTAGGACGACGGCTCTCCGGGACACCCGGCCGTGCTCAGGCGTTGGGGCAGCGGGCCGGGGCGGTGCCGTAGGCGTACTGGAGGAAGTCGACCAGGATGCCGGGCCACGAGCCCCAGTCGTGGCCGCCGGTGCCGTAGCAGTAGCGGTGGCGCACTCCCAGGCCGGTCAGGCTGGTGTGGAAGGCGCTGGCGTGCGAGCCGAGAATGGCCTCGTTGACGGCCCTGGCCTCGGTGTTCTCCGGCGAGGTGGTGCTGTAGCCGCATTCGGGCGGCGCGGGGTCGTCGCCGTCGCCGAGCACGTACCGGCCGGAGGAGTCGCGGGGCAGGGTCTTGCAGCCGCCCGCGTAGAGGCCGAGCCTGCCGCTGTACGGGGCGTATCCGCCCTGCGTGGCGAGCACGGCCGGGTTGGCCGACGGCCAGTCGTGGACCGTCTGCCCGTCCGGCCCGGCGGCGGTGGTGTGCGGCCCGAACAGGGTGTCCAGCCGGTAGAGCAGCTGCTCCTGCTGGTCGAGGACGATGACGCCGTCCCTGTACTTGTTCACCCGGTATTTGCCCAGGTCGAGAGGCGTGATCGCGGCTCCCGACTGCCACATCGAGTCGGACACCGTGCGCTGGGCCGGCTTGGCCCGCAGGTCGATGCCGGGAGAGAAGGCGCCGATGACCGAGAAGACGCCGGGGTGCGCGGCGGCGTACCGCAGCGTGCCGTAGCCGCCCATCGACAGGCCCGCCAGCCCGCGGCCCGAGCGGTCGGCGATCGTGGGGAAGTTGGCGTCGATCCACGGAATGAGCTGGGAAATATGGTACGTCTCCCACTTCGGCGCGAAATATCCGTCGGTGCGGCCGGCCCAGTCCGCGTACCAGCCCGTCATGCCGCCCGTGGGCATCACCACGATGCCGTCGAACGGGCGGTCCGGCACCGAGGCGATCAGCGACACCAGATCGGCCTTCGTGGTCCACTCGTCGTAGTTGTCGCCGCCGCCGTTGAGCAGGTAGAGCGAGCGGTAGCGGGTGCCGCCGCCGGGGTCGTAGTCCGGGGGCAGGTAGATCCGCACGGTGATCTCGCGGGCGAGCGGGGAGATCTCGGGCGTCCCGCCGGCCGGCTGGAAGATCGCCGTCGAGGTCATGGCGACGTCGCGCAGCTCGGACCCGTCGGGCTGCGGGCTCCGGTCCACGCGTACGCAGGTGATGCCGTGGCCGTCGGGGTGGGGCAGGCTCGCCGCGCACGCGCCGGCGTGAGCCGGGACCGCGCCGGCGTGAGCCGGGACCGCCGGCGCCACGAGCGCCGCGACCGTCAGGACCAGCGCGGCCATGACCCGGGACGACCGTCGCATGGGACACCACCTCCGCACGAAACGGCCGCGGGGAAGGGGGCCGCGTGATCAGAAGATCAGGGATCAGCGGCCCCGTCAACGACGGCCCTAGGGAAGGCGGCGGATCTTCAGCACGTTGTCGGTGCGGGTGCCCGGCCGGCCTTCGGGGTCGTGCTGGCTGCGCTCGTACTCCTCGCTGCGCAGCACCTCCCACTCACCCTCCGGCAGGTCGAGCGCGTCGAGCACGTCCTGCGTCGTCGGGAAGTGCACGTGGGGCATCGGGTTGCGCTCCCAGCTCGGCCACCCGCCGTGCCCGAGGACGAGCAGCACCCCGCCGGGCGCGACGGCCGCCGCCGCGGAGCGCAGGATCTTCTCGCGCGGCAGCTCGCCTTTCGAGTGCAGGAACGAGGCCGAGACCAGGTCGTAGTGCCCGTCGGGGAACGTGCTGCCCAGGTCGTGCCGCTGCCAGTCGATGCGCTCGGCCACCTCCGCGGCCTTGGCGTGCTCGGCGGCCCGGTCGAGCGCGACGCGGGAGATGTCGGTGGCGGTCACCCGCCAGCCGCGCTCCGCGAGCCAGATCGCGTCGGCGCCCTCGCCGCACCCCAGGTCGAGCGCGCGGCCCGGCTCCAGGTCCGTGGCCTCGCGCACGAGCATGACGTTGGGCCTCCCGCTCCAGATCTGCGGGCGCTCGGTGTAGAAGGCGTCCCAGTACTCCTCCGGGGAGACCTGGCCGCCCGCGTGCGCCCGGCGGACGGCGACGGCCTGGCGGGTCTCCTCGGCGATCAGGTCGGCGTTGATGGCCGCGCCCGCGCGCACGCCCGCCGCCGCCGAGCCGATGACCTGTTCGACCAGGTTCGTCACGTTCCCCGCCACCCACACGCCGGGCACGCTGGTCGCGCCCGCCGGGTCGGCGGGGACGTAGGTGCCGATCACGTGCCCGGCCATCTCCTGCTCGGCCGTCTCCAGCCCCAGCCCGGCGAGCAGGCCGGAGCGCGCGGTCAACCGGGTGGCGACGGCGAGGGCGCGGCGCGGCACGACCGTGCCGTTCACCCGCACGCCGCTGAGCCGGCCGCCGGTCAGCTGCAGCCCGGTGACATGTCCTTCCACCACCTTGACGTCCCTGGCGACGAGCTGCTCGACCTCCTCCTCGCCGAACTCGGGCGCGGTGTGGCGGAAGAGGGTCACGTCGTCGCTCCACTGCCGCCACAGCAGGGCCTGGTGCACGGCGAGCGGGCCGGTGGCCACCACGCCGATCGCCTGGTCGCGTACCTCCCAGCCGTGGCAGTACGGGCAGTGCAGCACGTCGCGGCCCCACAGCTCGGCCAGCCCCGGCACGTCGGGCAACTCGTCGACCAGGCCGGTGGTCACCAGCAGCCGGGCGGCCTCGACCTGCGACCCGTCCGCGAGCACGAGCCGGAACCCCTCGCCGGTAGGCTCGGCGGTCTCGACGGTGCCCGTGACGATCTCGCCTCCGTACCGCGCCACCTCCTCGCGGCCCGCCGCCAGCAGCTCGTGCGGCGGCGTGCCCTCGCGCCCCAGGTAGACGTGCACACCGTCGGCGGGCGCGTTGCGCGGCTGCCCCGCGTCGATCACCAGCACCCCGCGCCGCGCCCTGGCCAGCGTGAGGGCGCCGCTCAGGCCGGCGGCGCCGCCTCCGACGACGACCACGTCATATCTCGTGTCCATTGCCGCTCCTCTTGTCCATGTGGTGCGGCCACTGTCCGCAAAAGGGCGTGGATTTGACAAATATCATTGCCGAAATGGCAAGGTGGATCCATGGAACTCGACGAAGTGCTCCAGGCGGTGGGGCCGCGGCTGCGGGCCTTGCGGCAGGAGCGCGGCGTGACGCTGGCGCAGTTGTCCGCGAGCACGGGCATCTCCGTCAGCACGCTGTCGCGCCTGGAGGCCGGGCAGCGCAAGCCGACGCTGGAGCTGCTGCTCCTGCTGGCCACGGCTCACCAGGTGCAACTCGACGAGCTGATCGACGCGCCCGTCACCGGCGACCCGCGGGTGCACATGCGGCCGGTCAAGCTCAGAGGTGGCAGGACCTACATCCCGCTGACCCGCCGGCCGGGCGGGTTGCAGGCGTTCAAGCAGATCTACCCGCCGCACTGGCCGAACGCCGACCTGGAGCAGCAGGTCCATGAGGGTTATGAATGGCTGTACGTCCTGTCGGGGCGGCTGCGCCTGCTGCTCGGACGGCACGACGTGATCCTCACCCCGGGCGAGGCGGCCGAGTTCGACACGCGGACGCCGCACGCCTTCGCCAACCCGGACTCCGAGCCCGCCGAGGTGCTGGCCCTGTTCGGCCCGCAGGGCGAGCGCATGCACGTCAGAGCCAAGCCCGCCCCCAAGTGAGGGCGGGCCGGTTCCGGAGCCGCCGGGCGGCGGCGCTCGCGTGCGGTCAGCGGAGGACGCGGATCCTGAAATGCGCGACGGTGCCGCGCGGGTCCGGGTTGAGGTGGGTGCGCTCGACGGCCGCACGGAACCGGTACCTGCCGGGGGCGACGTCGTCGGCCGCGATCCGCAGGCCGAGCTCCATCGTCTGCCCCGGGTAGATGGTGTCGAGCGTGCAGGTCACCTCGCCGCTCGTCCCCTCGCACCCGGTCTCGGTGTCGGGCACCAGGCGGAACCCGCGCGGCAGCCAGACGCTGACGGGCACGCCCGCCGCTCCGCTCAGCCCGTGCATGGCGACCGTCAGGGTGGCCGTGGTGCTCTCGCCCTGCTCGATCGTCCCGTCCGCCACGTCCGCGCTGATCGACAGCTGGTCGTAGACGCCGTCCGGGTCGGCCGCCTTGACGATGGCGCCGTAGGAGTCGATGCCCAGCGCCGTGGCGGTGGTGCTGCCGTTGTCGCCGTGGTGCGACCGGCCGGTGGAGGTCACGCCGACGAGGCCGCTGCCAGGGGCGCGCAACATCCACGGGCCGCCGTTGTCGCCGTCGACCAGCTGGCAGTTGTGGGTGGTCAGCCCGCCGAACCGCACGTCGTGGCGGCGCGGCTCGTACGGGCGGGCCGGGCGGGTGCGGCCCTGGCACCACATCTGGTCCTTGCCCTGGTAGGCGCGGTCCTTATGCACGGCGGGGTAGCCGATCGTGTTGACCTTGAAGCCGCCTCCCTGGTTGCGCAGCACGGTGTAGCCGCCCACCCGGTCCTGCAACGTCTGGTCGGTGTAGACGTTCTCCACCTCCACCAGCGCGACGTCGTACGGGGAGTTGGCGTCCCCGCCCTCCTGGCCGGTGTAGGCGCTCGGCTTCCACGCGCGCACCGCCCCCCACCGGCTGTACGGCTCCCGCTCTCCCCGCCCGTCGTAGGCCGGCACGAACAGCAGGTGGCGATGCCAGCCGTGGTGCCCCGGATCCTGGCGGTACTCCCCTCCGTCGTGGTCGCCCGGCTCGCCGTACACGCACTGCGCGGCGGTGACGATCAGCGACTCGTCGCGCGAGCGCACCACGGCAGCGGTGCAGGACCTGAGCTTGTCGTGGGCGTCGACGAAGAACAGCCGGCCGGCGGCGCGGGTGTGCGGGAGCTTGCTGTAGGGACGCCGGACCCGGCCGTAGCCGTTGGCGTCACCGCCGGGCGTCAGCCGCTGGGACGACGGGATGCCGGTGACCCGCGCCGCGCCCTCGCCGTGGTGCGGAGTCAGCTCGGTCTCCGGCAGAGGCGCGCCGAGCGCGGCCGCCATGCGGGCGGACGTCCAGAAGTCGCTCGACTCGTGGGCGTCCATCTCCGGCGACCTGTCCGCGCCGTGCGGCCACCGCGGGCGCGTGTCCGCCGGCTTCCCCGCCGCGGGCGCAGCGGCCCGAGCGGCCCCCGACGCGGCGGCCACCGGCGCCATGAGGCCGGCCATGGCCAAGGCGGCGGCCGTCGTGATCGGGATGGTCCGTGATCTCATCTGTCCCCCTGAACAGGCGATGACTGAAAATGACGGGGAAACTGTAAGTCATCGACTGCTACCCTCCGTGCATGTTGCCGGGTGCGAACCACACCCGCGCCGGTTACGGGGGTTGCGCGCTACCGGGCGTGTCGGAACCTGACTGCCATAGCCGGAAATATCACCACGCGCACCGACCACGCGGGATCAGCCGCGACGGACCCTCGATGCCACTCCGGACGGCGGGGATGCGCCTATGACCGGCGGCGCCGCCGTTCGTCGACCAGCGACCAGGCGTCCTCCCACGCGCGATACCGGCCGCGGTCCACCAGCCACCGGAAGCCCGCCAGCGCCGTCAGCACCGCCGCCACCGCGGCCAGCATGACGAGCATCCCCGTCACCACGCCGGTGACGTGGATCTCCACCGCGGTCGGGGGCGGGAGCGTCGGCCGGCCGGTCTCGTCGACCCAGAGCCGCACCTTGGTGCCCGCCTTGGCCAGGGCGGGCGCGCGTACCTGGCCGGTGTGCTCCTGCCCAGAGGGCATCGTCCACCGCGCCTCGGCCGGGCCGCCCCGGGGCACCGACCCGAACGACGTCGGGCTGACGGGCACGTCCGCCAGCAGCGTCGCGTCCACCTGCAACCGCCCGCCGGCGCCCGCGCCGGCCGCGTTCTGGTACGTCTGCCGCCCGGCCGCCACCGCGGGCCACACGCTGAGCAGCAACAGCAGCACGGCGATCAGCAGCGCGAGACTTTCCAGGCGGTCGGACCGGCGGCGCAGCGGATTGCGGTCGAACCGGTATCTCCGCACTTGTCGCATCACCGAGTCGCGCATCACGAACACCCCCTGACGGCCCTCTCCGGGTGGCGCCATCATGTCCGGCAGAGGCATGGGTCCCTCATAGGTCCCTGCCCGCCCGGGCTCCGCCGTATCAGGATATTTCCTGGTGAAACCCCCTATGGACGCGCGCCGCCCATAGCCCGTCCATAGCCCGTCCATAGCCCGTCCATAGGCCGTCCATAGGCCGTCCGTGGACCGTCCCTGGGCCCCCGGCGCGCCGCCCGCGCGCCGTCCGTAGGCCGCCCGCGGGCCAAGCGTTGCACGCGTTGCACGCGTTGCACGCCGAGACGGTCGCGGCCGGGCCGCACGGTGATCAACCGGTCGCGGGCCCCGCTCGCCGCACCTCCGCTCATTCTGCCTTCTGCTCATTCTGCCAACCCGCCGGGGAACCGCCGGCCCGGCGGGGAACGTCTTTCAAGCACAGGGGGCCGCCTGCGTTTCATCATTTCTCTGCTCAAAGGGAGACACATGGACGGGGTTTCCTACGCGATCGCCATCTCGCTGGTCGCACTCATCGCCCTGGCCGCGACGCGCACGCAACTGGCGCTGTCCGCCGCCCGATCCCGGGCGTCGGCCGCCACAGGTTCTCCACTCGACCTCTACCAGGCGGCCTATCTCGCGGGCGGGCCGCGCCGGGTGATCAATACGGCGCTGGTGTCGCTGGTCGCCCAGGGTGGGGTGCGGGTGTCCAGCGAGGGGGTCGTCACGCCGGTGCAGGGGTTCCGGCCGAACAAGCGGGTCCGCATCGAGCGAGCGGTCTACGGGCAGGTCAAGGCCGGCGTGGGCGGATCCACCGCGGCCGAGGTACGCCACGGCGTCGGCGACGCGGAAGCGATGCGATGGTTGTCCACGCCCCTGTCGCGTCGGGGCTACCTGATGCCGCCGGCCGACAGGGTGCGGGCGCGGCGCCGTACCGGCCTGCTGGTCGTCCTCGCCGCGCTGGCGGTGCTCGCGGCCGCCGTGGGAGCGGCCCTGCACGGTCCCGGGGGCGCGGTCGTGATCGCTGCCGTGGCCGCCGTGGCCGGGCTCGTCTGCTCCTACCTGCTCCGCCGCCGGCTCGCCGACCCGCTCACCAAGGCCGGACGGGCGGCGCTGGAGCGGGCGGACGTCCGGGGCCTCGCGGACGGCAAGTGGCAGAGCTCCGACGACATCAGCGGGGTGGCGTTGCACGGGTTGACGAAGCTGCCCGACCGGCGGCTCGCCGACACGCTGCGCCGCGACACCCGGGCCAGGACCCGCTCGCGCGCCGCGTGCTGCGCTCCAGGGCACTGCGGATCGTACGGCAGGACGGCCATCCCGCTGCACGACACCGCCGTCGGCTCCGGCGGAGGGTCGTGCGGTGGCGGCTTCTTCGACTTCGGCAACCTCTTCGGCTCCGACCGCGCCGGCTCGCACTCGGGCGGCGGCCACGGCGGAGGCGACTTCAGCGGCGGAGACAGCAGCAGCGGCGGTGGAGACAGCGGAGGCGACGCGGGCCCAGGACGACGCGGGCCCGAAGCGGTGGGGGCGTGTGACAAAGACGACGGCAAGTCATGAAGCGGGCCTTGCGCTACGCCGACGTTGCGCCACATATCGTGGTGGCCTGAGTGGCAGGTGACGACCGAGGTGGTGACTGCGATGCCGGAGGCGAGCATCGACGTGGCGGCGCTGAAGCGGCGCATGGGGCGGGTGGGCGTCTGGAACGCCACGCTGACCGGGGAGTACGCCGCGGTCGAGCGGGACGCGGCGGGCGAGATCGAGAGCCTGGGATTCGGGACGTTGTGGTTCGGTGAGACCCCGGCGGGCAAGGAGTCGCTGGTCCACGCGGCGCTGCTGCTCGACGCGACCCAGAGCATGATGATCGCCACCGGGATCGCCAGCATCTGGGCCCGCGACGCCACCGCCGCCGCGAACGGCGCGAACGCGCTCGCCGAGGCGTACGGCGGGCGGTTCGTGCTCGGCCTGGGCGTGAGCCACGCGCCCGCCGTGGAGATGCGCGGCCATGACTACAGCAGGCCGGTGTCGGCGATGCGCGACTACCTCGACGCCATGGACGCGACGAAATATGGCGGCCCGCTGCCCGCGCCGGCGCCGCGACTGCTGGCGGCGCTCCGGCCCCGGATGCTGGAGCTGTCCGCCCAGCGTACGCAGGGGGCGCACCCCTATTTCGTCCCCGTGGAGCACACCAGCCGCGCCCGCGCCGTCCTCGGTCCCGATCCCGTGCTGGCGCCGGAGCAGACGGTCGTGCTCGACACCGATCCGGCACGGGCGCGGCAGACCGCCCGCCGTTTCATGTCGCTCTACCTCAGCCTGCCGAACTACGTGAACAACCTGCTCGACCTGGGCTGGAGTGAGGACGACGTCGCCGGTGGCGGCAGCGACGCGCTGGTCGACGCCATCGTGGCCTGGGGCGACCCGGAGAAGATCATCGAGAGGGTGCGCGACCACCTCGACGCCGGCGCCGACCACGTCTGCGTCCAGCCGCTCGCCGCCACGCCCGACGACCTGCTGGAGCACCTGCGCGTCCTGGTCGGCGCCGGCCTCGCCTCGATCTGACCCGGTCCGGCGCCGTCCGCCCACCCTGTTCCCGGACCCGCCACTCGCGCGGCCCGGGAGCGGCTCGCCCCTACCGGACCCGCCCCACGCTCGGCCCGGGAGCGGCTCGCCCCTACCGGACCCGCCCCACGCTCGGCCCGGGGGCGGCTCGCCCCTACCGGACCCGCCCCACGCTCGGCCCGGGGGCGGCTTGTCCCGACCGGGCCCGCCCGGCACGCGGCCCCGGGCACCGCGTGCCCGGCCCGGCTCAACTCTCGCGCAGTCCGAGCGTGACGGACGCGGTCGCCAGGGCGCCGATGTGCTCGTCGACGGACCTCAGTCCCGCTTTCATGGTGTTGACGGCCAGATGCGTGGCGCCGGCCTCCCGCCACCGGGCGGCCAGCGCGCCCAGTTCGTCGGCGTCGCCCTTCCAGCTGACCCGCCCCTCCATGCCGATGCCGGAGGGGTCACGTCCGGCCTGCGAGGCGGCCTCCTCGACGACGGCCCTCGCCTCGTCCAGCTCAGGGCCGGGAGACATCTGCGGGAACCACCCGTCGGCCAGCCGGCCGGCGCGGCGGTAGGCCGGCGGCGACTGCGCGCCGAACCAGACGGGGATCGGCCTGGTCACCGGCAGCGGCGCGAGGCCCGCTCCGGTCACCCGGTCGAAGTCACCCTCGAACGTGACCGACTCCTCGGTCCACAACCGGCGCATCAGCACGACCTGCTCCTCCATGCGCCTGCCCCGGGTGGTGAAGTCCTGGCCGAGGGCTTCGTACTCGACCTGGTTCCAGCCCAGCCCCACGCCCAGCCGGAAGCGGCCGCCGGTGAGCAGGTCGACCTCCGCCGCCTGCTTGGCCGCCAGGACCGTCTGGCGCTGCGGCAGGATGACGATGCCGGTGACCAGTTCCAGCGTGGTCAGCGCGGCCAGGTAACCGAACAGGACCATGGGCTCGTGGAACGTGCTCCGCACGTCGTAGGGTCCTTCCCAGCCCTGGTGGACCGCCGGGTCGGCGCCGACCACGTGATCGAAGGCCATCACGTGCCGGAATCCGAGCTCCTCGGCCGCCTGCCCGTAGGCGCGCACCGCGCCCACGTCCGCGCCGATCTCGTTCTGCGGAAAGACGACACCGATTCGCATATATGGCTCCCGTTCGACATCCGACGTCTGCGAACCATCATCGCGTGCCCGGCGCCGCTCCCGCGTCCGACGCTCCGCCCACCGGCCGGCGCCGCCCACGGTAATCCCGGGAGGCGCCGGCCGCGCGGCTCACTTCAGCGCGTACGCCCGCTCGATGGTCTGCGTGACCGTGGCTCCCGTCTTGTTCGACGCGGTGACCCGCAGGGAGACGTACCCGCTGGTGGCGCGGAGCGGCGGATGCACCACCAGCGCCTGGTAGCGGTCCTGGCCCCGTTTCCCGGTGAGCGCCGGCAGCCAGGTGGCGCCGTCGTCGACCGAGTACTCGGCCTTGAGCCGCTTGACCGCGTGCTGCTCCGGGAGCGATCCGTGCGGGCCGGCCCCGATCTCGAACGTGAACGGCAGGCCGGCCCGCGCCCGGTTCAGCAGGTCGAGCGGGAGGTCGTAGCTGAGCAGGATCGCCGGCTGGACGGCGCACGACGGCCCGTACGAGCAGGTCGGCCCGTCAGGCGTGCCGGACGGCGGCGAGGAGGCGAACGACCACTCGGTGGTCACCTCCGGCGACAGTGTTCGCTTGGTGGTGTCGACGCTCTGCAGCCGGTACTCCGCGCTCCCCTCGGGGACGGTGAAGGAGCGGGGCGCGCGCCCCTGCACCGGGATCTCCCGGTCGCCCGCGAACAACCGTGGCGCGGACTTGACCTCGGCCGTGCTCAGGTTGGTGAGGTGGCGCGGGTCGGAGTCCGACCACCGGTCGAGCGGCACGAACCGGTCGCCGTCGCGGCACATCACGCACGGCACGCCGGCCGGGTAGCCCTTGGGCTGCTCGGCGGCGCCCGGCGCCAGGGGCGCCTTGAACCAGTGCTCGCTCTGCCGGCGGTCGTGCCGGGTGAAGCGGTCGCTGGAGTGCAGGCGCAGGCTCTGGTTGGTGATCTCGCGGCTCCAGGTGACCTTGTCGTCGACCGGGCCGAAGTACTCGGTGCGGGCCAGCGGCATGGTGAGAGGCTGCCCGTACGTGATCTCGCCAGGTTCCTCGCCCGTGGTGGACGACCCGAACTCCCGGCCGGAGGTGCCCGGCTGGTCGGCGTGATACTGGGCGTCGATCCGCACGAGGTCCCGCGTGTCCACCTTGGGGGCCCTGCCGGGGATCCGGCCGCGCTCGTCGTAGCGCAGGCGGTACACCGGTCCCCCGTCGTCCGGCTCCAGGCGCATGGAGACGGGCCGCGCGTCCAAGGCGGCGCGCAGCGCGCGGCCCTGTTCGGCGCTCAGCCCCAGCCCCAGGAACTGCCCGGTGGAGTAGGGCGCCCTGGCCCTGCCTCCGTCGACGTCGAGGTAGCCGGCGAAGCCGGCGGCGCCGCGCGCGGCGGCGAGCCTGGCGGCCTGGTCCATCGCGCCGACCGCGCCGCGGTACGACGCGTCGCCGTCCCCGACCGGCACCCCGGCCAGGACCAGCTTGCCCGCCACGTCGACGCCCTGGAAGTCCGCCTCCCTGCCCTGTCCCACGGACACGACGGGGAGGGTGCGGTCCTCGGTCAGGGCGGCGTGCATGTCGGCGACGTCGTAGACGGGGTCGAGCCGGAGCCGGCCCGCGGTCGCGGAGGTCAGCGCGGCGGGGTCGAGCCGCCAACCGTGGGAGAGCCGCAGCTCGCCGGCCTGGACCTTGCCGACGGGCGTGACGTAGAGGTCCTGGCCGGGGCCGGTGCCCGCGTACACGGCAACGGGGTTGTTGCGGTCGGTGAACGTGCGGACGTACCAGACCCTTCCGTCGCCTTCCGTCCTCTCCCCGGTGACCGGCTTGATCGGCGTGGTGTCGCGGGCGTCCAGAGTGACCGTCCTGTCGCCGTCGAGCGTGACGGTCCCGATGACCATGCTGGTACGGTTGGCGGTCGTCGCGTCGTGGATCACGGTGACCACCTCGTAGTCACCCGCGGGCAGCGGCACCTGCCTGTTGCCCCGGGCGTCGGTGCGGGCGGTGTAGTAACCGGCCGGGTAGAACGGGTCCTCGGGGCTGACCTCGCGTTTCATCGGGATGTAGTAGACGAGCGGCTCGGTGCCCTCGCGGCCGCTGCCGAACTCCTTGATGCCGTAGGAGTTGATCAGCGAGACGGTCAGCTGGTGGGTGGGCGGGCCGGTGTAGTAGCTGAACGGCGTGACCAGTTCGGCGCCGCCGCCGCTCGCGGTGATCCAGCCGCCGTACGCGCCGATCTCCCCCTTGGCGGGATCGACGGTGACGTCGACGGTGGCGGAGCCGTTCGCGGGCACGGTGACGCTCCCGGCGCTGAGGCTCACCGCCCCTTCGGGCGCGGGCCTGCCGCTCCAGCCGCGGGTCGCGGGCGCGACGGCCAGGGTGACGTCCTCGCTCCCGGTGTTGCGGTACGTGACCTGCCGCGTCGCGGGCTCGCCGTCGAGCACGCGGAAGTCGACGGCCCACGTCGCGAACACCTGCTGGGTGACCGCGCGGGCCACGTCGACCCGGCCGCTGCCCTGCTCGAACCAGTTGTGGCCGCCGTCGCGCGCGGCGGTGGAGGTCAGCGCGTCGCGCAGCTCGTCGGCGTCCCAGCCGGGGTGCTGCTGGGCCAGGATCGCCGCGGCGCCGGCCACGTGCGGGGTGGCCATGGAGGTGCCGGAGCCGGCGGTGTAACGCTCGTTGCCCGGGTACGGTTCGCCGGACGAGGCGGAGGAGAGGGCGGCCACGATGCCGTCGCCGGGGGCGACGATGTTCGGCTTGACGGCCGCGTCGTACAACCGGGGTCCCTTGCTGGAGAAGCCGCTCAGCGACGTGCCGGTGTCCTTGTCCACCGAGCCGACGGCGACGGCCTCGTCCGCGGCGGCGGGGATGTCCACCGTGAGCGTCTGCCCGGCGTTGCCGGCGGCGGCGACGAACAGCGTGCCGTGCGCCTTGGTGAGCTCGTTGACGGCCTGGCTCATCGGGTCGGTGCCGTCGCCGCAGCAGCTGCCCAGGCTCATGTTGACCACGTCGGCGCCCTGCTCGGCGGCCCATTCCATGCCGGCGATGGCCCACGACCAGTCGCCCCTGCCGTCGTCGCCGAGCACCTTGCCGATCAGCAGGGAGGCGCCGGGCGCGACGCCCTTGTACGTCCCTCCCGAGGCGCTGCCGGAGCCCGCGATGGTGGAGGCGACGTGGGTGCCGTGGCCCTTCTTGTCGGTGATGTTCGGGGACGTGGAGAAGTTCTCGCTGGCGGCGATCTTCCCGGCGACGTCGGGGTGCTCGGCGTCGATGCCCGTGTCGAGCACGGCGACCTTGGTCCCGGTGCCGTCGTAGCCCTTCTCCCAGCCGGCGGGCGCGCCGATGAGCGGCACGCTCTTGTCGAGCGACGCCGTGACCTGCCGGTCCAGCCAGATCTTGGCGATGCCGCCCGCCGTCCTCTCGAGCGCGGGCCGCTCGCCGAGGAAACCGTTCCAGAACCGGCCCGCGTCGGCCGGCTGCACGGTGAGCGCGGCGCCGTCGATGCTGGGCAGCGGGCGCACGTCCGCGGCGCCGGCCAGGGTGCCCGCGGTCGCGGACAGCGCGGACGCGGCGGGCTCGCCCCGGTAGGTGACCAGCAGCGGGATGCGGTCGGTACGGCCTTCGCGGGCCAGCGTGACGACGTCGAACAGCGTCTCGTCCAGGGTTCCCGCCGAGACCAGCGGCGCGGCGTCGGACGGCAGGACCAGCCGGCCGCCGTTCCTGCCCGGGAGGGTCGCGAAGGTGACCGGTGTGCCGTCGGGGCGCGGGGCCTCCTGGATGGAGATCTTGGGGATGCCGTCCTTGACCGGCGTGTACGTGACGACGTCGCCGGTGATCAGCGTGATGGTCACGGGCGCGCCGGCTTCGGCGGCGACCTGGACGGCCGTGGCGGGGCCCGCGGTGGTGGTCTGGCCGGGAGGGGTGGCGTGGCCGGGGCTCGCGCCGAGGGCGAGGACGAGTGCGGCGCCGGCTAAGAGCGCCGGGAGCCTGAGGTGCCGGTGGTGCAAGGGATTTCTCTCCTCAGCTACCGGTGGGAACGCTCCCACGCTGGAAGATCGGGTTCGCCTCCCTTGTACCAGCCCCACCAGGGCCCTCAGCCGGCCCGGGCCAATTTTGGGTATACCGAATCGGCCCGGGTCAGCCCCGCCCGTACCTGTCCTCGGCCCGCCAGAAGTACCGGCCTCCGATCACCAGCGCCGCCACCGCCCAGGACACGCACGCGGCCCACACCATCACCGGCGGCGTGTGACCGGCCATGAGGATGTCCCGCATCCACTCGATGTAGGAGGCCGCCGGGTTCAGGTACATCGCGGTGGCCACCCACTCCGGCAGCCCCGCGCTGCCGACCACCTTGTCGTGGATGGCGAAGAACACCCCGGACGCGTACAACCACGTGCGCATGACGAACGGCAGCAGCTGGTTGAGGTCGCGCAGCGAGGCGCCCAGCCGGGCCAGGATCAGCCCGGCCCCGACGTTGAACAGGGTCTGCAGGCCCAGCACGACCGGGATCATCAGCCAGTGCCAGGTGGGGGGCTCGCCGGTGGCGACCACGATGGGCAGCAACACGCCCATGGAGACGGCCAGCTGCCGCAGCTCCTGGATCGTGTACGCCAGCGGCAGCGCGGCGCGGGGGAAGTGCAGGGCGCGGATCAGCGACAGGTTGCCGGAGATCGACTTGGCGCCCGCGGTGGCGGCCCGCTGCGTGTACGTGAAGACGAACATGCCGGTCAGCAGGAAGGCCGGGTAGTTGTCGACGTTCCTGCTGCCGCCCAGGATGAGCCCGAACATCACGTAGTAGATCGCGGCGTTCAGCAGCGGGGTGATGACCTGCCAGAGCTGCCCCAGAGCCGAGCCGGAATATCTCGAGACGTTCCTGGAGGCGGCGTAGGTGAGGACGAAGTGGCGCCGCTCCCACAGCAGGCGCAGGTAGACGGGGAACGGCGGCCGCGCGACGGCGGGACGCAGGCCATGTCTCCTGGCGAGCGCCTCCAGCGACTCCTTCGGACCGTTCTCCACGTGGCTCATGACTACCTCGATGACCGGTGGCCGTTCACCCCGATCATCCCCTGACGCACGGGGCGTCGGTCCAGCCTGTTCGCGGAGGGTCGGTTCATCCGTTCCTGTACGGGCGCAGCGTCTCGTCGAGCGCGTCGCGCATCGCGTCGGCGAGGGCGCCCTCGCCGGTCAGCGCCCACAGGATGAGCACGCCGTTGTAGGTCACCTGCACCGCGTGGGCCAGCCGCGCGACGTCCGTCTCGCCCTCAAGCTCCCCCGCCGCCACCGCCTCGGCCAGCAGCGCGGCCATCTCGTCGCGCGTACGGCGGGCGTGCTCGGCGGCGTGGGCGCGGAAGCCGGGGTCGGTCAGGTCGAGTTGCAGGAAGCCGAGGCTGTTGGCCAGCTCTTCCGGGGTGGCCACGCTTTCCGACAGGCCGACCACGGCGGCCCGCAGCGCCTCCAGCCGCGAGCCGTGCTCCTCCCTGGCGCGCAGGAACGGCTGCGCCACGCTCTCCTTGGCCTGCTCGGCCAGCGCGAGGAGCAGGCCGCGCTTCGAGCCGAACCGCTGCACCAGGGTGGCCGGGGACAGCCCGGCCTCCTGGGCGACCACGGCCAGGGTGAGGCTCTGCGGCCCGTGCCTGCCGATCGCGCGGGCGGCGGCTCGGAGGATCGCCTCGTCGCTGGTCGTACGGGGCCTGCCCATGATGCCTCCGCTGGTCAGTGAACGGTCATTCAGGTTATCCGCCGAGGTCGGGCAGGTGGTGGCGGGCGTGCTCGACGAACGCCCGGCCCGCCGGGCTCCTCGGCCCGCTCGCCCGCCAGACCAGCCCCATCCTGGCGCGCATGGGAGGCCCGGTCAGGGCCAGCACGCGCAGCTCGGACTCGACGCCCGCGACCGCCGACTCGGGCAGGATCGCCATGCCGAGCCCGCGCGCGGCCAGCCGGCCGAGCACGAGCGGCTCGCCGGCCTCGAACGCCACGTGCGGCGCGAACCCCGCCCGCGCGCAGGCGTCCTCCAGCGTCGCCCGCAGCCCGGTGCCCGGGGGCAGGCTGATCAGCGGCCGTCCTTCCAGCCCCGCCACCGCGATCGAGGTCCCGCTGGGAGCCTCGTTGTCGCGGCGTACGGCGGCCACGAGCGGCTGGTCCACCACGACCTGCACCTCCACGTCCGGCGGCAGCCCGGCGCCCAGGCCGAGCAGCCCGAGGTCGAGCAGCCCGAGGTCGAGCCGGCCGCCGAGGACGCCGTCGAGCAGCGTCACCGGGTCGTTGAACACGAGCGAGATCTCCACCGACGGGTATCGCTCGTGGAAGTCGGCGAGCATCCCGGGCAGCCCGAGCACCGAGGGGGCGGACACGCTGCCCATCACGACGTGGCCGCTCAGCAATCCGGTGAGCTCGTCCACGGCCTGGCGCATCCCGCCGGCCGCCGCCAGCGCGGCCCGCGCGTACGGCAGCACCGCCTCGCCCACCGCCGTCAGCCGCACGGTGCGGCCGGACCGGTCGAACAGCGGCTCGCCGAGCTCGCGTTCGAGCTGGCGGATCTGCGCGCTCACGCCCGGCTGGGCGACGTGCAGCCGGGCCGCCGCCCTGGTGAAGCCGGCCTCCTCGGCGACCGCCACGAAGTATTCGAGCTGCCGCAGTTCCATAACGACGCATGCTAGCAGCAGCCCGATCCATCATCACGGCTTCTGGATCTGCACGCCGGTCCGGGCCGGCCTCGGGCGGTGTACCGGTACGCCGGGTAGGTCAGGTAGCCCGCGTCACCGCCCTGGTAGTACGTCGCCTCGTCGACGGGAGCGATCGGCAGGCCGGTGCGCAGCCGCTCGACCAGGTCGGGGGTTGGCGAGGAAGCCGCGGCCGAAGCTGATGAGCTCGGCGCCCAGCCCCAGCCAGTGGTCGGCCTCGGCCCGTCCGGTCTGCTTCGGGCCCATCGGCGGCACCGGGTTCATGATGAGGGTGCCCGGCCACGCGCGGCGCAGCCCGATCAGCACGTCTTCGCCGGCGGTGGCCTCGAGGCGGACGTAGGCCAGGTCGAGGCGGGCCAGCTCGGCCAGCAGCGCGCTGTACAGCTCCGGGACATCGGTCTCCGCCACGCCCCAGAACGTCGCGCCCGGGGAGAGGCGGATCCCGGTCCTGGCCCCGCCGACGGCTTCGGCGGTCGCGGACGCCGCTTCGACGGCGAACCGGATCCGGTTGGTCACCGAGCCTCCGAGACCCGTCCGCCGTGCATGAGCTGGGCGAAGATCCGCCCGCCGCCGGCGTGCACGGCCGCGGTCGCCGGGCGCCACGCGGCAACCTGCTCATCGGTGTGCAGTCCCGGCGTGCCCGGGTTGGACTGTCCGATCAGGCTCGGCTGCACGCCCTCGGAGATGATCAGCCCGGCCGTCGCACGCTGAGCGTAGTACGCCGCCATCGACGGCGTCGCGAGACCGCCGGCGCCGGCCCGGCTTCGCGTCATCGGGGCCATCACCAGGCGGTTGGGCAGTGTCAGGTCACCGAGCCGATAGCTGTCGAAAAGGGTCGTCACGTCGTCCTCCATAGTCGTCGATCACGGATCGCGGGTACGACGAGTAGGCTAAAAGCTCACATGGATGTCAGAGGCAAGCGTTGTGCCGGAGATCACACGGGGAGGACGATGTGCGCATCGGCGAACTCGCGTCACGGACGGGGGTCAGCGTCCGGTCGCTGCGTTACTACGAGGAGCAGGGGCTGCTCGCCAGCACCCGCAGCGCGAGCGGGCAACGGCACTACACGGACGACGAGGTCGAGCGGGTCACGTTCATCCAGCGCCTGTACGCCGCGGGTCTGTCCAGCCGCACCATCGCCGAAGTGCTCCCGTGCGTCGACGCGCCCGGCGAGGACAACTCCGACGCCGCCCTGGAGCGGATGGCGCGGGAGCGCGACCGGCTCTCCGCGCACATCGCCGACCTCGTCCGCACCCGCGACGCACTCGACGAGCTGATGGCGGCGAACCGCGCGTATCGCGCGGAGCTGCGGGCATCACTGGCCGGCTGAGCCGGGCTCCCCCGTAGGGCTGGTTCCGGTGTGCCTTGGAGGCTTTCAGGACGTGACGCTGACGCCCGTCACCGCGAAGCGTTCGACCGTCGCCACGTGACCGCCCGTGGAGACCACGACGGTGAGGGTCTTCCCCGGCCGGGCCGTGAAGTCGACCGTGGCCGACCAGGGTGCTTTCCGGCCCCCGGCGGGCACGCAGCACCGCTCGCCCAGCGGGGCGTCCGAGCCCGGCCGGCGCACGTGGACGGTGATGCTCTCGTCCACGCCCGAGATGCGCCCACCCACGGTGAGCGGCGAGCTCACTTCGGCGCCGTACGCCGGCTTCGTCAGCGTGAACGAGGTGTCGTCGGTGCCGACGACCTCCCACGGGGCGTCCTCGCCCGGCCCGTACCGCATGAGGTGCACGACGGCGGCGACCGCCGGCCGGTCGCCCTCCTGGCTGCGGTAGCCGACGTGCACGCGCGCGTGCGCGCCTTCCTGCTCGGTCTTGACGGCCCGGTCGATCTCGGTGAAGCCGAGATAGTCGCGGGTGAAGGCGAGCGCGGTGCGGGCGGCGTCGAGGTGCCATGCCTGGTCGCCGTCCTCTCCCTGGGTGTCCCGCCAGCGCGCCGCCTCCTCCTGGGTGGAGAACGGCCACAGCGGCTGGTAGCGGCCGGCGATGAGGGACTCGCCCGGTGCGGGCGTGCCGGCGTCCGGAGTGGCCGAGGCGGACGGGCTGGGCGGGCCGGTGGGCCCGGCCGAGGTCGAGGACGCGGTCGAAGGCGCGGTCGAGGGCGGCGCGGTGGCCGTCACCTCGGGGTCCGTCCCGCCGCCGCAGCCGGCGACGGCGACCCCGAGCGCCGCCAGCAGGGGCGGCAGCACGCGGATCACCTTCATGCGGACCTCCTGCGACAACGCTCACGGTGGCGAACCCAACGTATCGCCGATGGTTCGGGCCCGCATGAAGCCCGCGCGGCCGCCACCCCGGAAGCCGGGTCGTACGGTCAGGGCTGACAGGCCCGTACGCGGGTAGCGTCCTGACATGTCCACCTTCGACCTCAGCAAACTCCGCGCGGTGGTCTTCGACACCGACGGCGTGGTCACCGACACGGCCCGGGTGCACGCGGCCGCGTGGAAGCACGTGTTCGACGCCTTCCTGCGGGGTCGGGGGGCGGAGCCGTTCGACATCCGCGCCGACTACCTGGCGTACGTGGACGGCCGACCGCGGCTCGACGGGGTGCGCACGTTCCTGGCCTCGCGCGGCGTCTCGCTGCCGGAAGGCGGCCCTCGCGACGAGACGGGGGCGCCGACCGTCCACGGGCTCGGGCTGGCCAAGGACGCGTTGTTCCAGGAGCAGATCGACAAGCACGGTGTGGCCGCGTTCCCTTCGACCGTCGCGCTGCTGCACGAGTTGCGGCGCCGCGGGGCCCGTACGGCGGTGGTCTCGGCCAGCAGGCACTGCCGCGCGGTGGTGGCGTCCGCGGGCCTGCTGCACCTGTTCGACGCGGTGGTCGACGGCATCGACGCGGCCGAGCTGGGATTGCCGGGCAAGCCGGATCCCGCGCTGTTCCTGGAGGCGGCCCACCGCCTGCACGTGCCCGGGGCCGAGGTGGCGATCGTGGAGGACGCGTTGCCGGGGGTCGAGGCCGGCCGCAGGGGCGGGTTCGGGCTGATCGTCGCGGTGGACAGGAGCGGCACCCAGGAGGCGGCGATGCGCGCGGCCGGAGCCGACGCGGTGATGGCCGACCTGGCCGACGCGAGCGTGACCGGGCGGGTGCCCGTGGGACGGCGATGAACGCCTGGACGCTCGTCTACGAGGGTTTCGACCCCGCCGGCGAGGGGTTGCGCGAGGCGCTGTGCACGCTCGGCAACGGCCGGTTCGCGACGCGGGGGGCCACTCCCGACGGGCGGCCGCGCACCCCGGGCACGTACCTGGCGGGCTGCTACGACCGGCTCGACTCGGTGGTGGCCGGCCGTACGGTGACGAACGAGGACATCGTCAACCTGCCCGACTGGCTGCCGCTGACGTTCGCCACGCCGGGGTCCGGCTGGTTCCGGCCCGAGGACGCCGACCTGCTGCGCTACCGGCATGAGCTGAACCTGCGGCACGGCGTGCTGACGCGGGAGCTGCGCTGGCGCGACGGCGCGGGCCGGGTCACCCACGTACGCCAGCGCCGCCTGGTGTCCATGGCCGACTGCGCCCTGGCCGCGCTGGAGACCACGTTCACCGCGGAGAACTGGTCGGGGCCGATGCGGGTGTGCTGCACGCTGGAGGGCCGGGTGACGAACTGCGGCGTGGCCCGCTACCGCGACCTGCGCGGCGACCATCTCACCGGGCACGAGACGGGCGCGGACGACGGCCTGGCCTGGCTGACGGCGACCACGCGCAACGCTCACGTCATGGTGGCGCTGGCCACCAGGACCGACGGGGACGCGCCGGCCGCGCGGCCCACGCTGGGCGGCGACCACATCACCTCCGACCACGTGCTCGACCTGGCCGAGGGCGAGCCGGCCCGGCTCACGAAGATCGTGGCGCTGACGAGCTCGCGCGACCCCGCCGGCCACGACCCGCGCTCGTCGGCGCTGCGTCACGTGCGCCGCGCGCCGCGCTTCGACGAGCTGCTGGCCCGCCACGCGTCGGCGTGGGAGTGCCTGTGGCGGCGGGCCCGGCTCGACGTGGACGGCCCTGAGCTGTCGCAGCTCGTCCACCTTTACGTCTTCCACCTGCTCCAGACGCTCTCCCCGCACACCGCCGACCTCGACGCCGGGGTGCCCGCCCGGGGCCTGCACGGCGAGGCGTACCGGGGGCACGTGTTCTGGGACGAGCTGTTCGTGGAGCCGTGGCTGAACCTGCGCTTTCCCGAAATCTCGCTCGGCCTGCTGCGCTACCGCTGGCGGCGCCTGCCCGAGGCCAGGGACGCGGCCGCGGAGGCCGGGTACGAAGGCGCGATGTTCCCGTGGCAGAGCGGCAGCGACGGCCGTGAGGAGACGCAGACGCTGCACCTCAATCCCGCCTCCGGCCGCTGGCTGCCGGACAACTCCCACCGCCAGCGGCACGTCGGCCTGGCCATCGCCTACAACGTGTGGCACCACTATCTGGCCACCGGCTCGATGCCGCCGTGGTGCGCCGAGCTGATGCTCGACATCGCCAGGTTCTTCGCCTCGCTGGCCGAGCTCCGCGACGGCCGCTACGAGATCCGCGGCGTCATGGGCCCCGACGAGTATCACGACGGCTATCCGGGCTCCGACGAACCCGGCCTGGCGAACAACGCCTACACCAACATCATGACCGTGTGGCTGATGACGCGCGCCCGCGAGACCGCCGTGCTGGCGCCGCACCTGGCGCCGCCGGCCGCCGAACTGGCCCTCTGGGACGACGTCAGCCGCCGCATGCGGGTCGACTTCCACCAGGGCGTCATCAGCCAGTTCACGGGGTACGGCGACCTGCTGGAGCTCGACTGGGACCGCTATCGCGGCGTGCGCCGCCTGGACCGGGCGCTGGAGGCCGACGGCGACGACGTCAACCGCTACCAGGCCTCCAAGCAGGCCGACACCCTCATGCTCTGCTACCTGCTGGGCGACGAGGAGCTGACCGGCATCCTGGAACGGCTCGGCTACACGCCCGACCCCGGCCTGATCTCCAGGACGATCTCCTACTACCTGCGCCGCACCAGCCACGGCTCCACGCTCAGCGCCGTCGTGCACGCCTGGATCCTGGCCCGCCGCAGCCGGGAACGGTCCTGGGACTTCTTCATCGAGGCCCTCACCGGCGACGTCAGTGACGTGCAGGGCGGCACGACCGCGGAGGGCATCCACCTGGGAGCCATGGGCGGCACGCTCGACCTGCTGCAGAGCTGCTACCTGGGCCTGGAGCTCGAACGGGGCGGGCGGCTGCGGCTGGATCCGCTGGTGCCCGACCGGCTCGGCCTGGTGTGCATGCCGCTGCGTTACCACGGGCGCCAGATCTTCGTCGACGCCGACCATCGCGAGGCGCGCATCAACGGCACCGTGCGCCGCACCTATACGCGAGGAGAAGTGATCATGACAGGGACCGGCGATTTCGGACGCCGCATCATTCACCACCGCGAACGTCTCGGCTTGACCCGGGAACAGGTGGCCGACAAGGCAGATATGTCGCCTGGTTACGTGAAATATCTGGAAGAGAACGCCGACACGCCCGACACCGGCGCCCTCTACCGCCTGGCGGACGCCCTGCAGACCACGGTCGAGGACCTGCTCGGCGGCGGTCAGGACCGCCCGCCCGGGCGCGGCCCCGCCATGGCCCATCCCACCCTGGAGGCGCTGGACCGGGACGAGTGCCT
>NZ_SMKO01000076.1 GCF_004348685.1 Nonomuraea deserti | reverse complement strand
GGCCGGGTACGCCGAACAGGCCCCAGGCAGCTTCAGGCTGCTCAACGACCCGATCAGCGAGGAACGGTGGGGCGTCGGCCTCAAGGAGGGCGAGATCGCCAGCTGCCAGGCCGTCGACCGGGTGATCGCCCAGATGTGGCGGGACGGCACGGCCGCCCGGCTGCTGCGGAAGTGGTTCGGCAGGACAGGGCTTGAGCTGCCCACGTCCCAGCCGCCGTCCATGCACTGCTACTGATCCACGGTCCGGCTCGTACGCTCGCCGATCTCCCGGCGGCACGCGGGTATGCCTTTCCGGCACTCCCCCATCACGACCAGGGAGGCGGCGAGCGCAGGCGTGTGTCCGAGCTGACCTCCGGCACCTGTACCTGGATGCCGCCGTCGAGCAGATGCGCGCGCCGGGCTTCCCGGTCACCGACGCCTGTGCCCGGGAGCCGGAATGCGGGGCCGACGAGCTGAGGTGTCACAGGTGCCGAGGTCGATGGATCGGGCGATGGCGTCGTAGCCGTCGCCGGAGTCGTATGCTCCCCGAACGGCGTCGGGGTCGGCGGTGCGCGGATGACCGGACCGGCTCGGATCCGGGCCGACCGGGACCACGAGCGGCCGGCCGAGCCGCAGGATTCGGCTGGGAGCCGGTCAGGGCAGCACCGCGTCCAGCGTCGCGGCGACCCTGGCCACCTGCGGTCCGGCCAGCATCGAATAATGATCGCCGTCCACGAGATGCGCCCGCACCCTGCCACCGGTGAGCTCCTGCCAATCACGGAGCGCCCGCTTCCGGGCGGCGTGGTCCGCGTCGCGCGGCTGGACGAGCTCGACGGCGAGCTCCCTGGGCGCCGGGCGGTAGGCGGCGAGCGCCCTGACATGCGCGCGGTAGCGTGCGAAGAGAGCGCGCAGGTAGGCGTGGGACACGGTCTCGGGGAGCCGGCCTGAGGCACGTGCCGCGGCGAAGACCCGTTCGACGCCCTGCTCCATCGTCACCCCGGCCAGATCCGCGAGGTCGAGCCGGTCGGGAATGTCGAACATCCGGCGGATCTCGTCCGCGAACTGGCCCAGGGAGTCGTTCTCCGGAACTTCGGGGACGCGCAGGTGTCCGTCCAGCACGACCACGCGATCCACGTGACGGCCGTGCTCGAGCAGCAGACCTGCGAGTTCGTACGCGACCGCGCCGCCGAACGACCACCCGCCGACGATGCTGGGGCTCCCCTCGGGCAGGTGCCGGTAGTACTCCTCGGCCAGGGCGGGCACGGTCTGCTCGGGCAGGAGGTCCAGCGCCGGTGCTTGGAAGGCGTGGACGGCACGGCCTTCGGCGAGCTCCGCCGCCAGCGCCCGGTAGTGCGACACCTCACCCCCGGCTGGGTGAACGAGATACAGAGGGGTCCTTCCCGAGCCTGAACGCAGGCGGACGAGGTCGTCCTCGCGCCGCTCCGCGCCACCTCGGACTGCGGCGGCCAGCCGCGCGACGGTGGACGCGCGGGCGTCGTCGTCGAACAGGATTCCCAGCGGCAGTGACACCCCGAATTCCTTGTGGATCCTCGCCATCAGCCGCACCGCCAGCATCGAATGGCCGCCGAGGTCGAAGAAGTCGGCGTGAGTTCCGAAACCGGTCCGTTGGAGCAACTGCTCGAAGATCTCCATCATCCGGCTTTCGGCGCGATCCGCCGGTTCGCCATCGGCCGGGCGGTTGCTCAGGACCGTCTCGGGTGCCGGCTCCCCCAGCGCCCGCGTGTCGATCTTGCCGTTGGCCGTCAACGGGAATTCCGCGACCCAGGTCACGGCCTCAGGAACCATGGCTTCCGGGAGACGGCGCGCCACGAACGACAGGACGTCGGCCGCCGAGGGCTCGGCCGCCGCGCCGGAGCCGGGAATGGCGAAGACGACGACACGGACGTCCTCCTCCGAGGGCAGCGGAACGACGACCGCATCCCGCACGGACGGATGGTCGAGCACGACATGCCGGATCTCCTCGGGATCGACCCGGGTACCGCGTACCTTCACTTGGTCATCGATCCTGCCGAGGAACCTCAGCCCGCCGCCGGGCACGTGGCAGGCCAGATCCCCGGTGCGGTACATCCGGGCGCCCGGCTCCGGCGAGAAGGGATCGGGAACGAACCGGACGGCGGTCTCGGCAGGGGCGGCGGCGTATCCGCGCGCGAGACCCGCACCGGCGACATGGAGCTCGCCCGGGATCCCGACGCCGCAGGGACGCATCCTCCCGTCCAGCACGTAGACACGGGTGTTGGCGATCGGACGCCCGATCGGCACCGCGCCCGGCTCCCGCGCGGAGGCTTCGTGCACGCAGCACCCGACCACCGTCTCCGTCGGGCCGTACTCGTTGAACACCCTGGCCGTGCTCAACGGTGCGATCAGGTCCGAGGTCAGGGCCTCTCCCCCGACCACGAAGGTCCGTGGGCCCGCCGGCACCGCCAGCGGCTCCCGGTTGAGGATGCGCAAGTGCGACGGGGTGAGCTTGATCAGTTCAAGATCGGGATGCGCGTTCAGCGCGCGCGGCAGGGCACGGGGGTCCGCGTGGTCGACCAGGCGGACCGCGTGTCCCGCGACGAGCGGGGTCAGCAGGCTGGTGACGGTCAGGTCGAACGCGATCGACGAGTGCACGACCGACCCACCCGGCGCGGCCGGCTCGTCCGCAGGATGGCGCATGTACCTGCTGGCGCTCCACAGCACGTAGTTGGCCAGCGCCCCATGCGAGATCATCACGCCCTTCGGCCGGCCTGTGGAACCGGACGTGTACATCACATACGCCAGATGCGCCGGCGAGACCGCGCGCTCCACGCTGCGGGACGGGCCCGCCGCCAGGCCGTCGAGATCCACGCCGACATGGGGAAGGCCTGATCCGGCGCCTCCGGCCGGGCCGAGAACGAGGTCACAGCCCGCCTCGGTGACCAGCTGCGAGGCCCTCAGCTCCGGCCAGCGCGGATCGAGGGGCACATATGCCGCGCCGGCCTTCAGCACGGCCAGCAGGGCCACCACGAGAGCGACACCGTGCTCCATCCGGACGCCGATTCTGCTCTCCGGGCCCGCGCCCGCAGCGGCCAGCCGCGCCGCCAGCCGGCCCGCCAGCTCGTCGAGCTCCCGGTACGTCAGCGTACGGCTCCCGTCCGCGACCGCGACCCGTTCCGCGTACCGCCGCGCCCGCGCCGCGATGATCACGTGGACGGGGTCGGCGAGGCCGGTGAAGGGGACGGCGGTCCGGTTGAACGTGTCCACCAGTGCGGCGCGTTCGCGATCACCGAGCAGGTCGATGTCGTCGAGGGTGTCGGCCCGTGGGGCCTGCCGGAGGATGGTCACGAGCCGCTCCGCCAGCAGCCGGGCATAGCCTGCGTGCAGGCGGGCCGTGTCGTACTCCAGCGTGGCGTCGACGCGGCCACCGTCCTCGTCCCACTCCTCCGTCAGAGGGACGGCGACGGTGAGGGTCAGCGCGACCGAACCGGCGGGCGTGTCCGTCAGCTCCATCGCGGGCACCGCCGCAACGCCTCCCTCGGTGAGCTCCTTGATCGAGCCCTCGGCCTCGCCGGCGACCTGATCGAACGACAGGCTCCCGGCGAGCTCGACGCGGACGGCCACCCTACGGTTGCCGCCGGCCAGCCGCAGGCCGATCTCCGGTGTGCGGGTCCCGGTGGACCTGCCCACCATCAGCAGGTACGCGGCCGCGACGACGGAGTACGGTGATACGTGAAGGCGCTGTGCGCAGGCCAGCAGCGCATCAGCGGTCTCTCCGCCGAGCTCCACGGGCATCCGTCCGGTGCCCGCCGGCCCGTCCGGGCAGGGCGGCCACGAAGCCGTTGCCTGTGCCGCCGCTACGCGGGAGCCGGTTGCGTTGTCCATGGACAATGTCGTGTCCCCTCAGTAGTCGAGCACCCCGGTCAGAAAGGGCCGTTGCGGAAGTCGGCCATGCCCCCCATGGCCACGAGCAGCCGCCGCTCCCCGGCGAACCGACCGCGTCCGTGCGCCATCGTGAGGTTGTTCAGCATCAGCACCTCGGCGGTCTGGAGCGGCACGCTGAGCTCCAGCTCTTCATAGACCGCGAGGATCTCCATCATCACGTCGTCAGGGATGCGGCTGCCGTCGCCGTAGGTGCAGGAACGGGGCAGCTCGTCCTCGTCGAAAATCGCCAGGAGGGCCGACCGGATCTCCGGGTCGAGACACGCCGTGTGGAAGTGCTGGGCCTGGTTGAACCACGAGAATTCACCCGACTTCAGCGGGATCACGGCCGGGCGCACGCACGTGGTGCGAAGCCGCTCGCCGTGCCACTCGAAGTCGTAGCCGGCGGCCCGGCAATGCGTGCCGACGACGTCCCTGTCGGTGGAGCGGAACACGTCACGCCAGTGCCTGCCCAGTCCGTTCCCGTAGTTCCGGACGTACCTGATCCCGTGCTCCTCGAACGGTTTGCGCAGGTGCGGGTCCAGCCTGCGATAGACGGCCCTGCTGTCCGCGACGAGCGACTCGCCACCGGTGTCGGCGGGGCGCAGGCAGCCGAACCAGATCAGGGACGGCCCGTGCTGGTCGAAAGCCTGCTCGTTGTGCCACAGCAGGCGCTCGGTGGGTGGGTAGAAGACGGGCGAGTACACCTTCCCGCCGGCGGACGCCCGCGGATGCTCGCCCTCCTCGCCGGACAGGTCGTCCGCGAAGACGAGTGCCGCCTGCTCGAACTGCTCGGGACCCGCCATCTCGAAGCCCCGGAAGAGGACCCCGCCATGACGTTCGAGCTTGTCCATCACCGCCGGCTGGTTCGCCCGTGCCCAGGCCGCGAGGTCATGGCCGGGCTCCGGGGCGTTCAGGACCGCCACCGTGGTGTCGCCGAGGCCGAGGACCGTCGACACCGTGTCACCGGGCCGGTGCTCGTCGTTCTTCATGTCGCATCTCCCTGCGGTCACTCGTGGATCGTCGGCGCCTCTGTGAACGCGCCTGTCGAGAAGAGCTCGCGGCACCGCGCGCGCCTTATCTTGCCGCTGGTCGTCTTGGGCAGGCGGCCGGGCTTGACCAGCAGGACGTCGGAAACGGCGAGGTCGTGTCCGGCGGAGACCTCGCGCCGCACGGCCTTGACGATCTCGGACACGTCGGCGTTCGCGCCCCGGGCGACGCCTCCGGCGATCTCGATGACCACGACCAGCCGTTCGACGTCATCGGCGTCGACGTGGCCGAAGGCCACGCACCGGTGGGCCGCGACCGCGGGATGGCAGCGGGACACCGTCAGCTCGATGTCCTGCGGGTAATGGTTGCGGCCGTCGACGACGATGATGTCCTTGATCCGTCCCGAGACGAACAACATCCCGTCGCGCAGGAAACCCAGATCGCCGGTGCGCAGATACCGCGCACCGGAGCCGACCGTGACGTTGCCGAAGGTCTCCGCGCTCTCCTCGGGCAGTCCCCAGTAGCCCGACGACACGCTGCCGCCCGACACCCAGATCTCGCCGACCGCGTCCTCGCCCTGCTGGATCCCGGTGTCCGGGTCGACGATGCGGACGTCGAGGTCTTCCGCGGGGGCTCCGCACCCGACGATCTCCCCGGTCGTGGGCCCCGCGGCCGCCATGCGGACGGCGCCCTCGGACAACGCCTTGCGATCCACCCTCAGCACGATCGGCTGCCGCAGCCGCTCCCGCAGCCCGCTGACGAACACGGTCGCCTCCGCCAGGCCGTAACACGGCGTCATCGCCGACGGGAGGAATCCGCTGGGGCCGAAGGCATCGTTGAACCGTCGCAGCGTTGTCGCCCTGACCGGTTCCGCACCGTTGAGTGCGACGCGCATGCTGCTCAGATCCAGATCAGCGCGCTGGTCCGGCGTGACCCGCTCGGTGCAGAGGTCGTAGGCGAAGTTCGGCGCGGCGGTCATCACCGCGCCGTACCGGCTGATCGCCTCCAGCCAGGCGACCGGTCGCATGAGGAAGGCCATCGGGGACATCAGGACACAGCTGCCGGCGTTGTACAGCGCCAGCAGGCCCATCGCGAGCCCCATGTCGTGGAACAGCGGCAACCAGCTGGCGATGGTGGGCTCCCGGTGGCCGGGATCGGCGCGACCCAGCAGCCGCGAGGACTCGCCGAGGTTGTGCACGAAGTTCCGGTTGCTGATCATGGCGCCCTTCGGCGCGCTGGTCGAACCCGATGTGTACTGAAGGATCGCCACCCGCTCCGGATCGGCGGCCACCGGCGGGACCGTCCCGCCCGTGAGCGCGGAGGTCTGGAGACACCTGCCGAACGGGAGGTGCCCGGCTTCGGTCAGGTCCGCGGCCACGCTCGCGTCCGTGAGGGTGGCCGCCGGCTCGGCGCTCCGCAGGATCGTGGCGAGCCGCTCGAACTGCCGGCCGCCGCCTCGGCCGGCCATGGACCTGTACGGTGCCGGGACCCCTGTCATCCCTGCCCAGAGGCACCCGAAGAGCGCGGCGAAGAACTCCGGACCGTTGTCATGCACGATCATCACCCGGTCACCCGGCTCGGCCACCTCGGTCAGGGCGGCGGCCACCTCGCTGCTGCGCGTCGCGAGCCGGGCGTAGGTCATCACGTCGTTCTCGGTCCCGGCACGGTCCAGGAAGCGGAAGACGACCCGGTCCGGGATGCTCTCCGCTCGGTGTTGGATCAGTCGGGTCAGATCCTCGTAGGGCTCGTCCGCCGTCATCTCGACGCTCCTTGCGCGTGGTCGGTTCGCGTACTCGGTCGCGCTTGCGGGGCCTCGGTGAGGCCGGCAAGCCGCGCGACGACCGCGGACATCCGCGCGTCGCGGTTCTGGGTGAGCTCGGTCAGCACCGTTCGCCACGCCAGATGCGCCCGCCTGATGGTCGAGGGCCGATACATCGCGGCGCGGTACCGTGTGCCGCACTCGATCCCGCCCGCGCCGCCCGCCATCTCGAACAGCAGGTCGAACTGGACGTAGTCCGTCTTGACCTCCTTGAAGGAGACCTCGACGCCGGCCATGTCGAACTCGCTCACCGGGTCGGCCAGGTACTGGAACATCACGGAGAACAGCGGTCGCCGGTCACCGGTTCTGCTCCCGTCGACCACCGCGGCGACCTGGTCGAAGGGGACGTCCTGGTTCGCGTATGCCGCCAGGCACGTGGTCTGGACGCGGTCGACCACCTCTTGGAGCGAAGGATCGCCGCCGAGGTCCGTACGCAGTGCCAACGTGTTGATCAGCGGCCCGACCATGCTCTGCATCTCGGGTCTGGGCCGGTAGGTCACCGGCGAGCCGACCACCAGGTCGGGTTCTCCCCCGGCTTCGAGCAGCACCACGTACAGGGCGGCCAGCAGGACCACGAACCGGGTGACGCCCAGCTCCTTGGCGAGTTCGTCGATGCGGCCGGTCAGCTGCGGGTCGATGGTGAACCGCTCGTGGCCGGCGTCGACCGACCATTCGTCGGTCACGGTGAAGTCCGCCGGGAGCCCGCCACCCTTCGGCATGTCCTCCAGCGTCGACTTCCAGAAGGTCAGCTGGGTGTCGGAGAGCCCGGCGGCCAGGTACCGCTCGTGCCATTCCGCCGCGTCCGCCGCCTGCGCGCGTACCGGTTCCAGCTCGGCGCGGCGGCCGAGCAGCCTGGCGGCGTAGGCCCGCCGGAACTCCCGCAGCAGGACGTCCAGCGACCAGTAGTCGGCGGCGACGTGGTGGACGTTGATCAGCAACTGGTGCTCGGCGGGCGCCAGGCGGATGAGCGAGACGTGAACAAGCGGTCCGCTTCCCAGGTCGAACCCGCGGTGCGCGTGCTGCCGGGCCAGTTCGGCGGCCTTTCGCGGGCGAGCCACGTCCGGCAGGCCCGTGAGGTCGATCTCGGGCACGGTCAGCTCCGCGTGCTCGCGGACGCGCATCGCCGGCCGGCCCGCGCGGACGCCGACGACCCCGCGCAACACGTCGTGGCGGTCGATCAGGTCCTGCAGGGCGCCGCGGAGTGCCCGGCGGTCCAGCGGGCCACGCAGGGTGGCCACGGAGCAGATCGAGTACAGCGGCGTGCCCGGCCACATGTTCTCCGAGGCCCAGAACTGTCGCTGGGCGGCCAGAAGGGGCAGTTCCGCTCCCGGCGACCGCGCGACCGCGCGCAGCGGGACCGACGCGACGCTCTCGCCGCGCAGTCGTTCGATCTCTTCGGCGGTGGCGGCGATCGTCGGGCAGGCGAAGAAGCGCGCGAGCCCGATCTCGACCCCGAAGGTCTCGTGCACCGTGGCCAGGAACTGCACCGCGGACAACGAATGGCCGCCCAGCGCGAAGAACTCGTCGTGGACGCTGGCGACCGCGGTTCCCAGGACCTCCGACCAGGTTTCGCTCAGGACCCGCTCGACCTCGTTGCGGGCGGCCACCTCCCGTCCGCGGAGCGTGAACTCCGTGCCGCGCGCCGAGGCCAGGGCCCTGCGGTCGACCTTGCCGCTGGCGAGCTGCGGCAGGGCCGGCAGCGCGACGAACCGCTCGGGCAGCATGTAGAGCGGCAGTGCCGCGCGGAGCCGCCGGTACCAGTCGCGGCGTTGCTCCTCGCCGCCGTCCTCGGCCAGGACGACGTGAGCGGTCAACCGGGAGGAGCCGGATGCGACGGTGACCGCCGCGTCGCGTACGCCGCTCAGGCCCCGCAACCGGGCCTCGACCTCGGCTGTGTCGAGCCGGTTACCGCGGATCTTCACCTGGTCGTCGGCGCGCCCGAGCAGCTCAACGGTCAAGCCTGTCCCGTGCCGCCGCAACCTGGCCAGGTCCCCGGTGTCGTACATCCGGCCGCCGGGAGCCGCCGACCACGGATTCGGCTTGTACCGGACCGCGGTGGCCGCCGGATCGCCCAGGTAACCACGGGCGACGCCGGTGCCCCCGATGTGCAGCGTGCCGACGGCCCCGACCGGCACGGGACGTCCGTCCTCGTCGAGGACGAACACGTCGACGCCGTCCAACGGCACACCGACCAGGGAGCCGGGCGCGCTGTCCGCCGGGCCGTGGCGGTGCCAGGTGGAGTCGATCGTCGCCTCCGTGAGCCCATAGGAGTTGACGATCAGGGTGTCCGTGCCGACCGACCCGGCCACCTCGGCCAGTTCCCCGCTCTTCATCACGTCGGAGCCGACGACCAGGATCTTCATGAAGTCCATCCGCGCTCCGGCTGCGCTGACGTGCCGGACGAGGCCGCGGAGAACGGCCGGGACGAACTCGGCGATGTCGATCCGGTGGGATCGCATCAACGCGTACAAGCGCTCCGGCCGTAGCAGGGTTTCCCGGGGGCAGATCACGAGCGTGCCGCCCGAGAGCAACGCGCGCGCGAGGTCGCCCACGTAGACGTCGAACGTCGGGTCGGCCAGCTGGAGATGGGTCCGGACGTCCTCCCGCAACCGGTACACCCGCTCCCAGCCCGCGTAGGCGGCGGTCAGGTTGGCGTGTGTCACCATGACGCCGCGCGGTTTCCCCGTCGATCCCGAGGTGTACAGCACGTAGCAGAGGTTCGACGGCGACGATCTCGGTGCCGGATCCTCGCACGGGTGGTTCGTGCCGGCGTCGGACGGCCGGACGACCGTCCTGCCCGAGGCGGCTGCCGGACGGTCGGCGAGAACGACGGAGACCCCCGCGTCGGCCAGCATCTCCTCCAGCCGGGACTCCGGTCCGTCCGGATCGGCCGGGACGAAGGCGGCTCCGGCCTTCATCACGGCGAGGACGCCGACGACCTGCTCGATCGACCGGCCGAGCAGCACCCCGACCCTGTCCTCCGGCCCCACGCCCAGGGCGATCAGATGGTGCGCGAGCCGGTTTGCCCGCCTGTTCAACTCGCCGTACGTCACCGCGCGGTCGCCGCTGACGACCGCGGTCGATTCCGGGGATCCGGCGGCCCGTCGCTCGAACAGCTGGGCGAAGCAGAGATCGCCGGCCGGCTGCGCGGGCTCGCCGCGACGGACGGCCGGTCTTCCGGACTCCGTGAGCAGCGATGTCCTGGCCACGCGCCGGCCGGGATCAGCGAGCACGGCGGACAGGGCGGCCCGGTATCCGTCGACGAAGCCGAGCACGGTGGGCTCGTCGAACAGGTCGGAGTTGTACTCGAGCGAGGCGGACAGTCCCGACCGCGACCCTCGCACGTCCATGAAGAGATCACATTTGACGTACCGGCGCGGTGGCGCGATCACCTCGATGCCGAGGCCGGGCATGGAGGGGGGTTCGGTCTCCCTGTCCAGGTTGAACAGCACGTTCAGCAGCTGGCCCCGTCCGGCGTAGCCCTCGAATCCCGGACGTCCCGACAGCGCCGAGAGCGGGAACGACGCGTGGTCGTGTGCCCGCAGCAGGGTCCGGTGCACGTCCTGGAGCAGGTCGGCGACGGTGGACCTGGAGGTGGTGCGGGAGCGGATCGGCACCACGTTGACGCAGTTGCCGACGACTCGATCCCCACCGGGATGGCTGCGCAGCGCGACCGGGACACCGATGGCGATGTCGGCGGTCCTGTCCAGCCGGTGGAGGGAGAGCGCGAAGGCGGAGAGCAGGAGCACGAACGGCGTGGTGCCGTACCGGACGGCCGCGTCGCGGACCATCCGCTCCTCATGGGCCGACAGGGTGAAGGCGACGCTGGCACCGCGGTGTGTGGGCGTGCCCGGCGCGGGCCTGTCGCATGGCAGCCGCACAACCGGGATGCCGTCCTCGAACTGGTCGGCCCAGTACTGCTCGTCGCCGGCACGGCGCGCGCGGTCACCGGCCGCGGCGGCGAGGGCCTTGACGTGGTCGCGGTACCGGGGCGCCGGCGGCAGGACGGCGCTCCGGCCGCCGACCTTGGCCGAGTAGAGCTGGGCGAGCTCGGAGAGGACGATGTCGAACGACCACCCGTCGACGACGCTGTGGTGCGCGCTGAGCACCAGGTGGTGTTCCTCGGCGGCCGTCCGGACGAGGGAGAGGCGCAGCAGCGGGCCCCGCGTCAGGTCGAACGGCCGCTCGGCCTCGCCTTCCAGCCACCCGGCGAGCGCATCCGCACCACTGGCGCCGTCCGGCCCGGCCCGGCCGCCCGCACTGCCGTCCGGCCCGGCCCGGTCGCCCGCGCCGCCGTCCGGCTCGGCGAGATCGACGACGTCGACGCTGAATCTGTCCGCGGGGAGCGGGACCTGTCCCGATCCGTCCGGCCGCAGGACGCTGCGCAGGCCCTCATGCCTGGCGACGATCTCCCGGAGGGATTCGACGAGCGCGGGCTGCTGGAGCTCGCCACGCAGCCGCACCGTGACGATCTCGGTGTAGGCGAGCGAGTGCTCGTCGCCCAGCCTGTCGAGGAACCACACCTCCCGCTGCACCTCCGACAGCGGGTACGCGGCCGCCTCCGGGTCCGGGGAATCGGCCCAGAAGCCACCGCTCCGCATGGCGTGCACGGCGCGCTCCGCCGCTTCGACGATGCGGTCCAGGTCCGCGTCGCTGTGCGCGGTGGACAGGAAGCAGTTGCGGCCCTCCCAGACGTAGATCCCGTTCTCGACCAGGTGCAGGTGGAACACCTCCGTGGTTTCCGACCACGACGGCGGCTCGCCCTCGACACGGAACCGGAACAGCGATCCGAACCCGACCGCCTTGATCGGCACCCGTGCGGCCGTGAAGACGGCGTTCAGCCGATCCAGCAACGCCGCGGTCCGGTCGTTCAGCCGCTGCTGAAGGGCCGGCCCCTCGGCACGCATACGTTTCAGCACGGCCAGACCGGCGGCCAGCGAGAGTGGATGCTTGCAGAACGTCCCGCTGAAGAACGCACGCTCGGCGGGACGGTGGCCGGGGCCGTCGAAGTTCCAGCGGCCCCCGTCCACCGCGTCCAGATACCTGGCGTCGCCCGCCACCACGCCGATCGGGAGCCCGCCTCCCACCACCTTGCCGTAGATCGCCATGTCGGCCCGCACCCCGAGGAGCGCCTGCGCCCCGCCGGGATGCATGCGGAAGCCCGTGATCACCTCGTCGAGGAGCAACGGCGTGCCGGACTCGGTGAGCAGCTCGCGTACCTCGGAGAGGAAGCCCGTCGGCACGAGATCGGGGCGGCGGCTCTGCACCGGTTCGACGAGAACCGCGGCGAGCTCGTGCCGGTGCCGCCGGAGCTCGTCCAGGGCGGCCGGCGTCCCGTAGGGCAGGACCAGGGTCGCGTCGCTGACGGCGTCGAGCACTCCCCGCGTCACCGTGGTGGTCGCGCCGATGCCGCCGGCGCCTCCCTCCACCAGGATCGGGTCGGCGGATCCGTGGTAGGACCCGGCGAACAGGGCGATGCGGCTCCGCCCCGTGACCGCGCGGGCCAGGCGGAGCGCGACCATCACCGCCTCCGAGCCGGTGTTGCAGAGCACCGCCCGTTCGCTGCCGGTCATGTCGCAGACCAGTTCGGTCAGCTCCGCGGCGTCGGAGGGTTGCGGGCCGAGTTGCATGCCCTCGGCCAGGCGCTGCTTGATCGCGGTGGCGATGAACTCCTCGCCGTGCCCGAAGAAGTTGACCCCGAACCCCATGGTGAGGTCGACGTACTCGTTGCCGTCCACGTCTTGGACCCGCGAGCCGGCCGAGCGGGAGACGACGAGCGGGTAGCGGGACTGGCGGAGGGACTCCGGGACGCTCATCGCGTGCCTGATGTCGGCGTGCGTCCGGCGTTCGCGCACCGCGTGCTCGCGTGACCGGGCGGTGCGTCTCGCGTGGCGCGCGACCAGGTCCTCGACGTGCCGCCGCTGCTCCGGAGTGAGCCTGGTCGGCGGCTCCGCCGGCGCGGCGTCGGGCGTCGGGGACGCCGTTGCCGCGAGGGGCGCCGGCGTCCCCGGTGCCGCGCTGCTTCCCGTGCCGGCATAGTGGAGCGGTTCGCCGCCGCCGTCGCTCACGGCATCGGATCCCAGCAGGTCGAGGACGCGGTTCATGACGCCCTGGTGCACCCGCAGCAGTTCGGTCAACGTGGCGTTCGCCCCCGCTGCCGGGCCGGGCCCGGCCACCGCCCCGGCTGGATCGTCCGGGCCGGGCGGTTGCGGCGCCGGTGGGGCGGTCCGGACGATGTGGTCGGCCAGCAGGCGTGGCGTGTTGGTGTTCTCGTAGAGCTGGCTGATCGGCAGCTCGACGTCGAACCGGCTGCGGACCGCCTGCAGCGCCCGGATGAGCAGGATCGAATCGGCGCCCAGTTCCAGGAACGCGCGATCGGGGTCGATCTCCCCGCTAGTGGTGTCCAGCATCTCCGCCACCAGCGCGCGGACCTGGTCCAGCACGGAGGAGGCGGGCGCCGGGACGGAGCTGACCCGCTCCGGCGCGGCCTGCGGCGAGAGGGCTGCGGCCGGGAGAGGCAGCCAGTGCCGCGTCCTCCTGAACGGATAGGTGGGCAGGCTGATCGGCGCCCCGGAGCGATGGCGGTGGAAGCCCGCCCAGTCAACCGGATGCCCCGCGAGCGCCAGCCCCGTGAGCGCGTCCAGCAGGCCCTCCTGCTCCGGCTGATCCCGTCGCCAGGACGGAACGACGTCCGCTTCCGGCAGTTGCTCCGCCAGGACGGCCACCAGCGCCGCCCGGGCGCCGATCTCCAGCACGTGCCGCACTCCCATCGCCGCGAGGCGGTCCGCCACCGACGAGAACCGGACGGGCGCGTGCACGTGCCGCTGCCAGTACCGTGCGTCCGGCCACGAGTCGTGCTCGAACACCCGGCCGTCCAGATCGGCGACCAAAGGGATGCGGCCCCGGTGGTGGACGATCCCGGCGGACGTCTCGCCGAGCGGGCCGGCGACCTCGCGCATCCAGCGTGAGTGGAACGCGTGGGACACCGTCAGGGGCCTGGTCCTGATGCCGAGCCCGGACAGCCGGGCGGCCACGACGTCGACGGCGCGCCGGCTCCCGGAGACGACGGTGTTGGTCGGGGAGTTCACTGCCGCGATGTCCACCTCGCTGCCGTCGACGGCGGCACGGACCGCGTCCTCCGGCGCCAGGGCCACGAGCATCGCGCCGGGAGGCCGGGCCTGCATGAGCTCGGCCCGGCGGAGTACCAGCGAGAGGGCGTCGGGAAGGTCGAGGACGCCGGCCACGCATGCCGCGACGATCTGCCCGATGCTGTGCCCGGTCACCACGTCGGGCTCGATCCCCCAGGACTGCCACAACCGTGCGAGCGCGTACCCGGTGGCGAAGATCGCCGGTTGTGCGTACAGCGTCTGGTGGATGGTTCCTTCGGCCGGGTCGCCGAACATGACGTCGAGGAGCGGGCGCGGCAGGCGTGACGCGCTGATCGCGGCGCACTCGTCGAGTGCCCGGCGGTAAACCGGCTCCTGGGCGTACAGCGCGTGCCCCATGCCGGAGTACTGGGTTCCCTGGCCGCTGAAGGCGAACGCGAGCGGCCCCGGTTCGCCGGTCGTGGCGAGCGTCGTCCCTGGCGGCACATCCCCTTCCGACAGCCGCCGGGCCTGCGCGCCGAGGTGCGAGGCGTCGCCCGCCTGGAGGACGGCTCGGCGCGGGAAGCCTTCGCGGCCGGTGTTCGCGGTGAAGCACAGGTCGTCGACCCGGATGCCGGGACGGCGGTCGATGTGGTCGGCGTAGCGCCCTGCCAGCGCCGCCAGATCTGCCTCGTCGCGAGCGCTGAGCACCATGAGGTGGTGCGCGTGGGACGGTTCCGGCCGGGAGGCGTGACCGTCCCGCGTCGCTGCGGCGTCGGCCACGACGACGTGGGCGTTCGTGCCACCGAAGCCGAAGGAGCTCACCCCGGCGACCCGGGGGCGGGAGGAGGCGGGCCACTCCTGCGCGGTCGTGGGGACGTGGAGCCAGTCCGGGAGCGCGAGGCGTGGATTCAGCGTGGACAGGTTGAGGTGTGGGGCGATCCTGTCGTGTTCGAGCATGAGCACGACTTTGATCAACCCGGCTATGCCGGCCGCGGCCTCGGCGTGCCCGATGTTCGTCTTCACGGAGCCGATGCGGCAAGGGTCGGCCGCTTCCCTGCCCTCACCGAGGACGGAGCTCAGCGCCCGTACCTCGATCGGGTCGCCGAGTGGCGTGCCGGTGCCGTGCGCCTCGACATAGCCCACCATGCCGGGCCGGACACCCGCGCTCTCGTACGCCGCGCGCAGGACGGCCTCCTGCGCCAGCCCGTTCGGCGCGGTGAGCCCGTTGCTGTGGCCGTCCTGGTTCACCGCGGAGCCCAGCAGGACGGCCAGCACGCGATCACCGTCGGCCAGCGCGGCGCTCAGCGGTTTCAGCGCCACGAGCCCGCACCCTTCCGCTCTGACGTACCCGTCGGCGTTCGCGTCGAAGGTGCGGCACCGGCCGCCGGGCGACAGCATCCCGGCGCCGTCGAGGATCTCGGTCACGTGGCCGGTCAGGATCACGTTGACGCCCCCGGCCAGAGCCATGGTGGCCTCGCCGGCGCGCAGGGCCTGGCACGCCTGGTGGACGGCGACGAGCGAGGACGAGCACGCAGTGTCGACCGTCACGCTCGGGCCGCGGAGATCGAAGACATAGGAGATCCGGTTGGCCGCGATGCTGGCAGCCTGACCGGTGCCGGAATAGGCGTCTGATCCGGCCGGTGTGGCCGTCCCCAGCCGGTGGTAGTCCACGTCGCTCACGCCGACGAACACGCCCGTGGTGCTTCCCCTCACCCGAGACGGGACGATGGCGGCGTTCTCGAGCGTCTCCCACGCGGTCTCCAGCAGGAGCCTCTGCTGGGGATCCATGTGTGCCGCCTCCCCGGCCGAGATGCCGAAGAAGTCCGCGTCGAACCGGTCCACGTCGGGCACGCGGCCGCGCGGACCGGGGGCCGCCTCGCCGGGGATCGGGTCATGCCGGCGCGTCGTGACCGCGTCCGCTCCGGACTGGAGCACGGACCAGAACGCCTCCGGCCCTCGCGCACCGGGAAACCGGCAGCCCATACCGATCACCGCGATCGGCGTGTCCTCGGGGCCCGGGGCCTGCCGCCGCGCGGGGGGCGCCGGCCGGCCGCCCAGGTGCCGGCTCAGCGCGGCCACCGTGGGGTGGTCGAACAGCAGGCTCGGTGTGACGTCGCGACCCAGCCACGCCTGGAGGTCGCCCGCCACGACGACGGCGTCCCGTGAGGAGAGGCCCAGGTCGGCGAACGCGTCGTTCAGGCGGACCTCCTCACCGGCCGGTAGGTGCCGGGAAAGCCGCTCCACCAGCCACGCTTCTATCTCCCTCGCCGTCGGGCCGGCGACGTCGCCGGGACGGTCGTCAGGTAGCTGGACGATCGGGATCACCCCCTCGTGATACGGATTGCCGATTGCCGAGGTCCGAGAGCTCCGGCCGGCTCAGGGCAGCCGGAGTGAAGAGGCCCGCGAGTACGGTGGCCAAGCAGGTCGCCGACGCGGCGAGAGCGACCGGCGGGACGCCGTATCGGTCGGCGGCCGCTGTCAGCACCACGACGCCGACGGGGCCCGCCGCGTTGTGCACCGTCCAGAACGCCGACGTGACCCGGCCGAGCAGCGGACCCGGCGTCAGCTCCTGCCGGAGCGACATCGAGCACACGCCCCCGACGGTGAGGCCGAACATGAACGTCACCGCCGCGATGGCCGTCGCCACCGCCGATCCCGTCGCGGCCAGGGCGGCGAGGGCGGCTCCCAACAGCGCGGCCGAGCCCAGCCAGCAAGCGCCGAACCCGAACCGGCGGCGCAGAGGGGAGGCGAGCATCGCCCCGGCGATCGATCCCGCCATCGCCACCCCCAGTACCGTTCCGACGGTGGAATCGCCGTGGTGGAGCTCGTCGCGGAGACGGAAGATCAGCAGGTCGGTCGCGGCGAGCGTGACGAACGTCAGCACGGTCAGCAGGATCGTCAGCGAACGCAGCACCGGATGCCGCCACAGGAACCGGAACCCGACCGTGAACATCTTCCGGACGTCGCCGGCGCCCTCGTCGCCGCCGGTGCCTGGCCTGGCCAGCCGGATGAGCAACAGGCTCACCGCCGACAGCGCGAACGACAGCCCGTCCAGACCCACCGCCCAAGCCGGCCCGACGGCACCGGAAAGGGCCCCGGCCAGGACCGGGCCGGCGACCGAGGCGATCGCGTAGGTGGTCTGGAGCCGGCCGTTGGCGTCCGTCAGCCGGGATTCTGGCACCAGTCCGGGGATCGCGGCTATGTAGGCGACCTGGAACACCATGGTCAGTGCCGCCACCGCGGCGGCGACGGCGTAGAGCAGCCACAGCGGTTGCGTGAACGTCCAGACGAGGGGGACGGCGAGGTGCAGGGCGGCTCGGCCCCAGTCGCACCAGAGCATGACCATCCGCCGGTCACAACGATCGACGAGCGGCCCGGCGACCAGGCCGGCGGCGATATTGACCACCGTGGCCACCGCGGTGATCAGTCCCATCTGCGCGACGGATCCGGTCACGGCGAGGATCAGCAGCGGGAAGGCCAGCGTGGAGACGGAACTGCCCAGGACGGACAGGGTCTGGCCGGCCCAGAACACGTTGAAGTCGCGCGACGACCGCTCCACGGCGACCCTCACCGGCCCGGCCCCGCGGGTTGTCCGCGGGACGAGCCCGGCCGGGACGGCCCGAGGATCACAGGCAGGGCGGGCAGCGCCCTGGCGAGTCCCGGCAGCCATCGCGGAGGGCGCTCCGGATGGGCGAGGGCCAGCTCCGGATACCTGTCGAGGACTGCGCCGATGGCGACCTCGCCCTCCAACCGGGCCAACGCGGCGCCGAGGCAGTAATGCAGGCCGTGGCCGAAGCCGAGATGGGGATTGTCGAGGCGGTCGAAGCTAACCTGGTGCGGATCCGGGAACACCCGGGGATCGTGGTTCGCCGTCCTGTACAGGCAGAGCACCGGTTGCCCGGCCGGGATATCCACGCCGCCGACGCGTACCGGCTCCAGGGTGTACCGGAACATCGCCAGATCGGCCGGACCGCGGTAGCGGATGAACTCCTCGATCGCGGCGGGCAGACATTCCGGGTCGGCGCGGAGGCGGCCCATGAGCCGGGAATCGGTGAGCAACAGCAGCAATCCCCCGGAGATCAGGCTGACCGTCGTCTGGTGGCCGGCGATCAGCACGGCGATGATCAGCGACAGCAGCTCCTCGTCGGTGATGGTGTCCTCGCCGTCGTCCTGTGCCGTGATCAGTGCGGAGAGCAGGTCGTCGGCTCCGCCGCCGCGCCGTCTCTCGGCGATCAGCTCACCGACGTAGCCGATCAGGGCGCGAGCGCTCGCCGCGATGGTCCTGCGGTCCGCGGCGTTCATGCCCTCGACCCAGCGCCGCCATCGGCTCTGGTCGGCGGCGGGCACGCCGAGGAGTTCGCAGATGGTCATGATCGGCAACGGCAGGGCGAGCGCACCCACCAGGTCGATCTCGCCCTCCACGCCGTCGATGCCTCTCAGCAGGCCGTCCGTGATCTGCTCGATCCGCGGACGGAGCCACTGGACTCGCCGGGAGCTGAAAGTCTTGGAGGTCAGCCTGCGGATCCGGCTGTGGGCCGGCGGGTCGGTGCAGCCGGGACCGTTGAGCAGGAACGGCTGGATCTCGGCCGGGAATCCCGCCGCGGACGCGGGATCCAGCACCGACTGGTTCCGGCCGTCGTTGCTGAAGCGCGGGTCGGCGAGAACCTGACGGACCTCGTCATAGCCGGTCACCAGGTAGATCGGCGTGCCGTCGAGGTACCGGGCCGGCCGCACCGGGGATCCGCCCACGAGCCGGTCGAACATCGCGTCCCGGTCGTCGGCGAAGAAGACCTCGGCGAGTTCGACCTCGGCTGCGGTCGGTGCGCCTGGCCGGTTCATATCTGCTTGTCGGGACGGTAGGCCAGTTCATCCAGCAGACCGAGGTAGTCCTGCCGTAGGCGCTCCGCGGTGTCGGCCGAGAACAGGCCGAGGTCATATTCCAGGAAGCCCCGCACCCTGTCGCCGTCGTCGCGCAGCATCAGCGCCAGGTCGAAGCGGCTGCTGTCGATGAGCTGCAACGGCAGCGGCGCCATCCGGATCCCCGGCAGCTCTCTCGAGCTCTCCGCGGTGTTGTCCAGCCCGAACTTGACCTGGAACAGCGGGCTCGGATTGCGGCTGCGGCGCGGGTTGAGCGCCTTCACCGTCTCCTCGAACGGGAAGTCCTGGTACGCGTACGCGTCCATGGTCACCTTCCTGATCCGGCCGAGCAGTTCCCGCCAGGTCGGCCGCCCGCTCAGGTCGGTCCGCACCACGATCTGGTTGACGAAGAACCCGATCATCGCCTCCAGCCCTCGCTCGGACCGGCCGGCGACGTCCGAGCCGACCGCGACGGACGGATGCTGCGACCTGCGCGCTATCGCGACCTTGACCGCGGCGAGCAGAGCCATGTAGAGAGTGCACTCCTCGTCTTTGCACAGCAGCCGCAACTTCTGGACGGTCATGTCCGGGATTTCGACCGGCAGGCGCCGGCCGGGGCGGTCGGGCGCGCCGCTCGGACGACGGGGCCGATCCGTCGGGATGCCCGGCAGCTCCGTCACGCCTTCCAGCTGGCCGGTCCAGTAGCCCGCCATGGCGTCGAAGTGTCCCGACTCGGCCAGGCGGCGCTGCCAGGCGGCGTAGTCCGCGTACTGGACGGGCAGGTCCGGCAGATCCGGTTCCTCCCCTGCCCGGCGGGCCGCGTAGATCGCCGTCAGTTCGTCCATCAGCACACCGACGGACCATCCGTCCATCGCTATGTGGTGTGTCGTCAGGAGCAGGATGTGCTCGCGGGCGGACATGCGCAGCAGGAGCAGGCGCACGATCGGAGGCTTCGCCAGCTCGAAGGGCAGCTCGTACTGTTGCCGGGCCAGCCTGCGAGCCAGTTCGTCCCGCTCCTCCGGCGGCAGACCGGACAGATCGGCGACCGGGAGCCGGAACGAACGGTGCGGCAGCACGGTCTGGTAGGGCACTCCCTCGTCCGACCGGATGACCGTCCGCAGCACCTCGTGCCGCCGGAGCACGGTGTCCAGCGCGTTCTCCAGCGCGCGCGGATCGAGATCACCGCTGAGAATCACCGGGTTCGGGAAGTTGTACTGGATGCTCTCCGGCTCGAGCCTGCTGAGGAACCACAACCGCTCCTGCGCGAACGAGGTCGGCATGCGCTCGGAACGGGCCACCGGCACCAGGGGCGGCGGCCCGGAAGCCGTGGCCGGGAGCCCGGCCAGCGCGCCGATCAGGTCGGCCTGCTCGCGCACCGTCGAGGCGTTGAACGGCGCCCGTACCGGCACGTCGACCTGGAACTCCTCGCGGAGTCTTGCGACCAGCTGGAAGGTCAGCAGCGAGTGTCCGCCGAGTTCGAAGAAGTCGGCGTCGGTGCGCACGACCTCCCTGGCCAGCAGCTCGCTCCAGATCCGGGCGATGCGCTCCTGGACCGGGGACATCGGCTCGCTGATCACGGCGGACTCTTCGCCGGGCACGCGCACGAGGTGGCGGAGCGTGGCCGTGTCGACTTTCCCGCTCGGCGCGAGCGGCATCTCGTCCACCACGATGAGCTGGGAAGGCCGCAGCCAGGCGGGAAGCTGCTCGGCGAGCCATTGTTCGATCAGCGGCACCCGGCGGACCGCCGAGGCGTACCGGGTGGGGACGTTGGCCCTCGCCCGGCCGCGGACGTTCCTCGGTGGCATCCGGCCCGGTGTGCGAGCCGGCGGTGCCGCATCCTGGACGGATGCGTACCGGTCGGTGATGGTGACGTCGTACGAGCCGTCCCCGTAGTCGTGCGCCCAGCTCAGCTCGACGTCGCAACCGTAGGTGTCACCCAGTTCGAGAAGGTGGTCGGGGTCGACGCCGATGTCCTCTGCCCGGTCGAGTTCGCTCCGGAGCCGGGCGAACGGCGCCTCCGGCGGAGTCCGGCCGAGCAGGCCCAGCAGCCTGTTGTCGCGTTCGAGCCGGGCGTTGGGAACGGCGGCGAAAGCGGCTGCACCCCGTCCGGCCCGCAGCTCCTCCTCCAGCCGGGACACGGTCATCCCGCCGGCGGTCCAGTCGCGCGGGTCCGGGTACGGCGGCGCGGGACGGCCGACCGAGATGATCACGTCGTAGCGGTAGGCGGTCAGCTCGTTGCGGTAGGGCCCGCGCTTGAGCAGCACCCGGACTCCGGTGACGCGGGGCAGCGCCGCCATGAGGTCAGTGAAGAAGGCAGGCGCGAGGCACAGCTCGCCCTCTCGCTGAGACCGCCGGAACGCCTCGGCGACGACGTCGCGGGCCCTGGCGGCGGGCTGGGCCGTGTGCGCCGCGACGGCGGTGTGGAACGTCCTCAACAGCCCGAGATGGCGCACATCGCCGACGAACACGTGACCGCCGGTGTCCGGGATGGCGGCGACGGCGCGTTCCAGCACCCTGCCGAGGTAGTCCGCGGACGGGAAATACTGCACGACCGAGTTGAGGATCACCGTGTCGACGTCGTCGCCCGGCCGGATGCTCTGATCCGCCGGAGCGCACCGGAGCTCGATCACGTCGGCCCCCGGCACCTGGTCGACGCCGATCAGGTGGTCGCGCACGTACCCGACCGCCTCGGACGAGACGTCGCTCCCGACATACCGGGTGCAGGCGGGCGCGATTTCGGCGAGCACCATGCCTGTGCCGCAGCCGATCTCGAGCACCCGGCGCGGTCGCAGCCCTTTGATCCGCTCAGTCGTGCCCGCCAGCCAGGACGCCATCTGGTCGCGCTCGATGGGCCGGCCGTCGAAGCCGCTCGTCCATCCGGCGAGGTTGGCCGCCGGCCTTCCGGCGGGGTCGAGATCGGCGTAGGTGGACCGGTACAGGCTGCGCCACTGCTCCACGTGGGCGGGCTCCAGCACCTCCCCGGCTTCCGCGTCCGGGGAGTGATGGAGCGAGACGAAGCCGACCAGCCGGGCATCCGCCGTGGCGTCGTCCAGCAGCACTGCGGCCTGGCGCACGTCGGGATGACGTTCGAGCGTCGCGGCCGCCTCGCCGGGCTCGACGCGGTGTCCTCTGATCTTCACCTGATCGTCGATCCGGCCCAGATACTCCAACGTCCCGTCGGGACGAAACCGAACGCGATCGCCGGTCCGGTACAACCGGGCCCCCGCCCGTCCTCCGAACGCGTCCGGGACGAAGTTCGCGGCAGTCAACCCCGGCCGGTTCCAGTACCCGTAGGCGAGTCCTTCACCGCCGACGCAGAGCTCGCCCGGCGCCCCGAGCGGTACGGGGGCCAGGTCGTCGTCGACGACGACGAGCGTGGCATTGTCGACGGGCCCGCCGATGGGGATCCTGCCCGCCGAGGTCACGGTGCCGTCGTCGACGTGGAACGCGCAGGCGACCGCGGCCTCGGTGGGACCGTACTCGTTCACGCACCGCAGCCCCGCGGCACGCCAGGAGGCGATCCGGGCGTCGAGGAGGTCCTCGCCGCCGATCACGAGATACCGGGCCCAGGGCGGGAGGTCACCGCCCGCGCGCGGTTCGTCGAGCAGCCGAAGATGGGACGGCGTCAGTTTGACCATGCTGAGGCCGGTGTCGAACTCGGCCGAGGTGCGCAGCGCCTCGGCGGGCGTCTCGGTCTCCTCCAGCACCACGACCCGCTGCCCGGCCAGCAGCGGGGCGAAGACGCTGGTGACCGTCAGGTCGTAACCGACCGACGAGTGCAGCGGCACGCCATCGCCGCCGGCCAGCTCGTACCGCTCCGCGGCCCACAGCAGGTAATTGGCCACGCTTCGGTGGGGAACCACCACGCCTTTCGGCCGTCCGGTCGTGCCGGAGGTGTAGATCACGTAGACGACGTCGCCATCGTCGCCGGCGTCGCCTGCGCCGGCGGGCGGCGCCGTGGCGGAGGAACGCAGCTCGTCCGGGGCCACCACGGGCAGGCCGGCCTGTGCCCGCCGTCCCGGTTCGGCGATCAGCAGCCTGGCACCGCTGTCGGTCAGGACATGCGCGACGCGGGCGGCGGGATCGCCGGGATCGATGGGGAGGTAGGCGGCGTCGGCCTTGAGGATCCCCAGCAGCACGACGACGAGATCGATCGAGCGCGGCAGCGAGACGGCCACCACGTCGCCCCGCCTCACGCCGCGCTCGCGCAGCGCCGCCGCCACGGCGTTCGCGCGCGCGTCGAGCTCGCGGTAGGTGACGAACTGGGCGGGCCAGACGGAGAGGGCGACGGAGTCCGGGCATTCGGCCGCCCGCGCCTCGAACAGCTTGTGGACGCGCATGTCACGCGGCCGTTCCACGACCGGTCCGCGAAGGACCGGAGGACTCGCCGGGCGCGTCAGCGCGCGTACCGTCGTGCCGGGCGCCGCGCCGGCCAGCAGGGCGAGCAGGGAGTCCGCGATCCGCCGCACCGTCGCCGCGTCGAAGAGGTCCGTCGCGTAGACGAGCTGGCAGTCGAGCTCGCCGGCGCGGGTCTCCCAGATGTTCAGGTCCAGGTCGAAGCGTGACCAGTCGAGATCGAGGACGATGGGGGTGATGGTCAGCCCGCGCGCGGCCAGCACCGGTTCCGGCGTGTTGTGAAGGGTGAGGTTGACCTGGTAGATCGGGTTGCGGCTGATGTCGGTCTCGGGACTCAACTGTTGCGCCAGCACGTCGAGCGGCAGGTCCTGGTTGTCGTACGCGTCGAGGCACGTCTCCCGCATGGCGGCGACGAGCTCGGCGAACGTGCGGTCCGGACGGATCCGGCAGCGGAGGGCCACGGAGTTGGCGAAGAAGCCGATCAGCTCCCGCAGCGCGGTATGCGGGCGGTTCGCCACCGGGGTCCCGACGACCACCTCGTTCTGGCCGCTGTAGCGGCTGAGCACGGCGGAGAAGCCGGCGAGCAGGACCATGAAGAGCGTCGCGTCACCGGACGCGGCCAGCCGCGCCAGGCGCTCCCGGACGGCGGCCGGCACGACGAACCGGAGTGAGGCGCCGCGGTTGCTCGGCCGCTCCGCGCGCGGACGGTCGAACGGCAGCGTGACGGCCTCGGGCGCGCCGGACAGTTGGCGGGTCCAGTAGGCCTGTTGGCGCTCGGCCTCCGCGCTGCGCAGCCAGTCCGCCTGCCAGCGGGCGTACTCGCCGTAATCGACGTCCAGGGAGGGCAGCCGGTTCTTCCTGCCCTCGATCTCGGCGTCGTACAGCTCGGTGAGATCGCGGGCAAGGAGGGGGACCGACCATCCGTCGAAGACGGCGTGGTGGAACGTGAGCAACAAGATCGATTCTTCCGGTTCGAGCCGGACGAGCCAGAACCTCACCAGCGGCCCGCTCCCCAGGTCGAAACCGAATTCCTGGGCCGTCCTCGCGAGCCGGTCGGCCTCGGCCGTCCTGGCGTCGGGGCCGAGGCAGGAAAGGTCGATCAGCGGGAGCGGCCGGTCCGTTGCCGGTGCGACGAGCTGGATCACGGTTCCCGCATCGTTGCGGAGCGCTGTCCGCAGGGCCGGATGCCGGTCGAGCAGCCTGTTGAGCGCGCGGCCGAGCGCCGGCTCGTCCAGCGGCCCGGAAAGCCGGCAGCTCATCGGGCTGTTGTACGCGGCGTTGTCCGGGAAGAGCTCCTGCAGGAAGGCGATCCGCCGTTGGGAGAGCGATGCCGGGGCCTCGGCTCCTCCGTCGTCGAGCATCCCGGTGCCCAGCCCGCGGGTCCACATCCGCTGCCGCAGTTCGGCCCGGTCGCCGGGGCTGAGCGCGCGGATCGATGCGGTGAGTTCGCTCATGCTGACCCGCTCCCGCCGTGGCCCGTGATCTCCGAATCCTGCCGGCGGGCCAGGGCTTCGACCGCGTCGACGATGTCGTCGAGCCGGTCCGTCGTGGCCCGCCGCGCCTCGGCGACGCGCTCTGCCAGGCGCGCGACGGTGGGGCGCTCGAACACCGTTCGCACGGGCAACTCGATCCCGAAGCGCTCTCTGATCTCCAGAGCGATCCCGGTCGCGAGCAGCGAATGGCCGCCGAGTGAGAAGAAGTCGTCATGCACGCCGAAGTCACCGATCAGCAGGGCTTCCGACCAGATCCGCCACAGGTCGGCCTCGATCGTCGTGCGGGGCGGGACTCGTTCGCCCGCTGTGGCGCGGGAGCCGGCCTCGATCCCGGGGAACGCGTTCCTGTCGATCTTCCCGCTGCCGGTCAGCGGGAAGGACTCCAGCACGACGATGTGGTTCGGGATCAGGTGGCGGGGCAACCGGGCTCGCAACCCGGCCAGCAGGCCGGCAACGTCCACGGTGTGGCCGGACCTGGGCTCCACGTAGGCGACGAGCCGGAGATCCTCGCCCACCGGGGTGGCCAGGACCACGCAGTCGGCGACGTCGGGCGTGGTGCGGACGGCGCCCTCGATCTCACCGGGCTCGACCCGGTAGCCGCGGATCTTCACCTGCTGGTCGATCCTGCCGAGCACGTCGAGCGCGCCGTCGGGAAGTTCACGCACCAGATCCCCGGTGCGGTAGAGCCGCCCCCCGTGCGTGCCGAAGGGGTCCGGCACGAACCGGTCGGCGGTGAGCGCGGGGTCGCCGAGATAGCCTCGCGCGAGTCCCGTTCCGCCGACCCACAGCTCACCGACCTCGCCCACGGGCACCGGCGACATGTCAGGATCCAGCACGACCAGGGACGTTCCGTTGACGGCGACGCCGACCGGCACCCTGACCGCGTCGTCAGCGAGGGCCGTGACGTCATGGCAGGTCGAGAACGTGGTGTTCTCCGTCGGGCCGTAACCGTTCACCAGGTGCGCCGGCGGGCGTCCCCGCAGCAGGGCACGGGTCCTGACCGGATCCATGGGTTCGCCGACCACGAACAAGTAGCGCAGCTCTGCGAAAACGCCCGCGTCCCTGTCGAACGTCCTGTTGAACAGGCTGGCGGTCAACGACACCAGCGAGGGCCGGTGCTCGCGCAGCGCGGCGATGACCTCCTCCGGCCCGGCAGGCGGATCCGCGGGCAGCACCACGACCTGGGCGCCGTTGCACAGCGCCCCCCACACCTCCAGCGTGGTGATGTCGAACGAGGGGTCACCGAGGTGCAGCTGGACGTCGGCCGGGGTGATGTCGACGAAGTCGGGGGCGACGATCAGCCGCAGGATCGCGCCGTGCGGAACGCCGACCGCCTTGGGGCGCCCGGTGGAGCCGGAGGTGAACATCACCGCGGCCAGGCCTTCGGGATGCGACCCGTGCGTCGGGACTGCCTCCGCGCCGCGTGCGGCGTAGGGGACGACCGGCATCCCGGCCGCCCACCCCGGATCGACCCGGTCGGACACGACGGCCGCCACGCGGGTGTCGGTGACCATCAGGCGCAGCCGTTCGTCCGGATAGGCGGGATCGAGCACGAGGTAGGCGCCCCCCGCCTTGAGCACCGCCAGCATGGCGATGACCAGCGACGCCCCTCGGCGTCCGTGCAGGCCCACCACCGCGTCGCGGCCGACCCCGACCTCGGCCAGCGCGGCCGCGAGCCGGTCGGATTCGGCGTCCAGCCGCGCGTAGGTCCAGACCCGGTCGTGAAAGCGCATCGCGATCGCGTCGGGAGTCCGCGCCGCCCAGTGCCGGAAGAGCCCGTCCACGGATGTGGTGATCGTCTGGTCCGCGTACACCATTCTCCTCCCCGTCCCTACCGATCGGCTCGTGCTGAGCCGCCGTTCGCCCCGGCAGGGTGGAAGTCGTCGGCGGGGTCGTGGTCGTCAGGCTGGAAATTCACGACGGAGGCGCAGAACTCGCGCCACTCCGGGGTGTCGTCGGCCCGGATGGGCGCCTCATCGGCGACCACCGGGCTCCGCAGCACGGTGAACTCGTCGGTGAGATACACGATCTCGTCGTCGGAGAGCTGGGCGGACGCCGCGCTGTCCGCCCAGCCCTCGAAGGCCCGCAGTTCTCCCAGACGGTAAGCCCGGCAGTAGACGAACATCAGTGGGCTTCTCCCGCCATCTGCCTGCGGAGGCTCAGCGGCCGCAGGTCCGTCCACACCTGTTCGATGTACTCCAGGCACTCCTCGCGGCTACCGCGGTGTCCGACCGGCGTCCAGCCGGCCGGGACGTCCATGTCCGCCGACCAGATCGAGTACTGCTCCTCGTGGTTCATCACGACCACATACGTGCGGTCGTCCTCGTGGTCCGCCACGTGCCATCCCTTCCATACGCGGATCGATTCGGGTCACAGCCGGCCGGCCGGCTCCGCCATCGCGACCGCGATCTTGCGCGGACCGGTGAACGGCTCGCGGCCGTGCGCGGCCAGCATGTTGTCGATGATCATCAGGTCGTCGCGGTGATAGTCGAAACGCGTGCTGGCCGACCGGTAGCAGGCGCGCAGGTGATCCAGTACTTCGACGGGGATGTCCGCGCCGTCGCCGTAATAGGTGTTGCTCGGCAGCCGGTCCGCTCCGTACATGTCGAGGAGGCCGGCCCGGACGGCTGCCGGCAGGGTGGACACGTGGAACACGGTGATGTGGTTGAACCACACCGGCACGCCCGTCGCCGGATGCTTGTGCACCGCATCACGGACGGCCTCGGTACGGAGCCCGGTGGTTCCGATCCAGTGGGCGCCGAGCCCGTTTCTGGCGCAGTGGTGCTCCACCTCTGCTCGATCGGACGTACCGAAGGCTTCCTGCCAAGGCAGACCGACGTCCTCGTGATAGTTGCGGACGACCATCCACCGGCGACGCTCGAACTCCTCGCGTACCGACTCATCGATCTCGGAGTACACCCGCCTGGTGTCGGCGAGCGGGGTCGCCCCGCCCGAGTCGGGCGGGGTCAGGCAGAGGAAGTAGAGGACTCCCGGCCAGTGGGCCTGGTAGGAGTTCTCGTTGTGCAGGAAGATCTCCGCGTCGGGGGGATATTCGGTCGAGGTGTAGATGTTGCCCTTGATCACCCTGCGCGGCGAGGACCGCTCGGTATAGGTCAGCGGGGCTCCGGAGAACGTCCTGACGGCGGCGTCCAGGCCGTCGACGCCCCGGACGGCGAACCCGCGTAGCAGCACCGCACCGTGCCGGTGCAGGGCCGCGCGCAGCTCCTGCCCGCGGTCGGCGAGGATCTCGGTGACATGTGCCGGTGCGCCGTCGTCGGCCTGCACCACCAGCGGCAGTTCCGGCCCGGTCATGGCTGAACGGCTTCTCTGGACGTGGCGGCCCGCTCGGCGATGACGGGCAGCAGGGTCCGCCCGCCCGTCTCCGGTCCGCCGGGGTCTCCCGGCGTGGCCTCGGGCTGGTCGTCCAGGGCCCCGATCACCAGGCTGAGCGTCTTGCCGCCCTCTTCGAAGACCATACGATGGCTCTCCAGCCAGCGCAGCCGGCGGGTCAGGTCCGCGGGGCCCGTGGGCCACTCCGACGCCAGCCGCCCGGGCTTGGTCGGTGACGCCAGCCGGCGGAGCAGCCGGACCATGTCCTCGTCGACCTGATGCCGGGCGGGCGACTCCCGCCGCCGTGAATCCTCGATCCACCAGCCTCCGGCGGGATCTCCGTCCAGACGGAGCTCCCCCACCGGCCCGGCCGTCCCCGACCACTCCCGCTGCCACCCGGCGACGAGTTCCCGCAGCCGGTCGTGCCACGAGACGGCCTCGATCGCGTATTTCCCGAGGCTCTGATCGGAGAAGAAGTAGGCGAGGTCGAACAGCGATTCCTGGTCGAACGGATAGATCAAGGGGTAGTAGTCGACCGGCCACAGATCGAGCCCGAACTCGTCACGCCGGTTGAAATAGGGGCTGAATCGGTCGAACCTGACCATGTACACGCCGTGCGGCGGAGGCAGGTGGGAGAGGTTCGGCATGTGCTTCGCATAGTGCGGGAAGACCTCCGGGTCCTCGCCCGGGAACCCGATCAGCAGATTCCAGTCGGGGAAGATGTCGAACTCGCGGCAGTGCTTCAGGAACTGCAGGTTGTGGAACGACGTGGTTCCCTTGCCCATGAGCTTCAGCGTCGAACTGGAGAGCGCCTCGATCCCCGGTTGCACCATGTTGACGCCGGCCCTGGCCATCCGCCGCAGATCATCGCGACTCAGCGGCAGCTTGACCTCGTAGTAGATCGAGACACCGGGCGGCGTCTCCAGGTGGTCGAAGACCTCGCGCGGGTAGTGCCGGGGCATGACGTTGTCGGTACAGAAGAGCAGGGGGAACCGGGGGGCGAAGGTGAAGAGCCTCTGGAACTGTTCGATCGCGAGGCCGGCGTCCATGGACCGGTAGGCCATGCTCTGGCCGTTGAGCCCGCAGAAGGTACAGTGCGAGCGCTCTCCCCACCAGCAGCCCCGGGAGGTCTCGAAGAAGAGCATGGGGCTCGCCTCACCGTTTTCCCGCACCTCTGGATGGGTGTCCAGCGCGTCGAAGAACGCGCTGAAGTCAGGCACGATGACGTCGTTGATGTCCCTGTTGCCGCCGATGGCCCGCCGGAATCTCGGTTCCTTGCAGTTGGCCCGGGTGAGGATCCCCGGTATCTGCGAGTTCGCCTCCGGACGCCCCGCCAGGACGTTCTCGACCAGTTTCGGCAGGGTCTGGAGGGCCGGCCCGGAGAAGACGTAATCGATGACGGGGACCTGCTCGGCGATGACGGCGCCCATGGGGGATTCGCAGTTGGCGCCGCCCAGCAGCGTCAGAGCGGCCGGGTTACGATCCTTGACCAGCCGGGCCGCGGCCATGCTCGGGACGTTCTGGGTGAACATCGAACTGAACCCGACAACGTCCGCCTCAGCCAGGCCGTGTTCGTCGACCAGCGTCGCGCACAACGTTCCGAGGCCGTCGCGGCGCGCCAGGATGTTCTCGCGGAATTCCCGCCAGCCTTCGCCCCGATAAAACCTGGAGAAATAGTCGTCGGCGTTGTCCTGCTGTCCTGGGAAGGCCAGGTCGCGGAACAACCAGTCGCCCAGGCCGGTGTCGACGTGGTCGTGGTTCAACGAGATCTGCTCGTACAGCTTGGCGCCGAAGTACTCGGCGAAATCCTGGTTGAGGTAGTGCACACTGACTTCGATCGCGGAGCCGAATTCACACCGGAGCGACTCGGCAAGCTGGCTCAACGCGAACGAAGGCCGATTCCAGTCGGCGAAGGGCATATTGACAAGGGCCATTCTCAACATAGGCAAACCCTCGGGGAGCGGTAAGAAACCACGTCTCAAGAAAGGATCGGCAGCTTGCCGGGCCCGGCTCGCACGGCACGACGGCGGACGCCGAATACCGGAAAACGAAAGGTCACCCGGGCCTTTCCCGCTCTCGTCACCATGTCGAGAGCGGGCGGCCGGCGGTTCGTCTGGAGCGCCGATCAGTAACCGGCGTACAACACCCAGGGGAAGACGCCCGAGCCCGCTTCGCAGCAGGGCTCGTACTCGCAGCTCAACGGCACACCGGGCACGCTGGGTTTGAGATCGTACAGGGCGTCCATGCAGGCGGACTTCGTTGTGAACCGCTCCAGCTTCTCGGCTGCATGGGCGGTGCCGGACAGGGTCAAGAGCAGGATGGACGCCGTCAGGGCGGCCATGGCCAGTGCGATGGCCCGTCGAATCATCGATTGCCTCCTTCTTTCTGTCTCACTGTGCGCGGTGACTGCTTCAGCTCGCCGGAGTGCGCGAGCGGTTCGCGAGCGAGTCGCGGCCTCGGGCGAGATCGCAGGCGATCGCGGCGTGGGCCGAGGCCACCTGGCTGTCCTCGAGAATCTCGATACAGAAGGCATGGACGAGTGAGTTACAGGCGTCGGTCCTGGCCGGCGTCGTCGCATAACCTTGGCTGTTGAGGTAGGCCAGACATTCCTGTGCCGACTGCGGCGCCGATCCCACGGCTTCCGCGGTGGCTGCGGCCGGCAGAGCGGACATGCCCAATGTGAGCACCGCGAGGCTTCCGGCAACGGCGATAGTCTTCAGAACGCTCATGACAGATCGGGCCCCTTTCTACATCTCGGACCGGGAACAGCATGCAGGTCAGGTAACCGAGTCGGGCGATTCGGCCGCTTGCGTTTACTTGCCGTTGTCGCCGAACGCCTTTCTCCGGGACTCTAGGTCAATACGAGCTGCCATAACCAGGCCATCGACCGGACATTTGACGATGACCCCAGGACGCCGGAGAATTCCGCTGATCACGAGAGCCCGAGGACAGCCGGCGGGCAGGTGGCGGCTCGGGAGAGGTGCCGGATGGCCTGGGCGAGGTTGGTCGCGCCGGGCAGGCGCAGGGTGCCGACGGCGAGGTCGCGTAGGAGTGAGCAGCCCGGCTTCGACGGTCAGCGCCTTCAGCGTGCGATGCTCCTCGCGGCCGTTGGCCGGGGATCGGGAGGCGGTCCCGGCCGTCGGTGGCCAGCCGGTCGTCGGCTCCGTCTACACGCCGCGACCGGGCCTGGCGCACCTCGAGCGGTGTGAACACGGCCCGACGGGGGTTTCACGAGAGTGGATGACCTGGCGGGACAGGACCAGTCCGAAGATCGCTTCCCGCCAGAGGCGTGATCGTTTCCCGGATCTGCCCGGTGGCCTCACGCGTCAGGCATTCAGCGATCTGCGCACGGCGGCGTCCACCAGATCGTGGATCTCCTGCTCGCTGAAGATGTCGGGCAGTGTCAGCCGCTCCACGATGAGCCAGTTGAGAGTGAGGTAGAGGAGCACCACCGAGGTCGAGTCGCCGGGCAGGCCAGAAGCGGCGTGGTAGCCGATGTTGGCGTCGATGTCCTCGCGGATGCGCTTGGTCAGCACGGCGCGCAGCTCGGGACGCCGCGTGGACTCCAGCCGGAGCTCGAGCAGGGCCAGGTAGCCGGAGTTGAAGGCGGAGACCCGATCCACCAGTTCGTGCATGAGCTCGGCGTAGCGGGTTTCGTCCTGCACGCCTTCCCTGCTGCGGGCGATCGCGGCCTCGTCGGGCAGCAACCGCTCATAGATGCGTCCGCCGACCTGCGTGAACAGGTCGTCGCGGTTGGCGAAGTAGTTGGACGCCGTGCCCGTGGGCACGGCCGCCTCCGCATCGACGGCCCGGAAGGTCAGCCCCCGCGCTCCCTCCCTGGCCAGCACCTCGATGGCCGCGTCGATCAGCGCCTGCCGCCGCTCCGGATTTCTCCGCACTTGACACCACTCCAGTTGTAGTACTACTTTCAAAGCACTTCAAGCAGAGTACTACATCAGGAGCCAAACCGTATGCGGAAGCTTGTCTACTACATCGGCGTCTCGCTTGACGGCTACATCGCGGGCCCCAACGCCGAGTTCGACTTCTACCCCGTGTCGGACCAGATGGCCGCTTGGATCAACCTCCGCTATCCCGAGACGCTCCCCACCCACATCCGCAGGCTTGTCGGCCTCGAGGACGCCCCCAACAAGGTCTTCGACACGCTGGTGATGGGCCGCGGCACCTACGAGCCAGCCCTGGACGTCCCCACCACCAGCCCGTACTCCCACCTGCGCCAGTACGTCGTCTCCAGCACGCTGACGATCGACGACCCGATGGTGCAGGTCGAGACGGGCGACCCGATCGAGCTCGTCCGGCGGCTGAAGGCCGAGGACACCGGCATGGACATCTACCTCTGCGGCGGCGGCAAGCTCGCCGCCTCCCTGCTCCCGGAGATCGACGAGATCATCCTCAAGAGCTATCCCGTGGTGGCGGGCACGGGCATCCCCATGTTCTCCGGACCGTTCCGCCCCACCCTGTTCACTCCCGCCCGGCGCGAGTCCTTCGACAACGGCGCCCAGGTCACCTGGCTCAGCAGGGCCTAGAACCGCAAGGAGAAGGCATGCATATCAAACTCCCAGCCTCGATCGACCAGGCCAGGGCCGACCACCGGCCCCGATCGCCGCACCGGCACGAACACCCGGCGCGCGACCTCAAGCCCACGGGCCGGACCATCCTCTCCCGCCGCCCGACCGCCGCCCCTCGCCGCCGCGGGTATTGAGCGGGCGGGCACGGCACCTTGAGGGGCCCGACCAGTTCCGGGGCCAGGAGCATGCCAGCCGGCCTCCGTCGCGTGGACGGCTCCCGCCCACGGTTGTGTGAGCGCGGCGTCCGGGTGCCCTGGCTCGTGATTCCATGATCGCCCACGGACGCAGCCGCAACGACCGTACGAGGAAGATGGCTCAAGCTCCTCCTGCCCCTTCTCGCCATCCTCCTCGTCGGAGCGATGGGCCTGTACCAGCTGATGAACGCCCGGACGTTCCAGCTGGCGGGAGAACTGACCCACCGCGTGACGACCGACGAGAAGGTCGTGGCCCTGACCTTCGACGACGGCCCTGACGAGCACACCCACGAGATCATCGACGTCCTCGCCGAGCAGCGCGTTCGCGCGACGTTCCTCGTCGTCGGCGCCCAGGTCGAGGCCCGGGCACAGGACGCGCAGGCGCCGGTCGCCGCAGGCCATCAGCTCGCCAACCACACCTACACCCACCGGCGCATGGTCTTCGTCTCCCCCGCCACCGTGGCGAGCGAGATCGAACGCACCGATGCGGCCATCCGGAAGGCGGGGCAGCGCGGCGAGATCCTGTTCCGTCCGCCGACGGGCAAGGAACTGCTGGTGCTACCGCTGTGTCTGGCCGGCAACCGGAGGCGCACAGTGATGTGGGACGTGGAGCCGGACTCGGGCAGGAGCCCGACCGCCGTCGAGATCGTCGCGGCCGTGCGCGAGCAGACCAGACCAGGATCGATCATCCTGCTCCACCCCTGGTACGGCAGCGGGCAGAACACTCGCGAAGCCATCAAAGACCTGATCACTGGCCTCCGTGACCAGGGATACCGATTCGTCACGGTCTCGGAGTTGCTCGCTGTGCAACGTCGTTGACCTGAGCACATCGCCGATCACGTCGGGCACCCGGGCGCCGGCGTCACGGAAGCCGTCCACCGGCACCGGCTACGGCCGATGAGGGTGTTCGTCGACTTCCAGACATGAGAAAGAGCCCTCGGATCGCTCCGAAGACCCTTCTCACCCGCATCTTCCCGGTGGGGTGTTCACGAGTGCCGCTGAGCCGGGTGTTCAGTCAGGCGGCGACGATCGCATCCCGGCAGGTTCGGGATCGTTTCCCCCTCAAGCTTCAGGCGAGGTCGAGAATCGGGATCAGCTGCTCCTCCTCATACGTCAGGTGCGCTTCGAGCTCATCGACGAGCCGCTCGATCTCGGCCCGTACCTTCAGCGGATCCTCTCGAGCAAGGGCCTGCTTCAGCTCTTCCAGGAGCGCAGCGATGCGCTCGTGCTCCTCGGCCAGCCGCTCCAGGGCCGGAGCGAGCGAGGGGTGCCGCTCGGCCAGGCCGGGGAACATCATGGTGTCCTCGCCCGTGTGGTGATGGTGCAGCCCCTGGCAGACGGTCAGGCAGTTGATGCGAAGTTGCACGCCCAGGCCTGGCCGTTCCGCATCGGACAGCTCCTTGCGGATCAGCGCGAGTTCGCGGCGGAAGCCGTCGTGCACCAACGTGAGGTACGCACCGCCCGACGGTGCGCTGCCCCGGGGCGGACCGACCACGCGAAGTGCGACGACCGGGATGGTACGCGTCGTCTTGGCCTGGTAGTCGGCCCAGCCGGGGTCGCCTTCCACCGCGCGGGCGAACGCCACGTCACGCTCGGCACCCTCCAGGACCTCCGCCTCGACATCGAAGATGAGAACGCCAGTCTCCACGGTGGCGCGCGGGTTGGCCTTCACGTTGTGATACCAGGCCGGGTTGTTCGGCGCTCCCCCGGCGGAGGCGATGACCAGCATGCGCTCACCGCCGTCGGGCAGGTAGCCGAGCGGGGTCGTGTGCGGCTTGCCCGAGCGGGCGCCCGTGGTGGTGAGCAGGAGCAGTCGCGCTCCCTCGAAATAGCCACCGACCTGGCCGTTGTTGGCGCGGAACTCGTCGATGACCTGCTTGTTGAAATCCATTCTTCTCCATTGGTGCTGTCTGCCGTGTCGTACTGAATGGAGAAGAAGACGGCGGGCCGCGGGCCCGTCCGGCGATCAAACGTCAGCCGGGCTGCTCTCTGGTGCGTGGCCCAAGGCCGACCCGGCAGTCACGCGGGTCACGGTACTACACCCGCCGACAAGGTGGACAGCGGGAAGTGCAGGGCAGTGAGTGGACACTTGACCGCCGCCGGATAGCGGACGGGTCTCTTCATTCCACCGTGGCGAGGAGCGTGAGAACATCCTCTGCTTCTGGCGCACCCAACCGTTCAAGAATCGCCAGGCCATCTCTCAGGTGTGCGTACCCTTCTTCTCGCCGGCCCAGGGCGTTGAGGGACTGCCCGATGGCGGCGTGGCACGTCCGATGACGAGTTCGTTGCCGATGTTACGGCCGAGCGTCACGCACCGGTGTCGATGGCTGCGACCACCTCTCCCTCCCGCGCGCGATCGCGACGACCGTGGTGGACGGGCGACCGGTGGCCTCTCCGCCGGCGACGATCGCACGGTACGGATGTGGGCCTGTCGTCACGGCGGCGCGCCAGCTACGACGAAACCATCCGCATGTGGAACCTGAACACAGGCGAAGAGATCGATGCATCCCGTGCCGACGGGCGGCGCTGGACGGGCGCAGTCGGCGCCACCACCCTCCACGGCCGACCGGTCGCCCTGACCCTCGCCCACGACGGCGGCCTCAGGGTGCTCGACCTCACCACCGACCCGCCGACCACGACCTCTCCCGCCGACCAGCACGCCGAATCCGTGCACGACCTCGCCGTCACCACCATCGGCGATCGGCCGGCCGCGGTCATCGCCAGCCGCAACAGCTCGGACCCCGTGACGATCTGGGACCTGTCCACGGGCAACGCCCTCGGCGACCTTCCCAGCAAGGCCACAGGAGCGGTTGCCGCCGCCACAGTGGACGGTCAACCCATCGCTGCGACCACCAGCCATCAGACGGTACGCGTGTGGAAGCTCACCACCCGCCGGCAAGTCGGATCCGACCTGCACTTCCCCAAACCCGTAAGAGGGGTGGCAATCAGCGCGGACGGGCACGTCATCGTCTGTTTCGACCGCGACATCGCCGTGTTCGTCAACACCCCGGCGCCGCCCGAACCTTGAGCCAGGGCTCCGCTCCGGCAGGTGTCAGGAGGGGGCGGCTGGCGCGGCCCCTCGTCAGCGATCCCGTGGCCCAGCCGGCAGCGTCCGGCACTCCTGCAGCGCCAGAGGGTGCAGGGCTTGCGTCACTAAAGTATGCCGCATGAAACTGACTACGGAGAGTAGCGTCTTTAGCACGCTACGCCATGATCTTCCAGCTTCGCTGGTGGTCTTCCTCGTCGCGGTCCCCCTGTCGCTGGGCATCGCCATGGCCGCCGGAGCGCCGCTCGCGTCCGGGCTGATCGCCGCCGTAGCAGGCGGCATCGTCGCCGGCTTGCTGGGCGGCTCACCCGTCCAGGTGAGCGGGCCGACGGCGAGCCTGACCGTGGTGATCGCCGGCCTGGTGCACACCTACGGCTGGCGGGCCACCTGCCTCATCACCATCCTGGCCGGCGGGGTCCAGCTGTTGCTGGGCGCGTTCAAGGCGGCGCGCGCCGCGCTGGCCATCTCGCCCGCGGTCGTCCACGGCATGCTGGCCGGCGTCGGCATCATCATCGCGCTCGCCCAGCTGCACGTGGTGCTGGGCGGCAGTCCGCAGCACTCCGGGCTGGCGAACCTGACCCAGCTCCCCGGCCAGATCATCGCCATGCACGGCCACAAGGTCATGGTCGGCGTGCTCACCGTCACGGTCCTGCTGGTCTGGGGCCGGCTGCCCAAGCACGTCCGGGCGATCCCGGCCCCGCTGGCGGCGCTGCTCGTGGCCGCCGGCACGGCGGGAGTGTTCGGCTGGAACGTCACCCGCATCGACCTGTCCGGCGCGATCGACGGGTGGGCGCCGCCGGAGCTGCCGCACGGCGACTGGCAGCACATCGCCGGGGCCGTCCTGCTGATCGCGCTCCTGGCCGGCGCGGAGTCGCTGCTGTGCTGCGTGGCCACCGACAGCATGCACACCGGCCGCCGCGCCGACCTCGACCGCGAACTGTCCGGGCAGGGCGCGGCGAACGTGGTGAGCGGCTTCCTCGGCGGGCTTCCGGTGGCCGGCGTGATCATACGCAGCACCACCAACGTCCGGGCGGGCGCGCGCAGCCGCTGGTCGGCCGTCCTGCACGGCGTCTGGGTCCTGCTGTTCGCCCTCTGCCTCGGTGGAACGATCCAGCTCATCCCGATGGAGGCGCTGGCGGCCCTGCTGGTCTTCACCGGCATCAAAACGATCAGCCTCGGCCACATCAGGAAGGTGCACGGCCACAACGAGGTCCCCGTCTATCTGGTCACCATGACCGGCGTGATCCTGATCGGCCTGGCCGAGGGCGTGCTGGCCGGGCTGGCCCTGGCCGCGCTGCTGGCCCTGCGCCGGCTGACCCGGGTGACCGTCGACAAGCGCGAGGAGCCGGACGGCCGCCTGAACGCCACCGTGTCCGGCTCGCTCACCTTCCTCGGCGTGCCCCGCCTCACCCAGGAGTTGCGCGCCATTCCGGCGGGCGCCGCCGTGGACCTCGACCTGAACATCGACTTCATGGACAACGCCGCCTTCGAGGCCCTGCACTCCTGGCGGCTGGACCACGAACGCCTGGGCGGCACGGTCACCATCGACGAGCTGCACGACGAGTGGTACGCCCTGGCCGCCAGCGGCACCCGCATGTCCCCGGCCAAGAGCCCGCCCAAGCCGGCCGGACGCTGGTGGCTGCCCTGGGCCCACCGCCGCGGTGATGCGGCCATGACCGCCATCGAATGCCAGCTCACCCGGGGGGCCGAGGAGTTCCACCGGCGTACCGCGCCGCTGGTGCGGCCCATCTTCATGGAACTGGCCACCAGGCAGCAGCCGACCCACCTGTTCATCACCTGCGCCGACTCCCGGATCATGCCGAGCCTGATCACCTCCAGCGGCCCCGGCGATCTGTTCACCGTGCGCAACATCGGCAACCTGGTGCCGTGCGCCGGCTCCGACCCGGCCGACGACTCGGTGGCCGCCGCCATCGAATTCGCCACGCGCGTGCTGAACGTCCACACCATCACGGTCTGCGGCCACTCCGGCTGCGGCGCGATGGCCGCGCTGCTCGGGGCCCCCGCGGCCACGGCCGACCTGCCCCAGCTGCACCGCTGGCTCCAGCACGGCGACTCCAGCCTGACGAGGCTCGCCGACGGCCACCTCGACGACCCGCTGGACGCGCTCTGCAGGCTGAACGTCCAGCAACAACTGGAGAACCTGAGGACCTACCGCAGGGTGGATGAGCAGGTCAAAGCCGGACGGCTGAAGCTGGTCGGTCTCTACTTCGACATCGCCTCCGCACAGGTGCACGTAGTGCCTGCCCTCCCACCCGCCGCGTCGGAGCCGGCCGTGACGGCTTGAAGACCTTCTGAGATGGCCCCGGTGAGCGACACACCGGGGTTACCCGGTGAGGGGATGCCTCCAGCCTCCGGATCGGCTCATGCTTCTCCCCTTGCCGGTCCGGACCCGTCGCCCTCGATCAATGCCCGCAACACCTTGGCCTGCTCGACGTCGGTGCCCCCGGCCCGCATCCGGGCCGCCTCCTCGCCGGTGAAACCTGCCGCACGCCAGGCCGCCGTCTCGTCGATCGGCACCCCGGCGCGCCAGAACTCGGTCATCAGGGAAATGGCGTCCTGCCCCGACGCGAGCACTCGTTCGGCCTCGCGGGCGGACAGGCCGAGCGCTGCGAAGACCCGTGCCTGCCCCGCGTCGATGCCGCGTTTCGCCCACTCCACCGCGTCGGCGCCCGTCCAGCCCGCCTCCACATAGGCGCGCGCCCGGCCCGGCGGGACACCCATCCGCAGCAGCTCCCGCATGTCGCCGGAGCGTTCCTCGTCGGCGAACGCGCCATCCCGCCTCTCGCCCCGGTGCAGCAGCCGCCACAGCCGGCCCCGCGGGTGGGGACGTTCCCCGGCGAGATGCCGGTCGGCCGCCTCCTCGGGCGGATAGCCCAGCTCGCGCCACTGCACCGCGTCCCTCGGCGTCATGCCGGCCCGCAGCCACAGATCCACGGTGTACGGGGTGGCTCCGGCGGTGCGCCACGGCCGCGCGTCGGCGGGCGTGTAGACGCCGGACTTGCGCCACCGCTCCGCGTCGTTGATCGAGAAGCCGTCGTCGATCCACCGCCGGGCCTCGGCGATGGTGAAACCGCGTCGCCGCCACTCGTGCAGCGGCTCGGGGCTCGGCTCGTCGGCGTAGCCCGTCGTCATGACTCTCCTTTCGCCGGCACCCGCCACGGCACGTCCGCCGGGACGCGGGCCACGGACGCCCAGCCGGGCGCATGCCCGCCATCGCCGATCAGGCAGACCACCACCTGCGCCGCAGGGCGCTGCTCGGGCCACGGCGTCTCGCCGTCGGTCAGCACGATGACCAGGTCGGGGCGGGGCCGCAGGGCCATCGCCGCGGCGATGCCGGCCCGCATGTCGGTGCCGCCGCCACCGACCAGTTCGACGTCGCTCGGCCGGCGCACCACCTGGACGGGGTGCGGGTGGACGTCGCAGCAGAACGCCCGCAGTCGCCGGTTGGGACCGGCCACGCCGTCGATGATCCCGGTCACCTCGGCAAGCAGCCGGTTCAGCACGTCGTTCCCGACGCTGCCGGAGGTGTCCATCACCAGCACCGTGTCCGGGACCGCGCGCACCATCGACGGCGGCACGATGTCGGCGTACGCGCCGGCGCGGCGCGACGGGCGGTGATAGCTGAAATCGACCTGCCCGCCCACCGTGCTCAGCCCACGCCGGATCGTCGCGCCCAGGCGGGCCCGCCAGTTCACCGAGGGACGCAGGCGCTCCTCGGCCCAACGGCGCCACCCGGACGGCACCTCGCTGCGCGCGCTGATGCGGTCCTGGATGCCCGCCGCGATGGAGCGTTCGAGCAGTTCCCGGTCAAGCTGGGTGAGCCCTTCTCCGGAGGCGCTGTCCGCGTACGTGCGCTCCTGCCCGTCCACCGCGCTGCCGCAGTCGATCGCCTCGGCCAGCGCCTGCCCGCCGCGGCCCATCGCGTCGGCCAGCACGTCGAGCATCGGCACGTACTCCTCCGCGGTGCGATGGGCGGGAAGGCCCAGGTCGGTGGGCGACACCACGCCCGCCGGGCCGCGCAGGTCCTCTGCCTCCAGGTCGTCGTTGATCTCGGCGTCGGCGGCCTGGTTCCAGCGGTGGGCCTCCTCGTCGCGGACGTCGCCGGCGGCGTGGCCCGCCTCGTGGCCCGGCTCCGGCCGCACCGGTGAGCGGGCGGCGTGACCGCGCACCAGGTGACCCACCTGGTGGAGCATCCACCAGGCGACCTCCTCGACCGGGGCGGCCAGCGCGGTCCCCGGCTCCACGTACAGGTTCCACCGGGTGTCGGCGGGGAAGGCGCGAAAGCCGGGGTCGGCGACGGGCGCGCCGGTGTCCTCGTCCAGGGCCGGTTCCAGGATGACCGGGTTGAGGGCGAAGACGGCCGAGGCGAGGTACGGCGCCTGGTGCGCCGCCCGCAGTCGCGCGGTGGCGATCCTGACGCGCACCGCCTCTTCGTAGGCGGGAGTACGGGGGCCGTCGGCGTTCATCGCATGAGCCCGGCTGAGCGCAGCACCGGCGCTAGTTCGAGCATCGTCTCGGGCAGGGTCGCGCCCTCGGGCCGGGAGCGGGCCAGCGACCGGGCCGCGGTCGCCGCCACATCCGGTGCCGTGCGCGCGACCCGTGCCACCACCGCCCACGCCCGCTCCCACGTGTCGGTCGTGCCGTCCGCCTGCACGTACGCCACTACCGCGCCGAGCAGGGCGTGCAGCCGGTCGAGCCGCTCCGGCAGGCGTGCCTGGGGGTCGTTCAGCAACGTTTCCGGGTCGGGCAGGTCGAGGTTGCGGCGCCAGGAGAGCAGCTCGAACCCGGCCGCCTCACCGACCGCGCCGAGCACCAGCTCGGCCAGGACCGGCTCGTCGGCGCCCAGGTGCTCGCACGCGGCGATCGCCCGTGCGGCGATCTCCCAGCTGCGCGGGCTGGGCCAGCCGCGGCCCGCCCGGTCGGGACTGTCGGGCACCGCCAGCACGAGTTCCGGCCGCACCCGCAGGAACGCCCCGACCAGCGCCCGCGCGCCGGCCGCCGCGGCGGGCCCGGCTGTGTCCTTCACGTCGTACTCCGGCACGGGGAAACCGCCGGCGAAGCCCTCGGCGATATCCTCGGCCGTGACCGTCCAGTTCAGGTGGATGAGCCGGTTGGCCAGCGGCGCGGACAGGTCCCAGCCGTCGGCGGCCTGTTCCGGCGGGTTGGCGGCGGCCACGATCCGCACCTCGTCCGGCAGCACCAGGTCGCCGACCGTGCGCTCCAGCACCACCCGCAGCATGGCGGCCTGCACGGCCGGCGGCGCGGTGGTCAGCTCGTCGAGGAACAGCAGACCGCCGCCCTCGGCGGCGAGTCGCTCGGCCCATCGCGGCGGCGCGAACCAGGTGCTGCCCTCACGCAGCACCGGCAGCCCGGAGAAGTCGCTGGGCTCGCGGATCGAGCCGACCACCACCTCGACCGGCAGACCGCCGGCCGCGCCGAGCGCGGTCACCGCGGACGTCTTGCCGGTACCCGGCGCACCCCAGACGATGACCGGCAGATTGGCTGTCACCGCGACTGCGAGAGCTTCTCGTGTCACTGATGGCGGCGCCATTAGCGTCCTCCTCGCCGGCCGTCCGGATCTTTTCCGGGCAGCACGTATCGGAACGTCGAGCCGTGACCGCCGACGTCTGGTGTGGTGTCTGTCGGTCCGCGCCCGGCGGACCGACACCGCCGCCAGCTCATGGCGGAGCTCGCGACGGCGGCGAGCGAGCCGATCGGGTCGTCGGCGTTCACTGCCTGGGCGAGCACTGCGACGCGGTCGGCTCCACGCCGTCATCCTAGGTTGACGATCGTCCAGGCGTCAACCAAAATTGACGACGCATGGAAGCCGGGCCGACCGGCGGCTCGGGTACGGCCCTCGGCAGCCGCCTTCGCGGCGCACGGTTCGTTCCGTGCGTGCCGCGTTCGCCGGACCACGGCACTGACCTCACCACGGCCTGACCAGAGCAGCCCCGCACATCACAGGGAAGCGCGGTATGAGCACAACACATCGGGACGCGGCGACTGGTGCATGGCGGGCATCGCTTCGCCTCCTGCTGTCGATCTGGCTGCTGTCAGTACTCCCAAGCCTGTAACCCTGCTCAACGGGAGTCCCCTCTACCGCAATCCACCCGGAACCGGGAGGGCCTGGTCGATGGGCGGGTTGGTGCGATGCAGCTGTTGCACGTCCACATCCTGGCCCCGCCGATGGATCAGCAGAAGGCCGGTGACGACCTGGGCCTTTACCTCACCCTGGTCAACAACAGCGACGAACCTCAGGAACTCGACGGCGTCAATGCCGTACACGCCGAAAGGGTCGTCTACCGCGCGAGCCCGTCCGCCCCCCGGCAAGCCGTCAAGGTGACGATCCCCGCCCGTGGCAC
>NZ_SMKO01000075.1 GCF_004348685.1 Nonomuraea deserti | reverse complement strand
CCGCACCCCCACCCCGACCACAACCCCGACCGTCACGGTGACGCCCACCCCGACCACTACCAAGCCGACGCAAACGGCCACCCCGCCGCACACCGGGGAACCCTCGTCAACGCCTACGGAAAGCGGCTGACCTGCGTAAACCCCTGTTACGCGCGGCAACTGCCGGGGACTGTGTGCATAGAGTGACCATCTGTTTCCAGGGGGACCTATGCGCGCATTCCGGGCTGGGCTGCTCGCGGGCTGCCTTCTGGTCGGCATGTGCCCGCCGGTCATGGCGGAGCCCGTCCCCTCCTCGCGCGACGTCAAGAAGGCCCGCCAGACCGTACGCGAGCGGTCGAAGCGGCTGGGGGAGACCAGCGCCAGGCTGGCCACCGCCCAGTCACGGCTCGGCCGGCTGGCGGCCGAGGTCGAGCGGCTGGTGGAGGCGTACAACGGGGAGCTCGTCCAGCTCCGGCGCGCCGAGCAGGCCAACGAGCAGGCGAAGGCGCGCCTCGCGGCGGCCGACGCCGAGGTCGAGCTGGCCCGGCGCGACGTCGCGCTGCTGGCGGCGGAGACCTACGGCGGCGCGGCGATGCGGGAGCCGTTCCTCGGCATCCTCATCGACCAGGGCGGAACGGACGGCATGCTGCACCGGGCGGGCGTGCTCGAGCACATGAGCAGTGAGCGGGCCGCGATCCTCGCCAGGATGCGCGACGCCCAGGAGGTCGCGACCATCCTGCGCATCCAGGCCGCCAACGCCTACAACGCCCACCGGGCCGCCACCGAACGCGCCAGACTCGCCAAGATCGCCGCCACGGAGGCCGTGGCCAGGCAGCGGCGCGACACGAAGGCACTGCGGGCCCGCGAGGAGCACCTCCAGCGCAAGGTCGACGCTGCCCGCACCCGCGCCCAGCTGCTGGCCCGCCGCAAGGCCGCGGCCGCGTCGCTCACCGGGCTCGTCTCGCGCGGCTCCGCACTGGGGGACGTCGCCGCCAACTGGGCGCTCACCCAGCTCGGCAAGCCGTACGTGTGGGCGGCCGACGGGCCCGAGACCTACGACTGCTCGGGGCTCACCATGCGCGCCTGGGAGAAGGTCGGCGTGCGGCTCGACCACTGGACCGGCACCCAGTGGACGTCCGGCCCGCACGTGCCGCTCGACCAGCTGCGCCGCGGCGACCTGGTGTTCTTCGGCCGCGTCACCGACGACCCCGGCACCATCCACCACGTGGGGATCTACGTCGGCCGGGGCCAGATGGTGCACGCGCCGCAGACCGGCGACGTCGTACGGGTCGCCTCGATCTACCGCGGGGACCTGGTGGGCGCCACCAGGCCCCGCTGACGGTCAGTGACCGTCGTGTCCCTCGTCCTTGGCCCGCCGGAAGGAGCGCTCGATCTCGGCCTCCGCCTCGATGCGGCCCACCCAGTTGGCGCCCTCGACCGACTTGCCCGGCTCGAGGTCCTTGTAGACCTCGAAGAAGTGCTGGATCTCCAGCCGGTCGAACTCCGACACGTGATGGATGTCCTGGATGTGGTGCATCCGCGGGTCGGTCGAGGGGACGCAGAGGACCTTGTCGTCGCCGCCCTTCTCATCGGTCATCCTGAACATGCCCACCGCCCGGCACGTGATGTAGCAGCCGGGGAACGTCGGCTCCTGCAGCAGCACCAGCGCGTCCAGCGGGTCGCCGTCCTCACCGAGGGTGTTCTCGATGAAGCCGTAGTCGGCGGGGTACTGCGTGGAGGTGAACAGGAGCCGGTCGAGCCTGATCTTCCCGGTTTCGTGGTCCACCTCGTACTTGTTCCGTTGCCCCTTGGGAATCTCTACGACAACGTCGAACTCCACCGCGGTCCTCTCTCATGGGTCGAGAGCACCTCGCCAGGCGTCTGGGGACACGATCACCTGCTTCCCCGGGGCCCGGTCCGGTCTTCTCTCCCCCGCTCAGCCCCCGGGCACCCCCGGCTGGGCGTTAATGTCTCGTAGGCGAACTCTGAAGAGAGGGCAGGCGACGTGGCGCGGCACGACAGGTGGGTGATGCTGACCACCCTCGTCGTGCTCCAAGCCCTGACCATCGTCATCGGCGTTTACGCGATGACCACCGGCTTCAGCCTCAGCGCGTTGACGGGGCAGTCTCCACCGGCCGGGCCGACGAAGTCACCGCAGGAAGAGTCTCCCCCCGTCCCCGTGGTCACCGCGGGACCTGTGCTGGCCCAGCTTCCGGTGAAGCCCGGAGACGGACCTCTCCCGACCAAGAGTACTTTGACGCGGCAGCTCACCCGCGCGCTGGGTGACCGGGCCCTGGGTGACAGGGTCGGCGCCGTCGTGCTCGACGCGGTCACCGGCCAGCAGATCTTCGCCTCCAACGCCGACGCCGCCTTCGTGCCCGCCTCGACGACGAAGATCGCCGTCTGCGCCGCCGCGCTCGCCTCTCTCGGGCCCGACACCCGCCTGACCACCAGGGTCGTCCAGGGCGCCAAACCCGGCACCGCCGTCCTCGTGGGCGGCGGCGACCCGCTGCTCGCCGGCCCCTCGGCCAAGCCCGGCTACCCGAAGCAGGCCTCGCTCCGCACGCTGGCCGCCCGCACCGCCGCCACGCTGAAGTCGCAGAACATCAAGAAAGTCACCCTTTCCTACGACACATCCCTCTTCGTCGGCTCAGCCAAGGCCGACGGCTGGAAGCCGAGCTACATCCCCGACGGCAACGTGGCCACCGTCCACGCCCTCGCCATCGACGAGGGCCGCCGGCACCCCCAATACAACGCCCCCAGAGTCGACGACCCGCCCCGATACGCCGCCAGCGCCTTCGCCAGGCTCCTCAAGAAGGAGGGCATCGCGGTCTCGAAATCCCTACGCCAGGCCAAGGCCCCCGCCGGCGCCGCCGAACTGGGCCGGGTCGACTCCGCCCCCATCTACGCCCTCGTGGAGCACACCCTGACCGAGAGCGACAACGACATGGCCGAGGCGCTGATGAGGCACGTCGCACTCAAGGAAGGACAACAGGCGTCGTTCGAAGGAGGAGCCAAGGGCGTGATCGCCGTACTCCAGCGGCTCGGGGCCGCCCAGGGCGTCGCCGCGCTCTCCGACGGCAGCGGCCTGTCCATCCGCAACCGCATCAGCCCCCACGCCCTGGCCAAGATCATCGCCATGGCCGGCTCCCCGAACCACCCCGACCTGCACGCCATCGCCTCAGGCATGCCGATCGCCGGCTTCTCCGGCACCCTCGGCAACGGCCGCCGCTTCACCGCCGCCGACAGCAAGGGGCAGGTCGGCCTCGTACGCGCCAAGACCGGCACCCTTAACAACGTCAACACCCTGGCCGGACTGGCCACCACGAAGGACGGGCGGCTGGTCACGTTCGCCTTCATGGCCGACCACGTACCGGTCAACGCCGAACCCGTACTCGACCGCCTCGCCGCCATCGTCGCCCGCAGCTAACATGGCGATCCTGCGGATCGTGGCTCGGTCGCTGGGGTCCGGTGTCTTCCCTCGTCGTTCGGTCGCTGCGCTCCCTGTCTCCTCAGTCCAGACACCGGCGCTCCCTCGCGGTGTTGATGGCGATCCTGCGGATCGCGGCTCGGTCGCTGGGGTCCGGTGTCTTCCCTCGTCGTTCGGTCGCTGCGCTCCCTGTCTCCTCAGTCCAGACACCGGCGCTCCCTCGCGGGTTTATGGCGATCCTGCGGAACGTGGCTCGGCCAGGACCTTCGCGGGCACGACGAGAAGCACGTACGGTGGACGTTATGCAGGTGATCGACTGGGATCTGGCCGTCACGACCGGCACGCGCCTGGTGCGCCCCGGTCCTCAGGTGAGCCGGGAGGAGGCCAGGCAGGCCGTCGCCGAGCTCCGCACCCTGTCACGTGAGGCCGAGGGCCACGTGCGCGAGTTCACGAAAATTCACACGGACACCGCGCCGCAGCCCGCGACCATCGTCGACCGGCCGGGCTGGATCAAGGCCAACGTCGAGGGCTTCCGCGTGGTGCTCGAACCCTTGACCCAGCGCATGGGCGGCGGCGACAACCCGCCACCCGCCATCGTCACGGCCGTGGGCTCCCGCATCACGGGCGTCGAGGTCGGCGCCGTCCTGGCGTTCCTGGCCTCGCGGGTGCTGGGCCAGTACGAGCTCTTCCTCCCGCCCGACCCGACGGGCGAGGAGCCGACGGGCCGCCTGACCCTGGTCGCGCCCAACATCGTCCACGCCGAGCGCGAGATGGGCGTCGACCCGCACGACTTCCGCCTCTGGGTCTGCCTCCACGAGGAGACCCACCGCGTCCAGTTCACGGGCGTGACATGGCTGCGCGAATACGTGCGGTCGCAGATGACCGAGTTCCTGCTCGCGTCCGACCTCGACCTGCCCACCCTGCTCGAACGCCTGCGCAACGCCGCCGACACGGTGGCCGACGTGGTGCGCGGCGGCGAGGGCAACCTCATCGACGCCATCCAGTCGCCCGGCCAGAAGGAGATCCTCGACCGCCTGACGGCCGTGATGACCCTGGTCGAAGGGCACGGCGACTACGTCATGGACGCCGTCGGCCCCTCGGTGGTGCCGTCGGTGGCCGACATCCGCGCCAAGTTCGCCCAGCGCCGCGAGGGCGGCTCCCGCCTCGACCGCACGGTCCGGCGCCTGCTGGGGATCGAGGTCAAGATGAAGCAGTACGCGGAGGGCTCGGCCTTCGTCCGCACCGTGGTCGACCGAGTCGGCATGGACGGCTTCAACAAGATCTGGACCTCGCCCGAGACGCTGCCGACGACACCGGAGATCTCCGACCCTGACGCCTGGGTCGCCCGCGTCATAGGCACCCCGGCCCTCCCTGCCTGACCCGCGCACCCGCCTTCCGCCGAAAGCGCCGCCGAGAACAGGACGCCGCGCCGCCCCTCCCGGAGCGCGCACGTGTCACGTCAACCTCCGGGGCCGCGCATGCGTCACGTTGCCCTCCGGGGCCGCGCACGTGTCGCGCCGCCCTCCGGGACCGCGCACGTGTCGCGTCGGCCTGCCGGTGCCGTGGACGCTTGACGGTACGCGGGTCTCCGAGGGGTGTGCTGGTCCCGCGCCCGTAGGTCCGGCGTCTTGCGTGCCAGGGGTTCCGGCGGGGCGGTCGCACAACCGGGTTGCCGCACGCCGGCCGGGTTGCTGCGGCAGCCACACTCCCTGCCAGGCGCCGTAGGGACGACCGCACTCCAACCGGGTCGCCGTAGCGACGGCGGACGCCAGGCGAGTTGCCGTAGTGACGGTCGCATCCAACCGGGTCGCCAGCGGCGGCCGCACTCCATGCAAGTTGTCGTAGGGGCGGTCACATTTCGACGGGGTTGCCGTTGGGGTGGTCGGAGGCCGTGTGGGTTGTCGCAGGGACGGCCGCACTTCGACAGGGTGGTCGTAGGGCGGGCGGAGGGCGTGCGGGTGGTCGCAGGAGCGGCGGGAGCCGGGAGAATGGGCCCGTGGGGCCACATCCAGCAGTAGCCGACGTGCGCAGGGTCGTGCGCGAGGCGCTGGCCGACGTCGAGGAGGGCGCGCTGGTCCTGGCGGCGTGCAGCGGCGGAGCCGACTCCCTTGCCCTGTCGGCCGCCCTGGCGTTCGTGGCTCCCAGGATGGGCCTGCGGGCGGGGGTGCTGACCGTGGACCACCGGCTCCAGCCGGGCTCGGCCGAGCGCGCCGAGACGGTGGCGGGGCTGGCCCGGGGGATGGGTCTCGATCCGGTGGAGGTGCTCACGGTGACGGTGGGCACGGATGGCGGTCCCGAGGCGGCGGCCAGGGAGGCGCGATACGCGGCGCTGGCCGAGGCGGCCGACCGGCTCCAGGCGCCGGCGGTCCTGCTCGGCCACACGAGGGACGACCAGGCGGAGACGGTCCTGCTCGGCCTGGCGAGAGGGAGCGGCCTGCGTTCGTTGTCCGGCATGGCGGTCAGGAACGGCCGCTGGCTCCGCCCGTTCCTCCACCTCCCGCGGGCGACCACGGTCGCCGCCTGCCGGGCGCTGCGCCTGTCTCCGTGGGACGACCCGCACAACGTGGATCCCCGCTACACGAGGGTCCGTGTCAGGAGGCACGTGCTGCCGGTGCTGGAGAAGGAGCTCGGCCCGGGGGTCGCGGAGGCGCTCGCGAGGACTGCGGGGATGGCGCGCGAGGACGCTGACGCCCTGGACCAGTGGGCGGAGTCGGCGTACCGGAATTGCGCTCTAAGCGATATCGGGGGGTCGGTCACGCTGTCCACGGCGGAGGTGGAGAAGCTGCCCGACGCCGTCAGGCGGAGGGTCCTGCGCCGTGCGGCCATCGCGGCGGGAGCACCGCCGGGAGCCCTGTCCGCCGCCCACGTGCTGGCCGTGGACCGGCTGGTCACGCGGTGGCACGGGCAGAAGGCGGTGGACCTGCCCGGGGGTCTGTCGGCCGTCCGGCGGTATGGCACCCTGATACTCGCCATCAGTCCCATCCCGTAAGGAACCACAGGTGGACGCTGCCGACATGGGCAATGACCTGGAGAAGGTCCTCATCTCCGAGGACGACCTCCAGGCCAGGATCAAAGAGCTCGCCGGCCGGATCGACGAGGACTATGAGGGCAAGGAAGTCCTGCTCGTGGGCGTGCTCAAAGGCGCGGTCATGGTGATGGCCGACCTGGCGAGGGCTCTGCACGTGCCCGTGCAGATGGACTGGATGGCGGTGTCGTCCTACGGCGCCGGCACCAAGTCGTCCGGCGTCGTGCGCGTGCTGAAAGACCTCGACACCGACATCCTCGACCGCCATGTGCTGATCGTCGAGGACATCATCGACTCCGGGCTGACCCTGCACTGGCTGCTGGAAAACCTGAAGTCGCGCAATCCGGCCTCGCTGGAGATCTGCGCCGCGCTCCGCAAACCTGACGCGGTGAAGGTGCCTATCGAGGTGAAATACGTCGGTTTCGACATTCCCAGCGAGTTCGTCATCGGTTACGGGCTCGACTACGCGGAGCGATACCGCAATCTGCCGTTCATCGGCACGCTCGCTCCGCACGTTTACACCTAGCAATCCAGCCGGCGTTCCCGGCGGGCCGGGAACACTGCGCAACGTGACGTACGTTGATAGGGCAAGACCGGTGTAGCGGGCGGGTCCCTCCGTGCGCTGTGCCGGTGTACCTTCGGACTTCTGAAGGGTGACCCCGTGTCCCCTTCGGGTAGTCAGAAGTCGCGGTGTCGGATGCCGCGGCCCCGGGGCGACCCGGGGTTCAAGGCCATGGTCAGGAAGGGACGGGCCCGCAAGGGGTTCCGCATCGGATGGATCTCAAGCGATTTACACGTGGGCCACTGCTGTGGATCCTGGGCATCGTCGTGCTGCTCCTGCTCGTCACCCAGCTCTGGAGCGGTGGCGGCAATTACAAGCCGGCCGACACGTCCCTGGTTCTCCAGCAGATTCGCGCCGGAAACGTCAGCAACGCCAAGATCATTGATAAGGACAACCGGATCGAGGTGACGCTGACCAACCCTGTCGTGGTGAAGGCCGGCGACGCCCCGACGAAGCTGATCCAGTCGGACTGGGTCACCGGTTACGGCAGCAAGCTGACCGACGAGCTCCAGGCTCAGGTCGACGCAGGCAAGACCAAGAGCTTCACCACCGAGGTGCCGCAGGAAAACTTCCTGGTGAGCCTCCTGGTGAGCTTCCTGCCGATCGTCATCATCGTGCTGATCTTCCTGTTCATCATGAACCAGATGCAGGGCGGCGGCTCCCGGGTGATGAACTTCGGCAAGTCGAAGGCCAAGCTGATCACCAAAGACACCCCCAAGACGACCTTCTCCGACGTCGCCGGCGCTGACGAGGCCATCGAGGAGCTCCAGGAGATCAAGGAGTTCCTGCAGGCCCCGGCCAAGTTCCAGGCGATCGGCGCCAAGATCCCCAAGGGTGTGCTGCTCTACGGCCCGCCCGGCACCGGCAAGACGCTGCTGGCCCGCGCGGTCGCGGGTGAGGCGGGCGTGCCGTTCTACTCGATCTCCGGCTCCGACTTCGTCGAGATGTTCGTCGGTGTCGGCGCCTCGCGTGTCCGTGACCTGTTCGAGCAGGCCAAGGCCAACGCCCCGGCGATCATCTTCATCGACGAGATCGACGCGGTCGGCCGCCACCGCGGCGCCGGCCTGGGCGGCGGTCACGACGAGCGCGAGCAGACGCTCAACCAGCTGCTCGTCGAGATGGACGGCTTCGACGTCAAGGGCGGCGTGATCCTCATCGCGGCCACCAACCGGCCCGACATCCTCGACCCGGCGCTGCTGCGTCCGGGCCGTTTCGACCGGCAGGTCACCGTCGACCGGCCCGACCTCGAGGGCCGCAAGGGCATCCTCAAGGTGCACGGGCGGGGCAAGCCGTTCGCCCCCGACGTCGACCTCGACGTCATCGCGCGCCGCACCCCCGGGTTCACCGGCGCCGACCTGGCCAACGTGATCAACGAGGCGGCCCTGCTCACCGCGCGGGCCGACCAGAAGCTGATCACGATGGAGCTCCTCGAGGAGTCGATCGACCGTGTCATGGCAGGGCCCGAGCGCAAGACGCGGGTCATGTCCGACAAGGAAAAGAAGATGATCGCCTACCACGAGGGCGGTCACGCGCTGGTGGCGCACGCGTTGCCCAATTCCGACCCGGTGCACAAGATCACGATTCTGTCCCGCGGCCGCGCGCTCGGCTACACGATGACGCTGCCGATGGAGGACAAGTTCCTGGCCACCAGGTCGGAGATGATGGACCAGCTCGCGATGTTGCTCGGCGGCCGCGCGGCGGAGGAGCTCGTCTTCCACGAGCCGACCACCGGCGCCTCCAACGACATCGAGAAGGCCACGGCCGTCGCCCGCCGCATGGTGACCGAATACGGCATGAGCGAGCAGCTCGGCGCCCGTAAGTTCGGCAGCGGCCAGGCCGAGGTCTTCCTCGGGCGCGAGATGGGTCACGAGCGCGACTACTCCGAGAAGATCGCCTCCACGATCGACGAGGAGGTCCGCCGGATGATCGAGACGGCGCACGACCAGGCCTGGGACATCCTGGTCGAATACCGCGACGTGCTCGACAACCTCGTGCTCGAGCTCATGGAGAAGGAGACCCTCTCCCGCGAGCAGGTCCTCCAGATCTTCAGCCCGGTGGTCATCAGGGAGCACCGCCCGTCCTACGCGGGCTACGGCAAGCGGCTGCCCTCCGACCGCCCGCCGATCCTGACCCCGAAGGAGCAGTCGGCCAACGGCTCGCTCAGCGCGGGCCACCAGGACGCCCTCCCGTCCGGAGACAGTGCGTGACTCAGCACGACATCGACCAGGGGCGGATCGAGAAGGCCGTTCGCGAGATCCTCTACGCCATCGGCGAAGATCCCGACCGCGACGGCCTCCTCGACACGCCCGCCCGGGTAGCCCGCGCCATGGCCGAGCAATATTCCGGGCTCGGCCAGACGCCTGAAGACGTACTGACCAAGGTTTTCGACGTCGACCACGACGAGATGGTGCTCGTCAGGGACATCGAGGTCTATTCGACCTGCGAGCACCACCTGGTCCCGTTCCACGGGGTGGCCCACGTGGGCTACATCCCCAACCAGCGCGGCGAGGTGACGGGCCTGTCCAAGCTGGCCCGCCTGGTCGACGTGTTCGCCCGCCGTCCTCAGGTGCAGGAGCGCATGACCTCGCAGATCGCCGACGCGCTCATGCGGGTGCTGGAGCCGCGCGGCGTCATCGTGGTGGTCGAGGCCGAGCATCTGTGCATGACGATGCGGGGGGTGCGCAAGCCCGGCGCCAAGACCGTGACCTCGGCCGTTCGCGGTGACTTCCGCACCAGCGACAAGACCCGATCCGAGGCGATGGCGCTGATCCTGGGCCGCTGACGACTGAACGGGGTACCCACGATGTCATCAGGTGTCCGCAAGCGCCTAGGCTTGGCCCATGACTAGCGTGCCCATGAACGTGCCGGGAGGTGCGGACCGGTGCCTCGTCATGGGCGTGGTCAATGTGACGCCCGATTCGTTCTCCGACGGCGGCCGGTGGTTCGACGAGGACGCCGCGATCCAGCACGGCCTCGACCTGGTCCGTGAGGGCGCCGACATCGTCGACGTGGGCGGCGAGTCCACCCGTCCCGGCGCCGCCAGGGTGTCGCTGCAGGAAGAGCTGACCCGGATCCTGCCGGTGATCAGGGCGCTCGACGCGGAGGGCGTGCGGGTCAGCGTCGACACGATGCGGGCCGAGGTCGCGAGGGCCGCGGTCGAGGCGGGCGCGCGGCTCGTCAACGACGTGAGCGGCGGGCTGGCCGACCCCGAGATGCCCCGCGCGGTCGCCGCGACCGGCGTCCCCTACGTCGTGATGCACTGGCGCGGCCACAGCCACGACATGGACAGCCGCGCCGTCTACGCCGACGTGGTCACCGAGGTGCGCGAAGAGCTGAGCAAGCGGGTCGATCTGGTGCTGGCGGAGGGCGTCACGGAGGAGCAGATCGTGATCGACCCCGGTCTCGGCTTCGCGAAGAACGCCGACCACAACTGGGCGCTGCTGGCCGGCATCCCGAAACTCGCCGAGCTGGGTTTCCCGCTGCTGGTGGGGGCGTCGCGCAAACGGTTCCTCGGCCGGCTGCTGGCCGGCCCCGACGGCACGCCCCGGCCGTTCAGCCGCAGCGACGACGCCACGCTGGCGGTGACCGCGCTGGCCGCCCACGCGGGCGCCTGGTGCGTGCGCGTGCACGAGGTAGGTCCCAATGCCGATGCCGTGCGCGTGGCCGCCGCATGGAAGAGAGCCGGAGCCAACACATGAGCGTCGACACCGCCGCTATCGAGACGGTGAACCAGGAGTTCTACACCGCGATCGAGAACGCCGATCTCGACAAGATGACCGAGATCTGGGCGGAGGACTCCGGTGACGAGCAGGTGAGCTGCGTGCACCCGGGCTGGACCCTGCTGACGGGCCGCTCCGAGGTGCTGCGCTCATGGGCGCTGATCATGGCCAACACCACCTACATCCAGTTCGTGCTGACCGACGTCAACACGACCGTGCTGGGTGACGTGGCCGTGCTCACCTGCGTGGAGAACATCCTCACCGCCGGCGAGGAGGGTGAGTCCAGCTTCGCCGCGGGCAAGGTGGTGGCCAGCAACGTCTACCTCCGCACCCCGCAGGGGTGGCGGTTGTGGATGCACCACGGCTCGCCGGTGCTCCAGAGCGACGACGACGAGGAGGAGGACGGCGAGCTTGAGCGCTGACCGCATCGCTCTCAAGGGTCTGCGGGCCAGGGGGAGACACGGCGTGCTCGCTGCCGAGCGGGAGCTCGGGCAGGAGTTCGTGATCGACGCGACACTGTTCCTCGACACCGCCCCGGCGGCGGCCGGCGACGACCTCACCAAGACCGTCCACTACGGCGAGCTGGCCGAGGCCCTCGTCAGGGTCGTGGAGGGGGAGCCGGTCGAGCTGATCGAGACGCTCGCGCAGCGGCTGGCCGACGTGTGCCTGTCCAGCGAGCTGGTACGCAAGGCCGAGGTGAGCGTGCACAAGCCGGCGGCGCCCATCCCGCTGCCGTTCGACGACGTGGTCGTGACGATCGAGCGGAGCCGCTGATGAAGGCCGTCATCGCCCTGGGGAGCAACCTGGGCGCCCGCTTCCAGACGTTGCAGGGCGCCGTCGACACCTTGTTCGACGCCCCTGGGCTGGAGTTCGTCCAGGCGTCCCCCGTCTACGAGACCGACCCGGTCGGCGGCCCGCCCGGGCAGCGCCCCTACCTCAACGCGATCGTGATCGCCGAGACCACGCTGGAGCCGGCGCGGCTGCTGGAGCGGGCGCTCAACGTCGAGGACGCCTTCGGCAGGGTCCGCGAGGAGCCGTGGGGGCCGCGCACTCTCGACGTCGACCTGATCGTGGTGGGCGAGTCCGTCAGCGACGATCCCGAATTGACGCTGCCGCACCCGCTCGCTCATGAGCGCGCGTTCGTGCTGGTGCCCTGGTCGAAGGCCGACCCTGAGGCGGTGCTGCCCGGGCGCGGCCGGGTGGCCGACCTGCTGGAAGGGCTCGACCGGCAGGGCGTACGCCTGCGCGAGGACCTGAAACTGCAGAGGCCGGATTGAGGCCCACACGCCCCGGCCATCTGGTCGGCATCCTCGTCGTCGTCGCGCTGCTCACCTGGATGGTGATCCAGCCCGTCTACTCCGACCTGCCGCTCATGCCGTGGACCGCGATCCCCACGGTGACGTTGCTGGCCATCGGCGAGGGCTACACCGCATGGCTGACCAAGGCCCGGATCGCGAGGAAGCCCGGCACGAAGCCGGTGGAGCCGATGTCGGTGGCCCGGCTGGCCGCGCTGGCGAAGGCGTCGGCGTACGCGGGGGCGGTGTTCGGGGGGATCTTCGCCGGGTTCGGGCTGCACACGGTGCAGTTGCTCGACCGGGAGACGCCGAGGGGCGAGTTCCTGGTCGCGTCGGGGTCGTTCGTGTCGTGCGTGCTCCTCGTCTGCGCCGCCCTCTACCTGGAGCACGCCTGCCGCATCCCCAAGGAGCCCGAGGAGCGGAAGCGCGACTAGTGCTCGCCGGAGAGGTCTCCGGTGCTGCGCCGGGCGCCCGCGCGGACACGGTCGCGCCACATCTCCCGGTGCAGGACGCGGAGCGCCCGGCGGATCACGTCGCTCGGCCGCTCGCCCTCCCGCAGCGCGGCACGGATGATCCGCTCGTCCTCGGCGGTGGCGTGGAAGCCGATGTCAGCCATGCTCCGAGCCTAGGGAGCGGCCGACGTCCTCGCCCCTCTTTTGACGCACAGGCGTACGGGGGCGCCGGCCGAAGAGGTAGATGACCGGCGCGGTGCAGATCAGCGGGCCGATGACGGCGATGGGACGCTCCAGCCACCATTTCAGGTCGGGCGGGATCCGGGTGCCCATGGTGCCGAACCACCACCACGACAACCCCAGCGCGATGGCCATTCCGGTGGTGTGGAAGAGGAACAGCGGCAGCGAGTAGCGGTTGATGAAGTCGTTCACCCGGCGCCAGCCAGGTCGCACCAGCACCCGCTCCATGGACGGCCGCAGCACCTCCACGAGCCCGATCTGGAAGAGCAGGAGGGCCACGATCACGAACGTGGGGGGCGCCATGTTCGACCACTTGTCGCCGGGCACGCCCACCATCGACCCGGGATAGATGCCCGAGTAGACCAGCCCGAACAGGGCGAACAGCCCGGTCCACAGCAGTCCCTTGTCATAGCGCCGGGGCAGCGCCACGACCCGGTCGTAGAAGAACCCGGCCTGGTGCGCCAGCCCCCAGACGATGATCATATTGAGCCAGCCCGCCGGGTCGACGCCGTAGCTGAAGCGCACCACGTCGATCACCAGGGCCGCGCCGCCGAGCCAGATCAGGGCGAGCACGTCGTAGCGGCTGTGCAGCCACAGCGCCACCGGCAGCAGCGCGATCAGCACCAGGTAGACGCCGAGGAACCACAGCGGGCTGAGCACCAGCACCACGACCCGCCACATCCAGTCGACGTCGAACGCCCACGTGACGGTGGCTCCGATGACGACCCACACGCCGGACAGGAACAGCGCGGGTAAGGCCAGCGCGCGGATGCGCCGCAGGACGAACGAGCCGATGCCGACGCCCCGCTCCCTGGCCCGGTTCCAGGACAGCAGGTGCACGTGGCCGCCGACGTAGAAGAACAGCGGCAGCACCTGCAGCAGCCAGGTGAGGATCCACAGGCCGGAGGTGAAGCCGAGCGGGCTGGTGGGCTCGGGGCCGTGTGGCTTCCATTCGAGGATGGTGAACGCCCAGTGCCACACCACCACGACGATCAGGCTCAGGGCGCGCAGCCAGTCGACGTACTTGTCGCGTTCCTGTGTCGTCACTTGTCGATGTCACCCACGACGAAGAACATCGAGCCGAGGATGGCGACCATGTCGGCCACCAGGTGGCCGGGCAACATCTCGCGCAGCACCTGGATGTTGTTGTAGGAGGCGGAGCGCAGCTTGAGCCGCCACGGCGTCTTGTCGCCCCTGGAGACGAGGTAGTAGCCGTTGATGCCGAGCGGGTTCTCCGTCCACGCGTACGTGTGGCCCTCCGGCACCTTGAGCACCTTGGGCAGCCGCTGGTTGATGGGCCCGGGGGGCAGCGCACGCAGCCGGTCGGCGCAGGTGTCGGCCAGGTCGAGCGAGACCTTGAGCTGGTCGAGCAGGACCTCGAAGCGGGCGTGGCAGTCGCCCGCGCTCCTGGTGACCACCTTGACGGGCAGCTCGGGGTAGGCGAGGTAGGGGTCGTCGCGGCGCAGGTCGAGGTCGACGCCGGAGGCGCGGGCGATGGGGCCGCTGACGCCGTACTGCATGATCTGGTCGTGGGTCAGCACGCCGACGCCCGTGGTGCGGGCCAGGAAGATGTCGTTGTGCAGGATGAGGTCCTCGATGTCGGGCACGCGGCGGCGGGTTTCCGCGACGGCCGCCGACACGCGGTCGAGCCAGCCGAGCGGCAGGTCCTCCTTGAGCCCGCCGACCCGGTTGAACATGTAGTGCATGCGCCCGCCGGAGATCTCCTCCATGACGGCCTGGATGCGCTCGCGCTCGTCGAAGGCGTAGAACAGCGGGGTGATCGCGCCCAGCTCCAGGGGGTAGGAGCCGAGGAACATCAGGTGGTTGAGCACCCGGTTGAGCTCGGCGAGCAGCGTACGCGCCCACACGGCCCGGACCGGCGGCTCCATGCCGAGCAGGCGTTCGGCGGCGAGCACCACGCCCAGCTCGTTGGCGAACCCCGACAGCCAGTCGTGCCGGTTGGCGAGCATGATGATCTGGCGGTAGTCGCGGACCTCGAACAGTTTCTCCGCGCCGCGGTGCATGTAGCCGATGATCGGTTCGGCGGTGGCGATGCGCTCGCCGTCGAGCGTCAGCCGGAGCCTGAGCACCCCGTGGGTGGACGGGTGCTGCGGGCCGATGTTGAGGATCATGTCCTCGGTGGCCAGTTCTTTCGCACCCGCGCCGATTCCGACCACACGTTCCGTCATACGGCCATGCTGCCACCGTCGTGGGTGTCGATCCAGCGCAGGGTGGACGGTCAAAGCTTGGTATGAAAATGCATCCTGAAGTCGGACATGGGGAGGGATATCTGGAACGGGGGGAGAAATCACCATGAAAAGAATATTGTTCGACGTCGCGGCCCTGATCGCGCGCGTGGTGACCGGCGTGATCTTCCTGGCTCATGGATGGCAGAAGTGGCAGGGCGGCCTGGGCGCCACCGCGCAGGGCTTCAGAGAAGCGGGGATCCCGCTGCCCGAGGTGGCCGCCGCCTACTCGACCGTCGTGGAGACCGTCGGCGGCATCTTCCTGATCCTCGGCCTGCTGGTCAGGCCGGTGGCGGTGCTGCTGCTGGTCAACATGCTGGGCGCCATCTTCTTCATGCACTGGGGGCCCAGCCCGTTGAGCGCCGACAACGGCTGGGAGCTGCCGGCCTCGCTGGGCACGCTGAGCCTGCTGTTCCTCGTGCTCGGCGGCGGCAGGTTCGGCCTGGACGGCATCTTCCACTCGATGTCGCGCAGGCGTGCCGAACGCCGTGCGGCCGAGGCGGAGCTCGCCGCCCACGCCCCTGCCACGCGGGGCACGACCACGACCGGCGCGGCCGGCGAACGGGCCGGCGGCCCGACGACGCCCGAGCCGGCGCAGGAGGAACCGCCCCACGTGCCCCGGCAGGCGAGCGCACCCAGGGACAGCAAGCTCAGCGACAAGGACATGCGGGACATCGATGCCCTGGTCGGCGACGAGCCGCCGCCACGCCGCGGCGAACCGCCGAAAGGCTGACCTCAGCGGGAGGTGAGGTCGCGCAGCGCCCCGATCAGCCGGTCCACGTGCTCCTGCGTGGTGCCGATGCCGATCGAGGCGCGCACCGCTGAGGCGGTGCCGTCCTCGCACCCGCCGTCGGCGTGCTCGTCACCGCCGCGCTCGACCAGGTGACGCACGAACGGGTGCGCGCAGAACTTCCCGTCGCGCACCCCGATGCCGTACTCGGCGGACAGCACCTCGGCCACCTCGCGGGCCGGGCGCCCGTCGACGGTGAACGACACGATGCCCACGCGCGGGTGGTCCTTGCCCCACAGGGACAGCTCGCGTACGCCCTCGATCGAGGCGAGACCGGCCCGCAGCCGGGCGATCAGCCGCTCCTCCTCGCGCACCAGCGGGGTCCACCCGGTGGCGGTGAGCGCGTCGCAGGCGGCGGCCAGCGCGATGGCGCCGAGCACGTTCGGCGTGCCCGCCTCGTGCCGCGGCTCCGGGTCGTCGTGCCACTCGACGGCGCCGGCCACCGACCGGACCGCGCCCCCGCCCTTCAGGTACGGCTCCGCCTCGGCCGGCCAGTCACGCCGCCCGATCAGCACGCCGGCACCGAAGGGCGCGTACAGCTTGTGCCCGGAGAAGGCCACGTAGTCGAGGTCGAGCGCGGTGAGGTTGAGCCGCCGGTGCGGTACGAACTGCGCGGCGTCCACCAGGATCCTGGCCCCGTGCCGGTGCGCGATGTGGGCCAGCGCGGCGATGGGCCACAGCTCGCCGGTGACGTTGGAGGCGGCGGTGACCACGAGCAGCTTGGGCCCGTCGATCGCGGCCAGCGTGGCGTCGGCGGCGCGCACGGCCTCGCCGGGGAAGGCGGGCGGCGCCAGCCGTACGGACCGGGGCCAGGGGAGGAGGGAGGCGTGGTGCTCGGTGTCGAAGACCACGGTGGTCGTGCCCTCGGGCAGGCAGCGGGCGAGCAGGTTGGTGGCGTCGGTGGTGTTGCGGGTGAAGATCACGGCGTCGTCCGGCCGGGCGCCGGCGAACGCGCTGACCGTGTGCCGCGCCTGCTCGTAGCGGGCGGTGGTGAGCTGCGAGGCGTAGCCCGCGCCGCGGTGGACGCTGGAGTAGGCCGGGAGCGCGGCGGCGACGGCCGCGCTGACCGGCGCGAGACAGGGGGCGCTGGCGGCGTAGTCGAGGTTGGCGTAGCTCACCAGCCTGCCGCCCTTGACCGGCACCTTGAGGTCGGCGCCGAGCACGGCGGGGACGCGCCGTTCCTCGATGGCGGCGGGGGTCTCGTCCGCCTGAACGTGCGCGGACTTGAAGATCGTCAGCGTGGACACGGCAATCCTCCTCGGGGTCGTCGGACCCCTGGAGCAGCCATCGGAGCCCGCGCTTGCCCGCCACACCTCGTGACGGACCAGGTCTTCACCCGGGGCACCCCGCCGCGGACGCGAGGGTTGCCGGCCAGCTAGCCGGGGCTTGTCGCTGGCACTCATGACCTACGTCAAGGACTATAACCCGTACCCGGGGATGGATCGCAAGCGGGCGAACTTATGGGGCATCCGAGTCGTTGCTACCGGGAGACCCGCCGTCACATGCCCTGGAGGTGCGTAAATGCTGGAATGGGTGGCCGACCCGCAGATCTGGATCGGCTTCTTCACCCTTGTCGCCCTGGAGATCGTGCTGGGGATCGACAACATCATTTTCATCTCCATCCTGGCGGGGAAGCTCCCACCGGAGCAGCGTGACCGGGCCCGGGTGCTCGGCCTGGCCGCGGCGCTGATCAGCCGCCTGCTCCTGCTGCTCGGGCTGTCGTGGGTGGTGCGGCTCACCGATCCGCTGTTCGCGCTCTTCGGCCACGACATCTCGGGGCGCGACCTGATCCTGTTGCTCGGCGGCCTGTTCCTGCTGGCCAAGAGCGTCACGGAGATCGGCCACAGCATGGAGGCGCCGCACGTCAAGGGCGGCAAGAAGGTCGCGGCGGCCTCCTTCACGTCCGTGATCCTGCAGATCATGGTGCTCGACATCGTCTTCTCGCTCGACTCGGTGATCACGGCTGTCGGCATGGTCGACGAGCTCGGCGTGATGATCGCGGCGGTCGTGGTGGCGGTGCTGGTGATGTTGTTCGCCTCCGGGCCGATCAGCAGGTTCGTCGACCGGCATCCGAGCATCAAGATGCTGGCGCTGGCGTTCCTCGTGCTGATCGGCGTGTTGCTCGTCGCCGAGGGTCTCGGCCAGCACATCCCCAAGGGTTACATCTACTTCGCGATGGCGTTCTCGGTGGTCGTGGAGCTGCTGAACATCCGCATGCGCGCCAGGCACGCCAGGCAACAAGAGGAGACGGAGGAAGCCACTGCCGCGACGGCGGATTCCGCTCCTAAGATGAAATGATGCGCTTTGATCCCTGGAATCCGGATTTCGTGGCTCACCCGTACCGCGTCTACGAGGAGCTGCGGCGCGAGGCTCCGATCAGCTACTTCGAACCGACGAACCAGTGGCTGATCTCGCGCCACGCGGACGTCAACGCGCTGCTCAGAGACCGCCGCCTGGGCCGGTCCTACCTGCACGTGGCCACGCACGAGGAGTTCGGCAGGCCGCCGGAGCCGGAGTTCCAGGAGCCGTTCTGGCGGGTGATCAGGGCGGGCATGCTCGACGTGGAGCCGCCGGTGCACACGAGGCTGCGCCGGCTGGTCTCCAGGGCGTTCACGCCGCGCATGGTCGAGTCGCTGCGCCCCCGCGTCCGCGCCATCGCCCAGGAGCTGGTGGACACGTACGTGGCCAAGGGCGGCGGCGACCTGATCGCCGAGGTCGCCGAACCGCTGCCGGTCACCGTGATCGCCGAGATGCTGGGCATCCCCGACCAGGACCGCCACCTGCTGCGCCCCTGGTCGGCCGACATCTGCGGCATGTACGAGCTCAACCCCGCCCCCGAGGCCCAGCACACCGCGGTCCGCGCGGCGGAGGAGTTCGCCGGCTACCTCAAGGCCCTGGCCGCCGAGCGCCGTCCGTGCCCCGGCGACGACCTGGTCAGCGCGCTCACCCAGATCGCCGAGCTGACCGAGGACGAGCTGGTCGGCACGTGCGTCCTGCTGCTCAACGCCGGTCACGAGGCCACCGTGAACGTGACGGGCAACGGCTGGTGGTCCCTGTTCAGGAACCCCGCCGAGCTCGTACGGCTGCGCGAGGACCGCTCGCTGCTGCCCACGGCCGTGGAGGAGCTGATGCGCTGGGACACGCCGCTGCAGATGTTCGAGCGCTGGGTGCTGGAGGACATCGAGGTGCACGGCGTGGAGATCCCGCGTGGTGCGGAGGTGGCGCTGCTGTTCGGGTCGGCCAACCGGGACCAGTCGGTGTTCGACGACCCTGACAGGCTCGACGTCGGCCGTGCCGACAACCCGCACATCTCCTTCGGCGCCGGGATCCACTTCTGCCTGGGGGCGCCGCTGGCCAGGATCGAGCTCGTGGAGTCGTTCGGCGCGCTCCTGGACCGCGCGGCCACGCTGGAGCTGCGGCAGGAGCCGGAGTGGAAGCCCGGCTACGTCATCCGCGGCCTGCGGTCCCTGGAGCTCACCGCGACTGGCTGAGCCAGCCGAAGCCGCCGAGGCCCGACGGGTCGATCAGCTCGCCCTCCTCGGAGGCTCTGGCCAGGGCACGGAGGTAGCCGCGCGGATCGACGCGGGCCAGGTCGACGGGCGGCCTGGCGCCGGTGATGCCGAGGGCCTTGAGTGCGTCACGCTGTGTGGACAAGGTTGTGGATATCGCACCGGCCCTGCGGCCGGCCTGCGCGCACGCGTCGAGCGCGACATGCGCCGTGATGTCGCAGGTGCCGTCGGGGACGGGGGTCACGACCGCGCCGTCGCGGTATCCGGTCAGGGTGCCACAGGGCGGACGGTTATCCACAGGATGTGCATAATCGATGGCGATCGCTCTGCCTTTGACGAGGCGTGCCAGAACCGAGGCCCAGGCTCCGTCGCGGGGTCGGCCGATCTCCGCGCGCGCCCCCACCCGGCACAACGGCCACCATCGTTCGAGCCATGCGCGGTCGGCAGGCTGGGGCGGGTCGCCGAGCCGCTCCTCGCCGGTGTGGACGTCGACCATGATCAACCGCGGACCCTGCGGGGTCTGCTCCACCACGTCGAGCGGGACGTTGTCGAGCCATTCGTTGGCGATGGCCAGCCCGGTGACGGCGGCGGGCAGGTCCGGGCGCCAGCGGATCCGCTCGGGCACGCCCTCGGGCCGGGGGCAGAGGTCGACGGCGGTGATGCGCAGCCGGTCGCGCAGCCCGGGCTCGGCGGCGGCCAGCACCTGGGTGACCAGCGTGCCTTCGCCCGCGCCGATGTCGACCAGATCGAGCACGCCGGGGGAGCCGAGCTCGGCGTCCACCTCGGCGAGCAGCGCCAGCACCGCGTCGGCGAACGCGGCCGAGGCGCTGACCGAGGTGCGGAAGTGGCCAGAAGGGCGTTCGCGGAGGTAGAAGCCCTCCTCGCCGTAAAGCGCACGCTCGGTCGCGGCGCGCCAGGTGAGCCACATGTCTGGACTATCTCATGACTTCGGCCAGGCACAGCGCGTTATCGAAAGACTACTGGCAGTCCCCTGCTTGGGGTAACGTTGACCCGTTGTCATGGGGGATCACTGTCCGTTGCGATCGGTTCCCCTGTCGCGCACATTCCCGCGGCCCAGGCGGCCGCGCAATCGAGAGGAGCCCTCATGCTGAAGAAGGCCATGGTCGTCGCCGGAGCCGTCGCGATGTTGTCCCTCGCCGCCCCCGCGCACGCCGACATCACCAGCGGCGCAGGCGGCATCGCCTCGGGCAACCAGCTGCACCTGCCCATCGCCATCCCGGTCAACGTCTGCGGCAACGCGGTGGCCGTCATCGGCGGCGCCCTCGCCGGCTGCAAGGGCGGCGCCTTCGCCCACGTGCCCAGCCACCACTGAGTGAGGCGAGCCCGGGCCGGCGCAGGCCGGCCCGGGTCCGTCCGGGCTGGTCAGTCGGCGGTCGGCCATGCCCGGTGCACCTCCAAGGGGTTCACATCTTTCGCGGGCGTCGGGTCCAGAGGACGGATTCGGCGCCCGCTGCCATGCGATGAACCCCTCTCCTCATCTCTTCCGACAGGGGGTGCGTTTTTTGTATGCCCTTGTCGCTTTTGTCGTTAACTCAACGCGCGGCAAAGGCACGGTCACATGCTCGGCTCTGATAGGCCGTTACCCTGGTCGGCAACGCCATCACGAAAAGAAGCCCGCATCAGCGAGCTGCCGCCATGGTGCCGTCCCTGGTCGAGACCCGTGAGCGGCAGTGCGCGCAGCGGATTTCTCGTTCGCAGTCGACAGGGGTGACGTCATGGACGCGGGTGATCGCCCGGCACGGCTGACCGTCGGCGTGCTCGGCGCGGGCAAGGTCGGCTCGGCCCTCGGGGCCGCGCTGGCGCAGGCGGGTCACCGGGTGGTGGCCGCCAGCGGGGTGTCCGACGCCTCGCAACGGTGGGCCGCCGACCGGCTCGGCGTCACGCCGACCCGGCCCGACGAGGTCGTGGCGGCGGCCCAGCTGATCCTGCTCACCGTGCCGGACGACGCGCTGCCCGACCTGGTCAACGGGCTGGCGTCCACGGGAGCCGACCTGCACGGCAAACTGCTGGTGCACACCAGCGGGGCGTACGGGCTGTCGGTGCTCGACCCGGCGGCCGAGGCCGGCGCGCTGCCGCTCGCGCTGCACCCGGTGATGACGTTCACCGGCCGCGACGACGACCTCAACAAGCTCACCGGCATCTCCTACGGCGTGACCGCGCCCGACGTGCTGCGTCCCATCGCCGAGGCCCTGGTGATCGAGATGGGCGGCGAGCCGGTCTGGATCGCCGACGCCGACCGCCCGCTCTACCACGCGGCGCTGGCGGGAGCAGCCAACCACATGGTCACGCTCATCGCCGAGTCGTCCGACCTGCTCGTACGCATCGGCGTCGACCACCCCGGCCGGATGCTGGGGCCGCTGCTCGGCGCCGCGCTCGACAACGTGCTGCGGCTCGGCATCGCCGGGCTCACCGGCCCTGTGGTGCGCGGCGACGCCGGCACCGTGCGCAAGCACGTCGACGCGCTGATCCTGGCCGCTCCGGAGGCGGCCGACGCCTACATCGCGCTGGCCAGGCTCACGGCCGACCGGGCCCTCGCCGCAGGACTGCTCAAACCCGAGGAGGCGGAGCGGCTGCTCGACGCGCTGGGGGGCAATATATGGACTTGACCCACGAGGGAGCTGCCGTCGCCTGGAGGAGTGGCGGGAGCGTAGCGACCAGAGCGGGGGAAGGTGGCGGCATCAAGGGTGACCGAGTCCGCCTTCACGGAGTGGAGGCCATGGGCACGAGGGAGCTGCCGTCGCCTGGAGGAGTGGCGGGAGCGTAGCGACCAGAGCGGGGGAAGGTGGCGGCATCAAGGGTGACCGAGTCCGCCTTCACGGAGTGGAGGCCATGAACAGGGAAGGGGCATCATGGAGCTGATCGTCGCCAGGAACCGGGAAGATCTGGTCAAGGCGCGTGGTGGTGGCGAGGTGGCTCTGGTGCCGACCATGGGCGCGCTGCACGAGGGGCACAGGGCGCTGATCAGGCAGGCCCGCGCTCGCGCTGATCATGTCGTGGTCAGCATCTTCGTCAATCCTCTGCAATTTTCCCCTGATGAGGATTTTTCGCGTTATCCCCGTACATTCGAGGCGGATCTCGACGCGTGCCGTGCCGAGGGTGTCGATGTCGTGTTCCACCCGGCCATCGAGGACATGTACCCGCCCGACCGCCAGGTGAGCGTCTCCGCCGGCCGGATGGGCGCGATCGTCGAGGGCGCGGCCCGGCCCGGTCACTTCGACGGGGTGCTCACCGTGGTGCTCAAGCTGTTCAACGTGGTCCTGCCCGACCGGGCGGTGTTCGGGCAGAAGGACGCCCAGCAACTCGCCCTCATCCGCCGCATGGTCGCCGATCTCGACCTGCCGATCGAGATCCTCGACGTGCCCACCGTGCGCGAGCCCGACGGCCTGGCCCTGTCCAGCCGCAACCGGTTCCTGTCCGACGACGACCGGCGGGTGGCGCTGGCGCTCTCACGAGCGCTGCGGGCGGGCGCGGCCGAGCTCACGCCGTCCGGGATCCGCGCGGCGGCGCGGGAGGTGCTCGACACGGCGGGGCCCGGACTCGATGTCGACTACCTGGTCCTCGCCGATCCGGCCACCTTCGCCGAGGTGGACGACACGTACGAGGGCATGGCCGTGCTCGCGGTGGCCGCCAGGGTCGGGACGACGCGCCTGATCGACAACGTCAGCGTGACGTTGAACCGCGTCTGAGCCTCCGGGCACCCCGGGGCGAGCTCATCAGGAGCGAGGGGTTATCGTCATGTTGACGAGATCGTCCCAGTGAGGAGACCCCCATGAGTGCACCGGCGATTCCCCTGCGTCTGACCGCCCCTGCGCCTGGCTGGACCGTCGAGGCCGACGTGGTCGTCGTGGGCTCGGGCATCGCGGGGTTGACCGCGGCCCTGCGCCACGCCGAGCTGGATCCGGCGGCCAAGGTCCTGGTCGTGACCAAGGACGTGTTGTCGGCCGGCTCGACCCGGTGGGCCCAGGGCGGCATCGCAGCCGTGCTCGACCCGCAGGACACTCCCGGCGAGCACCTGAGCGACACGTTGCTCGCCGGGGTGGGGTTGTGCGACGCGGCGGCCGTGCGCACGCTGGTGACGGAGGGACCGGGCGCGTTGCGGCGGCTCATGGCCCGCGGCGCGCGGTTCGACCGGACCTCCGACGGCGAGCTCCAGCTCACCAGGGAGGGCGGCCACCGCCGGCGGCGGATCGTGCACGCGGGTGGCGACGCCACGGGCGCGGAAGTGCAGCGGGCGCTCGTCGAGGCGGTCCGCGCGGGGTCGATCGAGGTGATCGAGCACGCTCTGGTGCTCGACCTGCTCCAGGACGCCGAGGGCCGGGCCAGGGGCGTGACGCTGCACGTCATGGGCGAGGGCGCGCGCGACGGGGTGGGCGCGGTGCGGGCCAGGGCCGTGGTGCTGGCCACCGGCGGCATGGGCCAGGTCTACGCCGCCACGACCAACCCCGCCGTCTCCACCGGCGACGGGGTGGCGCTGGCGCTGCGGGCCGGGGCCGTGGTGCGCGACCTCGAGTTCGTGCAGTTCCACCCGACCGTCCTGTGGCTCGGCCCCGCATCGACCGGGCAGCAGCCGCTGATCTCCGAGGCGGTCAGGGGCGAGGGCGCGTTCCTGGTCGACCACGAGGGGGAACGGTTCATGCGCGGCGAGCACGAGCTGGCCGACCTGGCGCCGCGCGACGTCGTGGCCAAGGCGATCATGCGCAGGATGCGCGAGACCGGGCGCGAGCACGTCTACCTCGACGGCCGTCACTTCGGCCGCGACACGTGGGAGACCCGCTTCCCCACGATCTACGCCGTCTGCCGCGAGCACGGCATCGACCCGGCCGCCGAGCTGATCCCCGTCGCTCCCGCCGCCCACTACGCCAGCGGCGGCGTACGTACGGACCTGCGCGGCCGCACCTCCATCGAGGGCCTGTACGCGTGCGGCGAGGTGGCCTGCACGGGCGTGCACGGCGCGAACCGGCTCGCCTCCAACTCCCTGCTCGAAGGTCTCGTCTTCGCCGAGCGCATCGCCGAGGACATCCACCGCGTACGCCCCGAGCCGGGCGACCCGGTGGACGGAGAGGCGGCGCCCGGGCTGGTGGACCCGCGGGCCCGTCCCAGGATCCAGGGCCACATGAGCATGGGGGCGAGCGTCCTGCGCAGCCGCGAGTCGCTGCTCGTCACGGCGAAGGCGCTGCGGGACGCCCGCTGGACGCCCGTCGCGGTGCCCGCGTGCACCGAGTCCTGGGAGGCCACCAACCTGCTCACCGTCGCCACCGTGCTCACCGGCGTGGCGACGGCCAGGCTCGAGACCCGCGGCTCACACTGGCGCGAGGACCACGACACCCGCGACGACGACGAATGGCTGGGTCACCTGGACGTGACCCTGACGGAGGAGGGCCCGCGTATGACGTACACGCCTCATGGGGACGCGAGTTCACGGCGGCTCGATGACAGGGAGGCCGCGGCACGGGAGCTGGCCGCGGCCGGGCTCGATCCGGCCGGCGTGGCCGCGCTGATCGACCGGGCGCTGGAGGAGGACCTGCGGGAGGAGGGTGACGTGACGAGCCTGGCGACCATCCCGGCCGACCGGCGCGCGGTCGCCGACGTGGTGGCCCGCAAGGACGGCATCGTCGCCGGGCTGGCCGTGGCCGAGGCGGTGTTCGTCCGGCTGGGGGCGGCCCGTTCGGAGCGCAGGGCCAAGGACGGCGAGCGGGTCAGGGCGGGCGACGTGCTGATGACCGTCGAAGGGCCGGTCAGGGCGCTGCTGACGGCCGAGCGTACCGCGCTCAACCTGCTCACGCACCTGTCCGGGGTGGCCACGCTGACCGGCAGGTGGGTCGAGGCGATCAGCGGCACGGCGGCGCGCGTGCGCGACAGCCGCAAGACGCTGCCGGGGCTGCGGGCGCTGGAGAAGTACGCCGTGCGCTGCGGCGGCGGCGTGAACCACCGGATGTCGCTGTCGGACGCGGCCCTGATCAAGGACAACCACGTGGTGGCGGCGGGAGGCGTGGCCGAGGCGTTCAGGGCGGTGCGAGAGCGCTATCCCGACCTGCCGATCGAGGTGGAGGTCGACCGGCTGGACCAGCTGGAGGCCGTGCTCGACGAGGGCGCCGAGGAGATCCTGCTGGACAACTTCACGATCGAGGACACCGCGCGTGCCGTACAAATCGTGAAGAAGCGGGTGGGAAACAGGGTTGCCCTTGAAGCCAGCGGGGGATTGACCTTGGAATCGGCTCGTGATGTGGCCGACACTGGCGTGGACTACCTTGCGGTGGGAGCGCTTACGCACTCGGCGCCGGCCCTGGACATCGCACTGGATCTGCGGGGGTAATTGATGCTGCTCACGATCGACGTCGGCAACACGCACACGGTGCTGGGGCTGTTCGAGGGCGAGGACGTCATCGAGCACTGGCGGCTGGCGACCGACGCCCGCCGCACCGCCGACGAGATCGCGGTCGTGCTGCAGGGCCTGCTGACACAGTCGCCGCTGCTCAAAGGGGCCGACATCGACGGCATCGCCATCTGCTCCACCGTGCCGAGCGTGCTCAACGAGATGCGCGAGATGTGCCGCCGCTACTACGGCGACGTGACCGCGGTGATCGTGGAGCCGGGCATCCGCACCGGCGTCCCCGTACGCATGGACAACCCCAAGGAGGTCGGCAGCGACCGCATCGTCAACGCGCTGGCGGCCATCGACCAGTACGGCGGCCCGTGCGTGATCGTCGACTTCGGCACCGCGACCTCGTTCGACGCGGTGTCGGCCAAGGGCGAATACGTCGGCGCGGTCACCGCGCCCGGCATCGAGATCTCGGTCGACGCGCTGGCCGCCGCCGGGGCGCAGCTGCACAAGGTCGAGCTCGTACGCCCCCGCTCGGTGATCGCGAAGAACACGGTCGAGGCCCTGCAGGCGGGCATCATCTACGGCTTCGCCGGCCAGGTCGACGGCATCGTCGAGCGCATCGCCGCGGAGCTGGCCGACGACCCCGACGAGGTGACGGTCGTGGCCACCGGCGGGCACGCGGGGCTGGTCGTGGGCGAGTCGCGCTCGATCGACGTGCACGAGCCGTGGCTGACCCTCATCGGGCTGCGGCTGATCTACCACCGCAACGTGGCGTGAGACCTGGACGAGTCACTGCGGTTCGCCGGATCCCCTACCCTTTGTTGTTGTGAGCGACGAACTTCCCGAGCAGATGCGCATCCGGAGGGAGAAGCTCGACCGCCTTCGCAGCGAGGGCGTCGACCCTTACCCGGTGACTTTCCCACGTACGGCCACCAATGCCGAGGTCAGGGAGAAATACCAGGGCCTGGAGCCCGACACCGCCACCGGCGACACGGTCTCGGTCGCGGGGCGCGTCATGCTCAACCGCGTGGGGGGCAAGCTCTGCTTCGCCACGCTCCGCGACGGCGGCGCCGACCTGCAGGTCATGATCTCGCTCGACAAGGTGGGCGAGGAGTCGCTGGCCCGCTGGAAGCACGACGTCGACCTGGGCGACCACGTGGGCGTGACCGGCGAGGTCATCACCTCGCGCAGGGGCGAGCTGTCCGTCCTGGCCGACAGCTGGCAGATCACCAGCAAGTGCCTGCGCCCGCTGCCGGAGAAGCACGTCGGCCTCACCGACCCGGAGGCGCGGGTCCGCCAGCGCTACGTCGACCTGATCGTCAACGACGAGTCGAGGAAGATGGCCAGGGTCCGCAGCGCCACGGTGCGCGCGGTGCGCGACTTCTGGCACGAGGAGGGCTACCTCGAGGTCGAGACGCCGATGTTGCAGCCGATCCACGGCGGCGCCACGGCCCGCCCGTTCAAGACCCACATCAACGCCTATGACATGGAGCTCTATCTCCGCATCGCGATCGAGCTCTACCTCAAGCGGCTCGTGGTCGGCGGCATCGAGAAGGTCTTCGAGATCAACCGCAACTTCCGCAACGAGGGCGCCGACTCGACGCACAACCCCGAGTTCACCATGGTCGAGGCCTACGGCACCTACCTCGACTACAACGGCATCGCCGACCTGACGCAGCGGATGTACCAGAAGGCCGTCGTGGCCGCCCTGGACACCTCGGTGGTCGTGCACGACGGTGTCGAGGTCGACCTGGGCATCCCCGAGTGGCCGCGCATCACCCTCTACGGCGCGGTGTCCGAGGCCGTCGGCGAGCAGATCACGACCTCCACCTCGCTCGAAGAGGTGCGTAAGATCGCCGACCGGCGCGAGATCCCCTGGGACCCGAAGTGGGGCGCGGGCAAGCTCGTGCAGGAGCTCTTCGAGGCGCTCGTCGAGCACACGATCATCCAGCCCACGTTCGTCATGGACTACCCGCTGGAGACCTCGCCGCTGGCCCGGCAGCACCGCGACGACCCGCTGGTGACGGAGAAGTGGGACCTCATCGGGTTCGGCACCGAGCTGGGCACGGGCTACTCCGAGCTCAACGACCCCATCGAGCAGCGCCGCCGCCTGGTCGAGCAGTCCTTGCTGGCCGCGGGCGGCGACCTTGAGGCCATGCAGCTCGACGAGGACTTCCTGCAGTCGCTCGAATACGCGATGCCGCCGACGGGCGGCATGGGCGCCGGCATCGACCGGATGATCATGGCCTTCACCGGCAGGAACATCCGCGAGACCATCCTGTTCCCGCTGGTCAAGCCCACCCACTGAGGCCACGTGGCCTCCCGCCGCACCGGCTGCGGCGGGAGCCCGCGCGAGCGGGTGAGCCCGGCGGGCTCTTGGCCGTGCCGTGAGAGCGGTGACGGACGATCGGCCGTCCTGCACGGGGATCGGGGCCGGGCTTGTCAGCTTCGGGTCAAGACCGCGGGCGAGTGGCGCGCCAGTGTTCGGAGTTCTCCGGGGGACGTTCGGCAGCGCCGTGCCCACCGTGACGGTGCCGCTCGCCCAGGTCCGGAAATAAAGCCACTCCTGGCTCGCCGCGTGCCGCCGCCCGTGGTGAAGAGCGGCTGCGCGTGCCCGCCGTACGTATGGATCATGCAGTAAATCGCGCGCGGAGGGATCAAAAACCGGGACGCCGGCCGGAGCGATCGGCGCCAGAGCGGGCTCGACCGGAAGGGCGCGCGGCTCGTCCGTCGCGCGGCGAAGTCCGCCGGCGTACGAGACCCGGTCACCTACGGCGGATCATGTCAATAGCGCTGGTCAAGTGCGGCGATGGTCATGCTTGACGACCTTTCCACGATGCGTTTACCGTCTGCGAGGAGCGGCTGTGGCCCGGCTAAGAGGGTCCAGGCCTGCTGTTGGGGGGGAGGGCTCCCGATGGATGTGCTCACTGAAGGCGTTGAGCTGAGCCATGCGGATCTGGCGTTACTGGCGGAACTCGCCAGAGGAGTCACGGTCGATCGGGTAGGCAGGCGACTGGACATCAGCGGCCGCACCGTACGCCGGAGGCTGCGCGGCATCTGCGACCGCATCGGCGTCGCCACCGCGATCGAGGCCGTGGCGTGGGCGGCACGCCGCCAGCTGATCTAGCGCGCCCATCGCTGCCCATCGCCGGACCCCATCGCCGGGCCCATCGCCGGGCCCGTCACCCGGGTCCAGGGCTTCAGTCGGCGATGCGCACCGCGCCCGCGAACGGCCGCCGCTCGATCGACGCGATCCGCACCACGTCACCCGTCTGAGGGGCGTGCACCATCATGCCGCCGCCCAGATAGATGCCCACGTGGTGCAGGTCGCTGTAGAAGAACACCAGGTCGCCCGGACGCATCTCGTCGCGTGAGATGTGCCGTCCGGCGGTCCACTGGTTGCCCGTGTAGTGCGGCAGCGAGATGCCCACCCGCTGGTAGGCCGCCATCACCAGGCCGGAGCAGTCGTAGGAGCCGGGGCCCTCGGCCCCCCAGACGTACGGCTTGAGCTGCTGCGTGAGCGCCCACCGTGCCGCCTGCGCGGCCTTGCCGCTGCCGGCGATCGGCAGGTTGACGCGTGTGGCGCGGGTGCCGGGACGGCCGGCCTCGCCCAGCGCCCGCTTGAACAGGTTGCTCTCGACCTTGGCGACCAGCTTGCTGATCTTGCCGCGCTTGGCGTCGAGGTCCTTGACGATCTTCTCGACCTCGCTGATGCGCGACTTGGCGCCCGCCCTGGCGCGCTCGGCGGCCTTCCTGGCCCTGGTGAGCTGGTCGAGCTCCTCGCCCTGTCGCTGCTCGATCGCGAACGTGGTCGCGGCGCGGTCGAGGAAGTCGTCGGGATTCTCTGAGGAGGTGAACGCCAGCGCCCGGCTCAGCCCGCCCGTGATGTAGGCGTTCTGGGCGAGCAGGACGGCCTTGGCGCGCTTGGCCGCCAGGTCCGTCTCGCTGGCCGCCAGCGTCTTCTGCGCGGCCTCGGCGGCCTTCTTGGCCGTCTTCAGCTTCTCCCGCTGCCCGTTGTACTGCTCGGTCAGCGTCTCGATCTCGGTGTGCATCTTCTCGACCCGCGCGGCGAGGTCTTTGAGCGAGGGCTTGGGGTCGGCGGACGCCGGGCCGGTGGGAACCGCGAGCAGCAGCGCGGCGATTGTGAAACTCGCCACACCGAGGCGGTGGCGCAACGGGGCGCGTTCCGGAGGGCGGGCGTGCTTGCCCGCCGACTGCCTCCCACGGTTGAGCGTGCGCTTCACCAACCAGGCTCCTCTCATAGACGCCTACCGGGTTAGCTGACGGGTTCGGGCCGGAGCAGCCCTACCGAAAAACTCGGATTCACCCCGTGATGGCGGTCGCCACCGGCGGGTCCCCGGCTTCCCTGAGGAATTGAGCGTGTCTCCCCGCGCGCGACACGCGGGGAACATCGTCGCTGGACACTAATGCACTCCGGGTTCCTGCTCAACCAGAACTGCCAACTCTGTAGAGGTTTCACAACTGAAGGGTCACAAGGTGATCTCGGTGCCAGTCGTGCAGTAGCGACTGTATGTGGTGCTTCCTCCCGAACGATTGCCCGGTGCGACGTCGTGCTCGCCCGGCCACGAGATGTAACAGGATGGGCGGAGACATGTGAGTTAGGTCCGAGCCGTAATGACATCTGTACTCTGGAGAGCCATGGAGCAGGTGGCCGAACTGACTGTGCCCGAGACCGCGGTGGTGGTCCGGCGTGCGCGCACGCCTGACGTGCGGGGGGTCAGGCGCCTGGTCGACGCCTATGCGGGCGCGGGCCCGCGGCTCCTGAAAAAGGCCACGGTGACCCTGTACGAAGACGTACAGGAGTTCTGGGTGGCCGAGCGTGGCGGGCAGGTCGTCGGCTGTGGCGCGCTCCACGTGCTCTGGGAGGACCTCGCAGAGGTCCGCACGGTGGCGGTCGATCCCGAATGCCGCGGCATGGGAGTCGGCCACCGGATCGTCTCAGCGCTGATCCAGCAGGCCAAAGATCTTGGTCTGCAGCGTGTATTCTGTCTTACTTTTGAGGTCGACTTCTTCGCGAGGCATGGTTTTCGCCGCATCCAGGGCACGCCCGTCTCCCCCGAGGTCTACGCCGAGCTGCTGGCCTCGTACGACGAGGGTGTAGCGGAGTTCCTCGACCTGGAACACGTCAAGCCGAACACCCTGGGCAACACCCGCATGCTGCTCCATCTGACGTCGGGTGACGCGGACCTTGACCACATGGAAAGGTGATTGTTGATACCTATGTCGATACGTTGGGCAGCACAGGCATGTGTCCTGACACGTGCCACGCGCGCACTCGAAGCGAGGTGACACGGTGAGCACCGGACAGCCGCCGTACCCACAGGACGAATCCGGCGAGAACGCTGCGCCTCCCCACTACGGCCAGCAGGCTCCGGGCCGCCACCCCGGCGAGCCCGACCCCGACGTCACTGTGGTCGGCTACCGGGCGGACGACGCCTACGGGCAACAGCCCCCCCATGGTCAGCAGCAGGGCTACGGCCAGCAACCCCAGTACGGTCAGCAGCAGGGCTACGGCCAGCAACCTCAATACGGCCAGCAGCAGGGCTACGGCCAGCAACCCCAGTACGGCCAGCAGCCCCAGTCCCAGCCCGACTACGGCCAGCAGCAGGGCTACGGGCAACAACCCCAGCCGGGCCAGCAGTACGACCAGCAGTACGGTCAGCAGCCGCAGTCCCAGCCTGGCTACGGCCAGCAGCAGGGCTACGGGCAGCAGCAACAGTACGACCAGCAGTACGGTCAGCAGCAGGGCTACGGCCAGCAGCCCCAGTCCCAGCCCGGCTACGGCCAGCAGCAGGGCTATGGGCAGCAGCAACAGTCCGGCCAGCAGTACGACCAGCAGTACGGTCAGCAGCAGGGCTACGGCCAGCAGCCGCAGTCGGGCCAGCAGTACGACCAGCAGCAATACGGTCAGCAGCCGCAGTCGGGCCAGCAGTACGACCAGCAGCAATACGGTCAGCAGCCGCAGTCGGGTCAGCAGTACGACCAGCAGTACGGTCAGCAGCCGCAGTCGGGTCAGCAGTACGACCAGCAGTACGGTCAGCAGCCGCAGTCCCAGCAGGGCTACGGCCAGCAGCAGTACGGCCAGCAGGGCTACGGGCAGCCCCAGCAGCCCGGTTACGCCCAGCCCGGCTACGGCCAGCAGTACGGCGACCAGCAGTACGGCCAGGCCTACGGGCAGCCGCAGCAGGCCGGTTACGGCCAGGCTCCCTACGGCCAGCCGGGCTACGGCCCGGTCGGCGTGCAGCCGCCCGGGGCCCCCGCCCCGCTGGCGGAGTGGTGGCAGCGTCTGGTGGCGCGGCTCGTCGACGGTGTCCTGTTCGGCGTCGTGATGTTCGTGGTGTCCCTGCTGTTCACGACGTTGTTCCTGGTCACCTACGACTCGACCAGCGGCGCCACCTCGGGGATGTTCGGCTCGTTCGCGCTCAACATCGTGCTGGCCATCGTCCTCACCGCCGTCTACGTCGGTTACGACTTCCTCATGCACAAGATGAAGGGTCAGACGATCGGCAAGATGATCATGGGGATCAAGGTCGTGCCGGTGGGTCAGATGATGCCCCCCGGCGGCCTGCCCGGCGACGCCGCCATCAAGCGGGCCGGCGTCACCTGGGGCGCCTACATCCTCTATTTCCTGCCGTTCGGCACCATGCTGGCGGGCCTCGTCTGCGGCCTGAACGGCGCTTCGATGCTCTGGGACAAGCCGCTGCAGCAGACGTTCGCGGACAAGTTCGCGAACACCGTGGTGGTCAAGATCAAGTAATCGGCAGAACCGCGAAACAGGGGCCGGCTTCCCGTCGGCCTCTGTTTTGTATGTGAGGGTAGGTGCGGAATGTAGGCCTCTGAGCCGTCGATGTCGCGAGGTGAGGGTTATGGCCGGGACGTCGCCGTGGGCGGACGCGGTGCCCGCGGAATGGTGGGAACGGCTGGCCGCCCGGCTCATTGAAGCGCTCGTCTTCGGCATCGTTTATTACATTCTGTTCATTGCGCTATGGGCTGTCTTCCGGACTGTCGGCATGATGGACGTGTTCGGTGGCCGGCTGCCTGGAGTGCTCGCGTGGGCGGCCGCCGGGCTGGGTTATGCGGGCTACGACTGGTGGGCGCATTGGCGGCACGGGCGTACGTTCGGCAAGGCGATCATGCGGATCCGCCTGGCCCCGCGAGGTGTTCCGGCCCGTGCTCTGCTCAAACGCTCCCTGGTCTATCCGGGCCCTGTCATGCTCATGGGCATTCCGGTGGCCAATCTGGTGGCGGGAATGCTGCTGTTCGGTGTCGGTATGCTCATCCTGATCGACAAGCCGCTGGAGCGCGGTCCGCATGACAGACTGGCCGGAACGCGCGTGGTTAAAGATCTTCGCTGAGGCATCCGCACCTGCACGGATGTCTTTTCGCAAAATTTTCGCATGATCCGGTAAGGAGCCTGGAGAGACTGGCATTAGGCTATGGGGCGTCCGGGTTGCCCGATGTTGGTGTCCCTGCGACACGTAGGGCATCTGTGTGCCGCTATGGTCGGGTGCGGGCGGTTGTCGCCTTGTGCACCACGAGAGGGGCCGCAGCGCTCCTCCAGGAGGCGCTCCGCGCGCTTAATGCGCCCCGAAACCCCGTCAGCCGTGGAGGCGAGGACGAATGGAAGCCCTTACAGACGTATTGTCAGCGCTCATCCCCCCGGTGGTGGTGGGCGGCGCCTTCATCTTTGGCGTCGTGAAGTTGGTCCGGTCGGAGGCCCTTGGCGACCGGCGAAACCGTGAGGATCAGGCCGAGGGCCAGAACTGATCGGCTAGTCAGCCGAATCCCCGTAGCGCTGAATTGTCTCCACGCCTTTCCGGGTATATGTTTGGGCTGGCGAATGAAACAATGCTCCGCGAAAGGATTGCGTAGATGGCCAAGCAGATCCAGGAGATTCTCATCGATGACCTCGATGGGGGCGAGGCCAATGAGACGGTCAGCTTCGCTATTGACGGCTCCTCCTATGAGATTGACCTCAGCGACCTTAACGCGAAGAAGCTGAGGGACGCGCTCACGCCTTTCGTGCAGCACGCGCGCAGGGCCGGTGCCGTCACCACGCGTCGGCGTGGCCGCGGCGGCAACCGCGCGATGAGCCGCGAGAAGAGCTCGGAGATCCGGCAGTGGGCCAAGGCCCACGGCCTGCCCGTCAGCGAGCGAGGCCGCATCGCCTCCACCGTCGTCGAGAAGTACGAGCAGGCTCACTAGGAGAGCCCGCTGCTCGACCATGCGCTTATGCCGTTCGCCTAGGACCCCGGCGACCGCCATAAGCGCATGATCGTGTCCGGGCCGTGCTGAATGGCGGGACGGCCCGGATGATGATCGACTGACCCGTCCATATGCGGGCGTTTTGGTCGCGTGTTCGGTCTGGCTCTCGGCGCCGTTTCCGCGATGGGACGCTCGCATATGTGATGGCACCGCGCCCGGCGTGTCCGAATGCGCCGCGTGGCCATACCCCATTCAACGTACGCTTCTCGCCGCGAGGCGCCCGGATTGCCCGCGGGGCCGCGTCATTCGCCTACCGTCACGGACAAGCGCCGCGCTCATGGAACGCGCCATGACGGAAATCCGGGCGCCTAAAGGCCGGCGGCGATCTTCACGCGCTGTAGCCTTAACCGCGATCTCGACTCGCGCCCGGCGCCGGAAACCCCGTATGGCACGGAGGTGTGGGCATCCGCGCAAAACGCCGCCGTACACGTTGCGTGGCCCCCGGCCATAACCCACTTCGCGGAGATGCGCGGAGCGCTCATGCCCGGGGCATAACCCGCGAGCATGAGCACGCCTCGCACAATCCGCTTCCGCGAGCATGTGCGCACAATGCCGGGCCATCACGAACTGTGGTGGGCGCGCGGAATGCCGCCGGACCGCGACGGCGTGGATGCGCGCGAATGGCATGTGCGTCGCGGTGCAGTGTCTCATGATGCGAGATGAGATCGGTAACCGAGCTGACCGGAAGACGTATTACTCTGTGTGCGGTGCGCGGCGCGTGCCCCGTTGTGCTGAGGGCGTAGCACGGGCGGTTGGCCAAGCATTGCGTCGGGACATAGGATGATTGCGTAACAGATACGTACGCGGCATCTGAGATGCGCAGGTGAAGTGGCGCCCCGGTCGGCTTCGCCCCTGACGTTCGATGGCCGATCGTGGTGATCCGGATACGGTGCGGCGGCACATTTCAGCCGCTTCCGTGAAGCGTCCTAAACATCGTTCGCTTGCGGCGTATCGGGAACACGTCACCCCCGAACGGTAGTTGGATGGAGGGTGAACGCCCTGCTCCCGGGGAACGTGTCTGCTATAGAGCGTGTCAGCGGCAGTGGGCACGGTTCGCCGAGCCAGGGCTAGCATGCGGGATGACGGGACCGGATTTACCGGCCTGACTGACCGCTCTGTGAGGAGCGACGAGATGTTCGAGAGGTTCACCGACCGAGCGAGGCGTGTTGTCGTCCTGGCCCAAGAAGAGGCCAGGATGCTCAACCACAACTACATCGGCACTGAGCACATTCTTCTTGGTTTGATCCACGAAGGTGAGGGCGTAGCCGCCAAGGCTCTGGAGAGCCTCGGCATCAGCCTTGAGGGTGTGCGCCAGCAGGTCGAGGAGATCATCGGCCAGGGCCAGTCGGCTCCGTCGGGGCACATTCCGTTCACCCCGCGGGCCAAGAAGGTCCTCGAGCTGTCGCTCCGTGAGGCTTTGCAACTGGGTCACAACTACATCGGCACCGAGCACATCCTGCTCGGACTCATCCGTGAGGGTGAGGGTGTGGCCGCCCAGGTGCTGGTCAAGCTTGGAGCTGATCTCAACCGTGTCAGGCAGCAGGTCATCCAGTTGCTCCACGGCTACCAGGGCAAGGAGCCGGCCGCCGCGGGTGGCCCGCAGGAGTCGGCCCCGTCGACCTCCCTGGTGCTCGACCAGTTCGGCCGCAACCTGACCCAGGCGGCCCGCGAGGGCAAGCTGGATCCGGTCATCGGCCGCGAGAAGGAGATCGAGCGGGTCATGCAGGTCCTCTCCAGGAGGACCAAGAACAACCCCGTTCTCATCGGCGAGCCCGGCGTCGGCAAGACCGCCGTCGTCGAGGGCCTGTCGCAGAAGATCGTCAGGGGCGAGGTGCCCGAGACGCTGAAGGACAAGCAGCTCTACACGCTTGACCTCGGCGCCCTGGTCGCCGGCTCCCGCTACCGCGGTGACTTCGAAGAGCGCCTGAAGAAGGTGCTCAAGGAGATCCGCACCCGCGGCGACATCATCCTGTTCATCGACGAGCTGCACACGCTCGTGGGTGCGGGCGCCGCCGAGGGCGCGATCGACGCCGCCAGCATCCTCAAGCCCATGCTGGCCCGCGGCGAGCTGCAGACGATCGGCGCGACCACGCTCGACGAGTACCGCAAATACTTGGAGAAGGACGCGGCGCTGGAGCGGCGCTTCCAGCCGATCCAGGTGGCCGAGCCCTCGCTCAGCCACACGATCGAGATCCTCAAGGGTCTGCGCGACCGCTACGAGGCGCACCACCGCGTGTCCATCACCGACGACGCGCTGGTGGCCGCCGCGCAGCTGGCCGACCGCTACATCAGCGACCGCTACCTTCCCGACAAGGCGATCGACCTCATCGACGAGGCCGGCTCCAGGATGCGCATCCGCAGGATGACCGCGCCGCCGGACCTCCGCGAATACGACGAGAAGATCGCCAACGTCCGCCGCGACAAGGAGTCCGCGATCGACGCGCAGGACTTCGAGAAGGCCGCTGCCCTCCGTGACCAGGAGAAGCAGCTCCAGCTCAAGCGCGAGCGGCGGGAGAAGGAGTGGAAGGCCGGCGACATGGACGTCGTGGCCGAGGTCACCCAGGAGCTCATCGCCGAGGTCCTGGCGACCGCCACCGGCATCCCGGTCTTCAAGCTGACCGAGGAGGAGTCGCAGCGCCTGCTCCGCATGGAGGACGAGCTCCACAAGCGGATCATCGGCCAGGACGACGCCATCAAGGGCCTGTCGCGCTCCATCCGGCGCACCCGCGCCGGCCTGAAGGACCCGCGGCGTCCCGGCGGCTCGTTCATCTTCGCCGGCCCCTCGGGTGTCGGTAAGACCGAGCTGTCCAAGGCTCTGGCGGAGTTCCTCTTCGGCGACGAAGACGCTCTGATCAGCCTGGACATGTCCGAGTTCATGGAGAAGCACACCGTCTCCAGGCTCTTCGGCTCGCCTCCCGGCTACGTCGGCTACGAAGAGGGCGGCCAGCTCACCGAGAAGGTGCGGCGCAAGCCGTTCTCCGTGGTCCTGTTCGACGAGATCGAGAAGGCCCACCCCGACATCTTCAACTCGCTGCTGCAGATCCTGGAAGACGGTCGCCTGACCGACGCCCAGGGCCGCGTGGTCGACTTCAAGAACACGGTCATCATCATGACCACCAACCTCGGCACCCGTGACATCTCCAAGGGCATCGGGGTCGGGTTCGCGAAGTCCAACGACGCCGACTCCAACTACGACCGGATGAAGAGCAAGGTGCAGGAAGAGCTCAAGCAGCACTTCCGGCCCGAGTTCCTCAACCGCGTCGACGACATCGTGGTCTTCCACCAGCTGACGCCGGCCGAGATCATCAAGATCGTCGATCTGATGCTCAACCAGGTCGACGCCAGGCTGAAGGACCGCGACATGGGGCTCGACGTCTCGCCCGAGGCCAAGCAGTTGCTGGCCGACCGCGGCTACGACCCGGTCATGGGCGCCCGTCCGCTGCGGCGTACGATCCAGCGCGAGCTGGAAGACTCCTTGTCGGAGAAGATCCTTTACGGCGAGCTCCGTCCGGGGCAGGTCGTCAAGGTGACCATCGAAGGCGAGGGCGACGACGCCAAGTTCGTCTTCAAGGGCGAGTCCGCCGCGAAGGTGCCCGACTCGGCCGCCGCGATCGCAGCGCCGATCCAGCGCTGACGTCCGGTTCTCCGAAAGCCCCCGCGTGGAGCGTCGTCCACGCGGGGGCTTTCGCGTGTGCGCCCGTCTCGGCGCTGAGGCGCTGTCTGAGAGCTTGCCCGGGCGGCCCCGGTCACCGATGCCGTGGTCGGTGTGGTTGCCGCTCAGCGGCATGATGAACCGTGCGGCGGTGGCCCTGCCGGCCCTTGCGAATGGTCTCGAGATCGTCAATCCGGCCCGGCGTGACAGACCGCGCATCTAGCATGACGTACCCCCTAAGGTCCCGTGACCTCGGCCGGGTGCGGTCGTTGCGCAATCGTTCAGGAGTTCGGGTGTTTCGCCACGCGAAGTAGTACTACACTGTGTAGAGCTTCGCCTTGACGGTGACTGCTCCCTCGGGAGTAGTACGAAGTCAACTCAGGGCGGACGCGCTCGCCACCCGTCGGCAGGCATGCTCACAGGGTTCGCACGTCCAAGGCGGGCGACGGGAAGACACAACGCAAGCCTGGAGGAACCGATGCGCCTGCGTCACGATGACGGAACGCTCGTTCACCTCGCCTACAACGCAGGCGTCCACCCCGCTGAGGACCTGGAGAACCTGATCGCCCACCTGACCCGCTACGCCGTGCCCGTGCGCAAGCGGCTGGGGGTCGAGCGGATGGGCATCGGGCTGTGGTTGTCGGCGGCCGTCGCCGACCACCTCACGGCCGACCGCATCGAGCTCGTACGCCTGCGCCGCTCCCTGGAGGAGCGCGGCCTGGAGGTCGTGAGCCTCAACGGCACCGGCGGGCGCAACCAGGAGGTGCCCGGGCCCGACTGGGCCAAGCCCGAGCGCTACCGCTACACGATGGCGCTGGCCAAGATTTTGGCGTTCCTGCTCCCCGACGACGTACGGTTCGGCAGCATCTCGACGATACCGATCGGGTGGCGCCGCGACTGGCCCGCCGACCTGCACTCCATCGCCACCCGCCGGCTCGAACGGCTGGCGCGCGAGCTGCGCGGCATCTACAGCGTGACCGGCAAGACGATCAGAGTCGGGTTCGAGCCGTGGCCCGGGTGCGTGCTGGAGACGACCGAGCAGGCGCTGGAGCGGGTGTGCGGCATCGACTCCGAGCATCTGGGCGTGTGCCTGGACGCCTGCCACCTGGCCGGCGGAGCCGAGGAGCCCGGTGTGGCGCTCAAGGGGCTGGCCGAGGCCGGCGCGCCGGTGGTCAAGCTGGGGCACGTGCACAGCCACACGGGGGAGACGCCGAGCAGCACGGGCGCCGTGCTGCACGACACGCTGACGGCGATGTTGTCGGGGGCGGTCAGCGGGAGCGCGCACATCGAGGTGGAGACGCACAACCTGATGGTGCCTGGGCGGGCCAAGGGGCCTGGGGCGCTGGTGTCGCTGCTCGCCGACGAGCTGGCCTGGGCCCGTACGAACCTCACCAGCCTGGGCCTGCAACTGGCCGCCTAGGAAGCCGCGCCGCGTCGCGGGGCGGGCCTGATCGAGGGGTCCGCGTCACGAAGCGAGGTCCGGGCCCGACTTCCGGCCTGCCGGGCCTCGCAACCACTCACCCACCCGAACGCGGGCCGGCGTTCCTCGACGTCTTCCCCGGCAGGTGGGGTTCGTCCGGGCGCGTTCGGATGGTCCGGCCTGGAGGGGCCGGTCAGAGGGAGCCGAACCAGCCGGGGGTGTCGAGGCGCCAGAGGCCGTCCGGGGTGACCTTCCGCAGGTCGGCTTCGAGGGCCTGCAGCCGTTCCTCGCCGAGTTCGTGCGCCCACCGGGCGCGGAGGTCGTCGAAGATGCGAGCCGAGCGGTTCAGCGCGTCCATCCCGTACGGCGTGAGCCGGGCGATCTTGCGCCGGGTGTCGTGGGAGTCCGTGGTGCGTTCGACGTAGCCGACGCGTTCGAGGGTGTCGATGGTCTTGCCCGCGGCCTGTTTGGAGACGCCGAGCATGCGGCCCAGCTCGACGGCGGTGGTGCCGCGCGGGCCGATCGCCTGCATGACGAACCCGTGCATGGGCCGCAGGTCCGGGTGGCCCTGGCGGGCCAGCTCGGCGTGCAGCTCGTCGATCAGCATCCTGAAGGCGAGCAGCAGGCGGAGCGGGAGTTCGAAGCCGGGGGCGTCGCTTGACATGATAGACAACCTGATTGACTATATGGACAACGTAGTTGCCTATATTAGGAGCTTCAGGACGTGACTGTCATTCGTGACGCCGAGGCGCGGCGGTCGGAGACCCCTGGAGGGGTCATGACGACGTTCGCCTCGCCGACGCAGGGAGGGGCCTCGCGAGCCCTGTGGCGGGTGGATGCCAAGCCCGGCGCGCGCGGGCCCGTGCATGACTTCGACAGCGAGCAGGTGTGGAGCTGGACGGCCGGAGCAGCCGTCGTCGAACTGGACGGTGACCGGTTCGAGGTCGCGGCGGGCGACACCGTCGTCATCCCCGCGCACACCGTGAGGCGCGTGCTCGCCGACCCCGGCAGCGGCTACACCGCCGTCGTGACGGCCCCGGCGGGCGCCAGGGCCCTGGCCGAGAACGGCGCCGACTACGGCGTCCCGCCGTGGATCGTCTGAGGAGGGTGATTCTCGTGACCATTGTCCTGTCCGCTGAATCCCGCAGGATCGAGACGCCCAACGGCGTCATGACCACACTCGCCTCGCCGTCGCAGGGAGGGGCGGAGCAGGCCGTGTGGCGGGTGGACGCCCGGCCCGGCATGGTGGGGCCGGTGCACGCGTTCGACGCCGAGCTGGTGTGGACGTGGCTAGACGGCGCGGCCGTCGTCGAGCTCGGAGGCGAGCGGTTCGAGGTCGGCGCGGGGGACACCATGGTGCTCCCCGCCGGCGTGAGCAGGCAGATGCTCGCCGACCCCGAGCGCGGGTTCGTCTCGATCGTCGCCGCGCCTCCCGGCGCCCACGTCTACAACCCCGGCGGCGTGTCGGCGCCGGACGCCTGCGACCTGGCCCCCAAGGGCGCGGAACGCACCGTCCCGCCCTGGGCCAGGTAGCAGCGCGCCGGTGCCCGAGCAGGGCCTGGGCGTCAGGAGTGGGGGAGGCGGTAGGTGCCGTCGTCGAGGGGTTCGGCGAGGCCGTCGGCGACCAGGCCGTCCAGGGCGCGCTCGCGCTGCACCGCGTCGTCCCACACGGCGTCGAGGGCCGCCTTGGGGACCGGCCCGTGAGCGGACCTGAGCACTGCGAGGAGGCGGCCGCGGCACTGGCGGTCGGTGCCCGCGTACGTCTGGCCCTTGCGCGCGGGGCCGGCGTGCGGCGGCTTGCCGGCCAGCCGCCACGCGCACAGGTCGGTGATCGGGCAGTCGGCGCAGCGCGGGGCGCGGGCCGTGCAGACCAGCGCGCCGAGCTCCATCACCGCCACGCCCCAGCGGGGCGCGTCCAGCTCGGGCAGAAGTGCCTCCGCCAACCGCCGCTCGGCCGCGGAGGTGGCCGTGGGCGGATATTGCTCGGCGCGCACCGCACGCGCGAACACCCTGCGGACGTTGGTGTCGAGGACGGCGTGGCGGCCGCCGTACGCGAAGCTGGCGACCGCGGCGGCGGTGTATTCGCCGATGCCGGGCAGGGACAGCAGGGTCGCGTGGTCGGACGGCACCTCGCCGCCGTGTTCCTCGGCGACGGCCCTGGCGCACGCGTGGAGCCGCAGCGCCCTGCGCGGATAGCCGAGCCGGCCCCAATGGCGTACGGCTTCGCCGGGCTGCTCGGCGGCCAGTGCCTTGGGAGTCGGCCAGCGGGCCATCCACTCGTGCCAGACGGGCAGGACGCGGACGACCGGGGTCTGCTGGAGCATGATCTCGCTGACGAGCACGCCCCACGGCGTCGCGTCGGGAGCACGCCAGGGGAGGTCTCGGGCGTTGTCGGCGTACCAGTCGAGAACGGGGGCGTGCAGGAGGTTCGGCTCAACCACGCGGTCAAGCGTATGTCGAGTTCGCAGGCTTCGGCGTGTCGTCACTCTTCGTGGCTGGACAATTACCATGCTGAGCGTTGTGACTCCTCCGCTCCCGCAAGGGAGAGGCCTTCCGCTGAGCCGCTTCCGCGGCCCGGCGAAGGGCGAGCCCTCACACACTGCTCGAGCGCGGCGTCCCGCTCGCTGGTGGGGCGCAACGGGGAAGTGAGCGACCGACCTGCGCACACCCACCTCCGGACTCTCACGACCAGCAAGGCAACGACCACAGGAACCGACCAGATCGGAAGGGAGGGAGCGCGGGGTCCTCCACCTGACGAAGCAGGTGGGGAGCACCGCGCGAACCCGATGGACCCGGATTCGATGCGCGGCGACGGCGGTGACGTCTACTGGCGGCGTCGGATGAGCGTGCTGGTGGCGGTTCTCGTCGTGGTGGCCGTGGTGGCGTGGGCGTGCTCGAGCGGTGGCAGCGGACCGGACCGTTCCAGCGCGCAGTCGTCACCGAGCCCCACGCCCAGCGCGGATCCGCTGCTCGCCGGGCTGCGTACGCTGGCTCTGGGCACGGCCAGCCCGTCGCCGACTCCGACGGCCACCCCCACGCCGACCCCCACCGTGGGGCAGAGAGAGCCCGGCCAGCCCTGCGTCGAGGAAGATCTGGTGCTCAGCCTCCAGAGCGGCAAGGAGCAGATCTACGCGGGCGACGCCCGGCCCACCTTCCTGGTCACGCTGGTCAACACCGGGCCCGTGATGTGCACGGCCGACGTGGGGCCGCGGGCCATGGAGATCCGCATCACCTCGGGGGCGGACCGGATCTGGTCGAACGCCGACTGCGTCGACGGGCCGGGGACGGAGGTCGAGCAGCTCCAGCGGGGGGTGCCTTATGTGCGGTCGCTGGAATGGGACCGCCGCCGCTCCAACGCCGCCTGCCAGGGCACCCCTGCGGCCGCGCTGCCGGGCACGTACGTGGCCACCGTGCGCATGGGCGGGCTCCGCAGCGGCAAGGGGGTCTTCCACCTCCGCTAGTACTCCAGTGACACTTGGCGATCTTGCAGCGTTCGGGTCACATGGCGACGGCCACCGCGTGATCATTCGGAGTTTGTGAAGACAACCAAAGATCGTGCGGTGGCCGCGAGCCACAGCGTAGACC
>NZ_SMKO01000074.1 GCF_004348685.1 Nonomuraea deserti | reverse complement strand
CGCCCACCCCCAAGACCACGAGACTCGCCGTCGTCAGCGACGCGCCGACGGCCTCTCCGTCCGCCACCAGGTCCGAGCGGCCCAGGCGCAGCCGTACCACCACCCCCCAGCCCGACGACTCGACCGGCACCGGCCGCGCCACGGAGGGCCGGCTGAGGCTGGTCTACGTACGAGCCGGGGGCGCCAGGAACGGCGACTGCTGGGCGGGCGGTGAGGCGACGCTCCAGGCGCTGGTCGAGCGGACCGGCGAGGCGGTGAACTTCGCCTACACCTGGTACGTCGACGGCTCCGCGATAGGCCGCGCGAATGCGGGGATCTCGCGGAACGGCCGGCGCTATCTGGCCGCGCCCCGCAGCCTCACGAGTGCGGGGGGCGTCCACAAGGTCACGTTGCGGATCACCTCTCCTCTCACCACCCAGCGGACCGTCTCCGTCACCATGTGCCCGCAGTAGCCCTATGGACGCCTCCTCAGCTGGTCGATGAGGTCGAGGGCGGCGTCGGCGATCACGGTGCCCGGCGGGAAGATCGCGGCGGCGCCGGCGGCCCGCAGCGCGTCGTGGTCGTCCGGCGGGATGACGCCGCCGACCACGATCATGGTCTCGCCGGCGTCGTGGTCGGCCAGCGCCTTGCGCAGCGCGGGCACCAGCGTGAGGTGGCCGGCGGCCAGCGACGACACGCCCACGATGTGCACGTCGGCCTCGACCGCCTGCCTGGCGACCTCTTCCGGCGTCTGGAACAGCGGGCCGACGTCGACGTCGAAGCCGAGGTCGGCGAAAGCCGTGGCGATGACCTTCTGGCCGCGGTCGTGACCGTCCTGGCCCATCTTGGCGACGAGGATGCGCGGGCGGCGCCCTTCGGCGCGCTCGAAGTCGGCGCAGGCCTGGCGGACGCGTTCGATGGCGGCTGAGGGGCCTGACTCGTCGCGGTACACCCCTGAGATGGTACGGACCTGCTCGGCGTGCCTGCCGAAGACCCGTTCCAGCGCGTCGGAGATCTCGCCCACCGTGGCCTTGGCGCGGGCGGCGTCGACGGCCAGCTTGAGCAGGTTGTGCTCCAAGCCGGGCGCGGGGTTGTCGGCGGCCTTGGTGAGCGCGTCGAGCGCGTGCTGGACGTCGGGCTCGTGGCGCTCGGCACGGAGCCTGGCGAGCTTGTCGAGCTGCTGGGCGCGTACGGAGCTGTTGTCGACCTTGAGCACCTCGATGTCCTCGTCACCGGTGGCGCGGTATTTGTTCACGCCGATGACGGGCTGGCGGCCCGAGTCGATGCGGGCCTGGGTGCGGGCGGCCGCCTCCTCGATGCGCAGCTTGGGCAGGCCCGCCTCGATGGCCCTGGCCATGCCGCCGGCGGCCTCGACCTCCTGGATGTGCTCCCATGCGCGTTCGGCGAGGTCGTGGGTGAGGCGTTCGACGTAGTAGGAGCCGCCCCAGGGGTCGATCACCTGCGTGGTTCCCGACTCCTGCTGGAGGAGCAGCTGGGTGTTGCGGGCGATGCGGGCGGAGAAGTCGGTGGGCAGGGCGAGGGCCTCGTCCAGGGCGTTGGTGTGCAGCGACTGGGTGTGGCCCTGGGTGGCGGCCATGGCCTCGACACAGGTGCGGGCGACGTTGTTGAACACGTCTTGCGCGGTCAGGGACCAGCCGGAGGTCTGGCTGTGCGTACGGAGGCTCAGCGATTTCTGGTTTTTCGCGTTGAATCCGGAGACGAGCTTGGCCCACAGCAGCCGGGCGGCCCGCAGCTTGGCGACCTCCATGAAGAAGTTCATGCCGATGCACCAGAAGAACGACAGCCGCGGCGCGAACCGGTCGATGTCCATGCCGGCGGCGACCCCGGCCCGCAGGTATTCGACCCCGTCGGCCAGCGTGTAGGCCAGCTCGAGGTCGCACGTGGCGCCGGCCTCCTGGATGTGGTAGCCGGAAATGCTGATCGAATTGAATTTCGGCATCTTCTCGCTCGTATACGCGAAAATATCCGAAATGATCCGCATCGACGGTGCCGGGGGATAAATGTAGGTGTTGCGGACCATGAACTCTTTGAGGATGTCGTTCTGGATCGTCCCCGCGAGCTGCTCGGGCGCGACACCCTGCTCCTCGGCCGCCACGATGTACAGCGCGAGAACGGGCAGCACGGCGCCGTTCATGGTCATGGAGACAGACATGCGGTCGAGCGGGATCCCGTCGAACAACTGCCTCATGTCGTAGATGGAGTCGATCGCCACCCCGGCCATGCCCACGTCCCCGGCGACGCGGGGGTGGTCGGAGTCGTAGCCGCGGTGCGTGGCCAGGTCGAACGCGACCGACAGGCCCTTCTGCCCCGCGGCGAGGTTGCGCCGGTAGAAGGCGTTGGAGTCCTCGGCCGTGGAGAATCCCGCGTACTGGCGGATCGTCCACGGCTGGTTGACGTACATCGTGGGGTACGGGCCGCGCAGGTAGGGGGCCGCGCCGGGATAGGTGCGCAGGAAATCGAGACCGTCGAGGTCGCCGGCGGTGTAGAGCGGCTTGACCTCGATGCCCTCGGGTGTCTCCCACACCTCGCCCGCCGGATCGGGGGCGTCCGTCCCCGGCTTGGGCCCGCCGTCGAGCGGGATGCCGGAGAAGTCCGGGATCATCGGGTCACCTCCAGGTCGTCGAAGGTCGTGCGGAGCACGGCCAGCGCGTCACAGCCCGCGTGGAGGGTGGCGTCCACGCCGTCGTAGTCTCCCTTCCCCGCCAGCCACACCTTCTTCGCCCCTGCCCTGCGCAGGGCGGTGGCGACGGCCGCGGCGTGCTGGGTGTACAGCTTGTCGGTCGAGCACAGGCAGGCGACCGTCGTGCCGCTGACGGCGAAGGCGGTGGCGATCTGCTCGGGATCGGTTCCCGGGCCCGCGGTCTCGGTATCCAGGCCGCCCGCCTGGAACAGGTTCGCCGCGAACGCGGCCCTGGCGGTGTGGGCGGCCACGGGGCCGATGGTGGCGAGGAACACCTTGGGGCGCTCGGCCTGCGCGTCGGCCAGGTCGCGCAATTCCTCGAACGGCTCGGCGTAACGCACCCGCGGCAACGCCGCGCTCCCGCCGCCCTCCGGCGGCTCCGCGGCGCCGCCGGCCCGCGGCGCGTCGGGAGGAGCGGCACGCTCCACGGACGCGGCATCCCTGCGGACGTCATCCGGGACTCCCCGCGGGGCCGGAGGACCGGCCCCTTCTGCCGACGCGTCCCTCCGGACGTCGTCAGGCGTCCCCTGCGGGGGTGTGCCGGAGGCCGGGGTGGGGCGGAGGGGTTTCTCGTGGATGTCGGGGTATTCGCTCACGCCCGTGATCGGGTGGCGCCGGTGGGCGATGTCGTCGGCACGGCGGGCACGGGTGGCGGCGATCCGATCGGACACCAGCCCGGCCCCCGCCACGATCCCCCCGGAGGCCTCGATCTCCTGGAACCAGTCCCACGCCCGCCCGGCCAGGTCGGCGGTGCGGCGTTCGACGTACCAGGAGCCGCCGGCGGGGTCGATCACCCGCCCCACACCCGACTCCTCCAGCAGCAGCGCCTGCGTGTTGCGGGCGATGCGGCGGGAGAAGGCGTCCGGGAGCCGGAGGCGGGCGTCGAACGGCCGCACCGTGACCGCCTCGGCTCCGCCCACGCCGGCGGCGAAGCAGGCGAGCGTGGTGCGCAGCATGTTCACCCAGGGGTCGCGGGCGGTCATCATGGCCGCGCTCGTCACGGCGTGCTGCGCCTGGCCCCCGTGCTCGGCGGCGCCGCAGACCTCGGCGACCCTGGCCCAGAGCCGGCGCGCCGCGCGCAGCTTGGCGATGGTGGCGAACTGGTCGGCGGTGGCGGCGTACCGGAACTCGATCTGCCCCAGCGCCTGCTCGACGGAGAGCCCGCCGCCGGTGAGCGCCCGCAGCTCCGCGACGCCCCGCGCCATCGAGCAGCCGAGCTCCTCGGCGTCGCTCGCGCCGGCGTCATGGTAGGGGGTCGCGTCGACGACGACGGCCCGCAGGCCGGGGAAGTCGGCGACGCAGCGCCGCGCCAGCTCGGCCCCGAGCGCGCCGGAGGCCCCCAGGTTGCCGCTCAGCGTGGTGCCGCGGGCGGCGGCCAGGGCGAACAGCGACTCGGCCGCCTCAGCGGCGAGCTCACCGGCCTCCAGCACGACGGGGGCCAGGTCGAGGTAGACGTCCTTCAGCACCGTGCCGAGCTCGCCCACCGGGATGGCGCCAGGCCCGGCGACCAGCCACAGTGAGGTGACGCCGCTCTCCAGGTCGGCCAGCACGGCCTCGGGGTCGGCCACGGTGTGCCGCTGCCGCACGTCCCATCCGGGCACGGCCCTGGCCCCGCGGACGTATGGGGCCGCGCCTGGCAGCCCTGGATCTTCAGGCAGGTCGCCGGCGTCGTAGAGCGGCGCGACCGTCACCCCGTCGTAGGTGAGGGTCGACAGCGCCTCCTCGGGGGAGTCCGCCTCGACCCCGGATTTGCGCAGCACCGCCACCGCCAGCGCCCGCCAGTCTTCGCGCGACACGGGCGCGAACCCCGCTGCCAGTTCCATGTTCGGATAGTAGGCGGAAGGCCGCGAACCCAGTAACCCAGGGTCCACCCCTACACGAGATCAGCTGGTCGGGGCCTCCCACGTCAGCCGCCACGTGATCGGGCCCACGATCCCGTCGTCGTCGACTCCCTGCACGCGCTGGAAACTGCGGCACACGTCGCGCGACTCGGAACCGTACGCGCCGTCCACGTCGATGTCCCAGCCGCGCTTCCTCATCTGCGCCTGCCACGTCCGCACGTCCTCGCCGCGCGTCACCGGAGGATACCTAAGAAGCCGCCCGGGGAACGGCGGCGTCGAGGGCGCCGGCGGCGCGGGCGTGCCGGGACGCGGGGCGCCACGCCTGACCCAGGCGTAGAGCGGGTCGCCGGGGCAGTCGGTGGCGTAGCCGTCGCGGTGCCCCTTGATCTCCTTGCCTGCGCGGCCGCGTCCGCGCAGGTGCTCGATCGCGTCGACGATCGCGTGCAGGACGCCGTCGGGCGGCTGAACGAGCCCCGCGTTGCCCACCAGCCCGAGCACGGCGTAGTGGCCGGAGTTGAGCCCGGGGCCGTTGGCGGCGGGCAGGTGATGCGGCCCGCGCCCCTGGAACACCTTCCGGTGCGGGCAGGCGATCATGGTGTTGCCGGTGAAGTAGACGGTCCCGTCCCTGCGCGCCAGCCAGCTCTGGTTCGCGGTCCTGGGGCACCAGATCTGGCCGTGGTACGTCTCCTTCCCGATGGTGAAGCCGGCGTCGCCGTGTTGTGCGGCCGGTCGCGGCACGACGTGCCGCCGTCTGTCGACGGAGACCGTCCACCCGTCCGTTCCCGTGTCACCGACCGGCGGCACGCGGTGCAGCGACGCTCCCGACCCTGACAGCAGCACGGCGAACATGAAGGCCTCCGCCGCCGCCCGGTCCTTCCGCACGAGCCCGTCGGGCCCGGCGTCACCCGCCGTCAGCGAGGTCTCCACGAACAGGGCGAGCTGCGCCCTCGACAGGGAGAGCAGGAAGTCGAGCGCGGGCACCCTGCCGGGCGCCACCTCGAGCAGCCGCCGGCCCGCGCCGGCCGGGAGACGGAAGGTGACGCGATCGCCCGTCGTCGTCTCCCGCCATCGGGGACCGCCGCTCCCCTGCCGGCGGAGCCGACCGGCGGGAGGGCCGAAGACCCCGTGGAGCGCGGCACGGATGCGCGCGAGATGCGCGTCGTCATCCGGTGACCGGTGGATCGCGACGCCGCCCAGAGGCCGGGTGCGCTCGACGACCCCAGCCGTCCAGAACCACGCGGCCAGCTCCACGAAGGCGTCCGACCATTTCGGCTCGGACGGCAGGTCGGCGCAGGGAGCCGCGATCGCGATGCGGTCGTCCTGGCCGATGGTCTCGGTGGTCGCCCACCGGCGCTCACGAAGGGTGACCGTCGGGGCCGCCCTCGCGGCGGGCAGCCACTTCGCCTCCGGGCCCCTCCACCGTACGGAGCCGGGGCCGCGGCGACGGCGCTCCACCGGCCACCGGTGATGGGGCGTGGTCAACGAGGAGTGGCCGGGGCCTTCCATCCGGATCATCTCCCGCTCCCGCGCCGGGAACACGCACACCTCCAGCACGGGCTGCCACTCCGACATGCCCGTGCCGTGGTCGAGCGTGAGCGCGATGTCGCCGGGGCGCAGCTCACGCCAGGACCTCCACCCCTGCCGGGTGAGGATGTCGGTCTTCTCGTCCACGCAGTAGCCGATGTCGATCCAGCCGTTGCCGTCCATGTGGTGACCCTGGATGGAACGTACCAAGGCCGTGCAGGCGTTGTGGTCGGAGACGATGCCGGGGTCGATCCTGCCACCCGTGTAGTGGACCTTCACCCCTTTGGTGGAGTCGAGCTGTGTGTAGTCGCCGCGTGGGGCGCGAGCGTTCCAGTCGCGCCTTGATACCAGGTCGATGGCCACAGGTGAGCTCCGGGGGTCGCTGTCGGTGACGACCGAGCGTAACGCGGGTGGCGCGGACAGGTCCTGGAGATGGGGGATTTGCTCAGGGGCGGATCACCCGCTGGTCCGTCACGATCGCGGTGATGAGGTCGTGCGGTGTCACGTCGAACGCCGGGTTCACCGCACGCGTGCCCTCCGGAGCCACGCGCACCCCTCTGATGGCCACGATCTCGTCCTCGCCTCGGTCCTCGATCGCGATGTGCTCGCCGGACGGGGTGTTCTGGTCGATCGTGGACTCGGGCGCGACCACCACGAACGGCACCCCGGCGCGTTCCGCTCCGAGCGCGAGCGCGTACGAGCCGATCTTGTTGGCGGTGTCGCCGTTGGCGGCGATGCGGTCGGCGCCGATGAGCACGGCGTCCACCTCGCCCTTGGCCAGCAGGTAGGGGCCCGCGGAGTCGGCGATGAGCCGGTGCGGCGCCCCCATCCTGGCCAGCTCCCACGTGGTGAGGCGGGCGCCCTGCAGCAGCGGCCGGGTCTCCAGCGCCAGCACCTCGGCCAGCCGCCCGCGCTCGTGCAGCGTCTGGACGACGCCGAGCGCGGTGCCGCGTTCGACGGCGGCGAGCCCGCCGGTGTTGCAGACGGTCATGATCCGCAGCCGGTCGCCGTCGAGGAGGTCGGCGCCGCGCTCCCCCATGGACCTGCAGGCGGCGATGTCGGCGTCGCGGACGCGCAGCGCGGCGGCGAGCACCGCGTCGCGGCCCTCCGGCAGGTGCGCGGCGACCTGGTCGACGCCCCACGCGAGGTTGACCGCGGTCGGCCTGGCGGCGCGGAGCCTGGCGATCCGGCCGGGGTCGCCCCCGGCCAGCACGACGCCCAGCGCCCCGGCCACGCCGAGCGCGGGGGCGCCGCGCACGGCCAGCCGCCTGATGGCGTCGACGAGGTCGTCCACAGTGTGGATGCGCAGCATCACGCACTTGTCGGGCAGCAGCGTCTGGTCCACGAGCTCGACCGCGCCGTCCACCCAGTCAATGGTCCTCACGGGGCACACGGTAACCCACCGCGACCCATCGCGGCGCGGGGTCAGCGTTCGGCGAGCACGATCACCGAGTCCGCCTCCTCCAGGACGACGGGCTCGGACTTGTCCGGGTTGAGGACGATGCCGTAGTGCGGCGGATCGTTCCTCGCCGTGTTCTTGCGGTAGCCGATGGCCGTCTCGCCCCTGCGCCTGGCGGACTCCACGACCGTGGAGAACGACACCTGCACCCCCGTCTTCACGTAGGAGCCGGCGGGGCGCGGGTAGATCTCCGATCCGCGCGAGTCGAACAGGTAGCCGAACACGTCGGCCAGGTGCCGGTTCTCGGCGAGCTGGGCGAGGAGCAGGCCGATGACGGTGTCGCTGATGACGATGTCGTCGGCCTCGGTGACCTCGGCCAGGGAGCGGTTGTTCTCGTCGTGCATCTCGCTGACGATCGAGTAGTGCTCGCCGAGCGCGCTCTGCATGTCGCGGAGCTGGAGCAGCGTCATGAGCGTGCGCGTGTCGGAGTGGTGCGGGTCGAAACGGTCGTCGCTGAGCACGATGACGTGCTGGAAGAGGCCGACGCCGAGCGATTCGAGGGCGAAGCGGTCGGTGGTGTCGCAGTCCTTGACGTTGACGGTGAGGTGGCGCAGGCCGGCCAGGCCGGTGCCGGCCTTGGGGTGGTCGGCGGCGATCTCCAGGACGGCGCCGGGGGCGACGTAGCCGTCGAGGTAGCGGACGATCTGTTCGGCCCTGCCGTTCCAGTTGAGCAGCAGCGTGCGCTCCGGCTCGGCGGGCGTGCGCTCCGTCTCGACGACGGCGCCGTCCTCGATGGACGGCATGCCGGCCGCCAGGCGGACGTGGGAGTCGTCGTGGGCGATGACGATGACCTGGTCGTCGGCGTCGATGACGGTGTCGCCCGGCGGGTTCAGCACGACGCCGGACGGCCGGCGCAGGCCGATCACGGAGGCGGTCTGGTACGCGTGCAGCGCCTCGCCGTACGTGACGCCGACGAGCTTCTTCGGGGTGCGCAGGTAGATCTCGCCGCCGTCGAAGTTGAGCAGGTCCATGCACACCACGGACATGCCGGACTGGCGCGAGGACTGCACGATGAGCCGGGACGCGGTGTCGTCGGAGTCGACCAGGTGCACCTCCTGGCCGCCGGCCAGGCGGGCGGCGGCGATGTTGCGGCTGGAGGTCAGCGCCGCGACGGCCGGCGGGTGCACGCCCTCGCGCTTGGCCAGCGCGAGCAGGATCTTGATGACGTGGGCGTCGGGATCCTCACGCTCGGGCGAGAGCACGACGACCGACCGGGCCGCCGCCAGGTTCATCAGGTCGAGGTCGTGCGGCTCGGTGGGCCGCCCGGTGCGGCAGACGACGCGCGTCTTGCCCAGGTCGCCGACGTGCTCGCGGATCTGCTCCTCCATCTCCAGTTTGTCACGTTCCGCCAGGATGGCGATCACCGAGTTGCGCTGGCTCGCCTGCGCCTTGGCCAGCTCGGCCACGATCGTGAAGATCTGGTCGGACCAGCCGAGCACCACCGTGTGACCGGACTCGACGATCCGCGAGCGGCCCCTGCGCAGGCGGTCGACCTTCTGCTTGAGCCCGTTGGAGAGCAGGCCGACGAGCATGCTGACGATGAAGATGCCGCCGAGCGAGCCGACGAACATCACCGTCATGTAGGCCGTCGAGCCTTCATCGCTGGAGATCTTGCCGGGGCTGAGCGCGTGCATGAGCGCGACCCAGAGCACGTGTCCGGGACCGGTCACGCCCTCCGGCTCGTTGGGCGCGAGCCAGAGCGTCAGCACCGTGACCACGACGAGGAGCGCGACCGACACCAGGGCCAGCCAGCCGATCAGCGAAGCCGTCCCCCTGGACATGGTGTTGTCGAACCAGTACCGCGCCCTTTCGCGGAACGTGATCTTCGACACTTCCCCTGATACCTCCGCGTAAGGAGTGAAAATAACCCAACGATCTAAAGTACCGGTGGATCTTGGCATCCGCATGGCGATGGGATCTTTGCCGCGTGCGTGACGACGGTAACGTATCGCCCATGGTGACCCCCCTGACACCAGACGACCCTCCGTCAGTGGGCGACTACCGCCTGGACGGCAGGCTCGGCGAGGGCGGGCAGGGCGTGGTCTACCTGGCCCGCTCCCCCTCCGGCGAGCTGGTCGCGGTCAAGCTGCTCGGCACCGGCGACGCCGAGACCAGGGCCAGGCTCGCGCGCGAGCTCGACGCGCTGGCGGGCATCGCCTCCTTCTGCACGGCCCGGGTGCTCGACGTCTCCACCGGCGGGCCGCGGCCCTACGTCGTGAGCGAATACGTGGAAGGCCCCTCGCTGACCGACCGGGTACGCGAGCGCGGCCCGCTGCGGGGCGGCGACCTGGAACGCCTGGTGGTGGGCACGGCCACGGCGCTGGCCGCCATCCACGCGGCCGGGATCGTGCACCGCGACTTCAAGCCGTCCAACGTGCTGCTCGGCCCCGACGGGCCCAGGGTGGTCGACTTCGGCATCGCCAGGGCGGAGGGGGCGGCGACCATCACCTCCGGCCTGATCGGCACGCCCGCCTACCTGGCGCCCGAGCAGATCAACGGCACGCCCGCGGCTCCGGCCTCCGACGTCTTCGCGTGGGCCGCCTCCATGGTGTACGCGGCCACGGGCACGAGCCCGTTCGGGGCCGACACCGTCCCCGCCGTGCTGCACCGGGTGTTGCACGCGGAGCCCGACCTGTCACCGCTGCCGCCGCGCCTGCGCGGGCTGATCGCGTCCTGCCTGTCCAAGGACCCCGCGCACCGCCCCTCGGCGCAGCAGCTCATGGTGTCCCTGGTCAACCCCGACCGCCCGGCAGGACCGCCCGCGGGATCGGGAGCGCCTTCCGCCGCACCGTCACCGCACGCCGGCCGCACCGGCCCCACGGGACCGCTCAGCAGCGCGAAGGCCACGGGCAAGACACGGCGCGTCCGCAGGCGTGGTCTGCTGATCGGCGCGATGGCGGTCGTGGTCGCCGCCGCCGCGGCCACCACCGCGGCCCTGCTCATACGCCCCCCGCTCGCGGAGGGCGACCGCTCGCCCACGGCCGCTCCACCCACGCAGTCGCCGACCGGGCCGTCGGGCACCCCGTCGACCGCCGGATCGAGCACCGCCTCCGCCGGCGCCACACCCACCGGGTCCGAGCCGCCGCCCGGTGCGGGCCTGCGGATCCCGGTCCGCTTCGAGGGCGTCTGGACGGGCCGTACCACCAGCACCAACCCGATGGACCCCGACGACAACGAGAACACGGTGGAGTTGAAGGAGGGCGAGTCCACCGCCAAGTGGCGGGAACGCGACGGCGACGACGACTGCAGGGGCACCATCACCCTGATAAAGGTGGAGGAGACCCGGCTGACCTTCGCCCTGGGCCGGAACGAGGGCGCCTGCGTCCCCGGCACCATCGTGCTGGCGTTGGAGGGCGGCTCGCTCACCTATACCTGGCGCGACGTTCCGGGCCTCGGTCTCATCTCGCAGACGGGTACCCTCAACAAGGAATGACCACTTCTCCTCCCGGAAACCCTTCGACATCCGACGACCCTGCGGAGATCATTACCGATATGTCAGTGATCAGGGAGGTGCCGTTCCCCAGCCCGGACGCCTCAGGGCTGCCGATGAACATCTGCATCGACGACGCCGACTCCGCCATCGACCTCATCGACGCCCTGGCGCTGTCGCCGTTCGCGACGGGTGCGCAGCCCTGGTCCCGGCTGGCCAACCTGGACCGCGTACGCCCTGAGGCCACGCTCAGCCCCGCCGAAGGCCGCGTGCTGCGGACCGCGCGGGTCGAGGACGGCCCGGAGTCGCGGCTCATCTGCGGCGACGGCTGGACCCTGCGCGTCGTGCGCCACCGCGACCGCACGGCCACGGTCAGCGTGACGGCGGTGAGCGAGGAACTGGCCAAGTCGGTGCTGCACGAGACCATCGACGGCGCGGAAGAGGCCATGCCGGACGTCGACCACGTCGAGATGGGCTTCTGGTGGCGCGGCACGCACGGCGGCACCCGTTCGGAGCGGCCGATCACGGCGCAGCCGTGGAACGAGATCAGCGCCAACTACTCCGGCAAGGTGCGCGCGTCCCTCGACAAGCTGATGTCCGTCACGCCCTCCGACGTGAACGGCCGGCTCATCCTCCTGCACGGCCAGCCGGGCACGGGCAAGACCACGCTGCTGCGCACGCTGGCCAAGCAGTGGCACGACTGGTGCCAGGTCGACTGCGTGCTCGACCCCGAGCGGCTGTTCAACGAGCCGGGGTACCTGATGGAGGTGGCGGTCGGCTACGACACCGATGAGGACGCCCAGCGCTGGCGGCTGCTCGTCCTGGAGGACTGCGACGAGCTGATCAGCGCCGGTGCCAAGGCGCAGGCGGGTCAGGGTCTGTCGCGCCTGCTCAACCTGACGGACGGCCTGCTCGGCCAGGGCCGCGACGTGCTCGTGGCGATCACGACGAACGAAGACCTCGCCCGCCTCCACCCCGCCGTCGTACGCCCGGGCCGCTGCCTGGCGCAGCTCGAGGTGGGGCCGCTGAGCAGGGACGAAGCGATCGCGTGGCTCGGCACGTCGCAGGGCGTGGGCCCGTCGGGGGCGACGCTCGCGGAGCTGTACGCGCTCCGCGCGGGCCGCGAGATCCCCCACTCCTTCGACAACGACTCCACGGGCCTGTACCTCTGACCGCCGGGCCCGCGCATCCGCTCAGGACAGGCAGGTGTGCGGCGTCCCCGATTCCGGCGCGGTTCCGCTCATCCTGGAGGGGCAGCGCGGGCGAGCCGGTACGTAAACCATCCGATGTGCGACATGGAGTGCGAAACCACAATATGGGTGGTGCTCACCGTCGACCTGTCCCCCGTTGCCTTCGCCCGCTTCGCGGTGCCCGACGGAGGGCCGCGCACCTGGATCGGTGAGGAGCACCCGATCGGTTTCGCCGCCACGCAGCTCGTGCCCTCGTGGACCGCCCGCACCCCGCCGGGCACGTGGATCGAGATCGCGCTGCGCGCCACGACGGCGTCCGGCGCCCGCACCAAGTGGTACGTCATGGGCCGCTGGTCCGAGCACGGCGATCCGCGCACCTCGGTGCCCGGCCAGGGCGACGGGGACGGCGACGTGGCGGTGGACACGTTCGTCGCCAGGCGTCCCGTCGTGGCCTGCCAGCTGCGGGTCACCCGGCACGGCGGGGGCGTCCGCGTCACGAGCCTGGGCGTGATGGCCTCGGCCCTGCCCCGGCCCTCGCTCCCGCCGGGCACCGTCGGCGAGCCGGGCGCCGACGCCAGCGGGGGCGACGCCGCCGCGCCGGGCGCAGACGCCGGGCCGGACCCGGGCACCATGCCGAACCCGGGCACCAGACCGAACCCGGACACCAGACCGAACCCGGACACCAGACCGAACCCGGACACCAGGCCGGACGTCGGCCGCGGGGCGGGGGCCGTCGAGCTGGCGGTGCCCCGGCACTCGCAGTACGCGCACGCCGGGCACCACCCGCGCTGGGACGGCGGCGGCGCCAACTGGTGCAGCCCCGCCTCGGTGGCCATGGTGCTCGGCTTCTGGGGCCGCGGCCCCGACCCCGGCGAGCTGGCCTGGGTCGGGGCGGACGACCCCGCGCCGATGGTGGACCACGCGGCCATGGGCGTGTACGACGAGAGCTACCAGGGCACCGGCAACTGGCCGTTCAACGTCGCGTACGCGGGGCGGTACGGGCTGGCCGGGTTCGTGACGCGGCTGCGGTCGGCGGCGGAGCTGGAGCGGTTCGTACGGGCCGGGATCCCCGTGATCACGTCCCAGTCGTTCCAGGCGCACGAGCTGCCCGGCTCCGGCTACTCCACGGACGGGCACATCATGGTCGTGACGGGTTTCACCGCCGGGGGCGACGTCGTCGTGAACGACCCTGCCGCGCCGGCCGAGGCCGAGGTCCGCCGGGTCTACCCGCGGGCCGCTTTCGAGCGCGTGTGGCTCAGGAGTCCAGGCAGCGGCGGCATCGTGTACGTCCTCCACCCACCCGAACATCCCCTTCCTGACTGTACGAATGGCAATTGGTGAGTTCATGAGCATTCGACCGATCGACGTGGCCCGTACCGACGGCGGCCCTCAGTGGGTGGAGGCGGTGGCCACGCCCTCAGGCACCGAGGCCTGGTGGGACGAGCCGCGCCCGCATGAGGGCGGGAGGCGCTGCGTGGTGCGCCGCCTCCCTGACGGCTCCCGCGTGGACGTCCTGCCGCCCGGCTGGAACGCGCGCAACCGGGTGGTCGAGTACGGCGGCCGCTCCTGGCGCCCGCTGCCCGGCGGCGGGCTCGTCTTCACCAACTGGGCCGACCAGCGCCTTTACCGCCTCGACGCGGGTGGGGACCCGATGGCGATCACTCCCGTGGGTACGTACCGTTACGCGGACCTGTACCTGCCCCCGGGACGTGAGGAGGTGTGGGCGGTCAGGGAGACGGAGAACGCGCGTGACCTGGTGGCGGTGCCGCTGGACGGAGGCCGGACCAGAGTTATCGTCAAAGCCCACCATTTCCTGATGAATCCCCGGATATCACCCAACGGCCGCCATGTCGCATGGATCGGCTGGGACCATCCCAACATGCCCTGGGACGGCACCGAGCTCTGCGTCGCCGAGCTGCGCGCGGACGGCACGGCCGGCCCTCACCGCGTGGTGGCGGGCGGCCCGGCCGAGTCGGTCGCCCAGGCCGAGTGGCGCGACGACACCACCCTGTACGCGGTCACCGACCCCACCGGCTGGTGGAACGTGCACCTCGTGCCCGCCGACGGCGGGCCGAGCCGCAACCTCACGCCGATGGAGCTGGAGTTCGGCGGCGCGGCGTGGAAGCCGGGCATGACGTACCTGGCGCTCGCGGACGACGGCGACCTGGTCGTCGTGTACGGCACCGCCGACCGCCGCCGCCTGGGCGTGCTGGACCCGGAGACGGGCGACCTGCGCGAGATCGGCGGCGCGGCCACCCACTGGTCCTCGACCGTGTCGGTGGCGGGCGGCAAGGCGGCGGCGGTGCGCGCGACGCCGTACACGCCGCTGGAGGTGGCGCTGGTCGACCTCGACGGCGCGTACGAGATCGTGTCGGCGCCGAAGCCGCTGCCGCACGGGGACCTGCTGCCCACGCCGGAGGCGATGACGATCGAGGGCGTGCACGCGCACCTCTACCCGCCGTCGGGGGCCACCGGCCCGGGCCCGTACGTGATCTTCGTGCACGGCGGGCCGACCGGGCATTTGCCGATCGTGCTCGACCTGGAGATCGCCTACTTCACCAGCAGGGGCATCGGCGTGGCCGTGGTGAACTACGGCGGCTCGACCGGTTACGGCCGGGCCTACCGGGAGCGGCTGCGCCACCAGTGGGGCGTGGTCGACGTGCAGGATTGCGCCAAGGTGGCCCGTGGCTTGGTGGAGCTGGGCCGGGCCGACGCGTCGCGGATCGCCGTCCGCGGTGGCAGCGCCGGGGGCTGGACCACGGTGGCGGCGCTCGTCCACAGCGACGTGTTCGCGGGCGGGGTCGCGCACTACGCGATCACCGACCCGGAGAGCTGGGCCGCGGAGACGCACGACTTCGAGTCCCGCTATCTGGACGGCCTGGTGGGCCCGCTGCCCGAGACGCGGCAGCGCTACACCGAGCGTTCGCCGCTGCTGAACGCCGCCCGCGCGTCGGGCCCGTGCCTGATGCTGCACGGCCTGGAGGACGCGATCGTGGACGTCGGGCAGGCGGAGCGGTTCGCCGCCGAGCTGGACAGGCACGGCAAGGCGTGGGCCCTGCTGACGTTCCCTGGCGAGCAGCACGGCTGGCGCAGGGAAGAGACCATTGTCGCGGTGCTGGAGGCCGAGCTGGCCTTCTACGGGCTGATCTTCGACCTGGAGACGCCCGAGGTGCCGCCGTTGACGCTTAAGGGGAGAGCATGAAGAGCGTTGCCGAGATCTGCTCGGATCTGATCAGGTTCGATACCACCAACCCGGGCTCGGGCGAGCGGCCCGCCGCCGAGTACGTCGCCACGCTGCTGGCCGACGCCGGGTTCGAGCCCGTGGTGTTCGAGTCGGCGCCGAAGCGGACCACCGTCGTGGCCAGGATCGACGGCGACTCCCCCGACGCGCTGCTCATCCACGGCCACCTCGACGTCGTGCCCGCCGACCCGGCCGAGTGGCGGATGCACCCGTTCTCCGGGGAGATCGTGGACGACTGCGTGTACGGCCGGGGCGCGGTCGACATGAAGGGCTCGTGCGCGATGACCCTCGCGACCGTGCTCGACCTGGCCGCGCGGGGAGTGCGCCCGAAGCGCGATCTGGTGCTGGCGTTCCTCGCCGACGAGGAGGCGACGGGCGACTTCGGCTCGCGGCACGCCGTCACCGAGCACCGCGAGCTGTTCGACGGCGTCACGGAGGCGATCAGCGAGTCGGGCGGGTTCAGCGTGGCCTCCGGCGAGCACCGGGTCTACCCGATCGCGGTGGGCGAGCGCGGCACCGCCTGGATGAGGCTCACCGCGCACGGCGTGGCCGGCCACGGCTCCCGCCCCGCCGTCGACAACCCGGTCGCGACGATGGCGCACGCCCTGTCGCGGGTGGCCTCACACCAGTGGCCGGTACGCCTGACGCCGTCGGTCGCGGCGCTCGTCGAGAACCTGTCGGAGATCACCGGGCAGCGCATCGACCTCGACCGCCTGGACGAGGAGGCGGTCCGGCTGGGGCCGCTGGGCAGCCTGTTCAAGGGCCAGATCCGCAACTCCGCGAACCCGACGATGCTGGACGCCGGCTACAAGGTCAACGTGGTGCCCTCGACCGCCGGGGCGCACGTGGACGGGCGTTACCTGCCGGGTCTGCGGGACGAGTTCCTGGAGACGATCGACGCGCTGCTCGGGCCGAAGATCACCCGCGAGTTCGTCAACCTGGAGGACGCGCCCGCCGCGCCGTACCCGTCGGCGTTCTTCGACGAGCTGGCGGGCTCGCTCGTGGCCGAGGACCCGCTCGCGCGGCCGGTGCCGTACGTGATGGCCGGCGGCACGGACGCGAAGTCGTTCGCGCGGATCGGGATCAAGGGGTACGGCTTCGCGCCGCTCATGCTCCGGCCGGACCTCGACTACTTCGGGATGTTCCACGGCAAGGACGAGCGGGTGCCGGTGGAGGGGCTGGAGTTCGGCACCCGCGTGCTCGCCCGCCTGATCGCCTGAGCCGCCCTGCGGCCGCCTCCCGGGTTCAGGCGGCGTGGCGGAGGGTGCGGCGGACGGTGAGGCCGGTGAGGGCCGCCGAGGCGAGCACCAGGATGCCCGCCTCCGTCCACTGGAAACGCCAGAACCGGGACGGCGGATGGTAGTACACCGCGTACCTGTATCCCTTGCCGAACAGGCACGCCTGCCACGCCTCCGCGTTGCGGCTGCTGCGCCCCGCGTCCACGCGGCGCGGGCAGCCGCTAGCGGAGCCCGGCTCGGGGATCTCCCGCCCCGACGGGTCGACCCAGGACGCGCCGACCAGCCGGGCGTCGGTGTCGTCGAGGATCACCGTGCCGGTCAGCTCCACGCGCGCGGGCTCGGCGTAGTGGTCGCTGACCCCGAACAGCGTGAACATCGTCGCCGCCACCACGGCCACGGCCAGCGCCATCGCCGGGAGCGTACGCCGGAAGAAGGTCCCCGCCGCGGTGCCGAGCATGAACGCGAACAACCACCACGCGGCGGGCGCCACCCCGACCATGTTGAAGACGCCGACGTTCCCGAACGACGAGTCGATCCCGTCCCTGAACACCGGCCGCCACAGGCTCACCATGAGCGACAGCAGCAGACCACACGCCACGACCGCGCCGCCCAGAAGGGACAGCTTGACCGCCAGCCACCGCCACGCGGGCACGGACTGGGTCCAGGCGAGCCGGTGGGTGCCACGCTCGTACTCGCGGCCGAGCAGGGGCGCGCCCCAGAACGCCCCGATCAGCGCGGGCAGCACCAGCGGCATCCAGCCGAACACGGAGTAGACCGCGTCGTAGCGCCGCCCCAGCGCGACCTCCAGGTCCGCGCACGCCACGCCGGGCCCGGGACAGCCGGGGGCCGCGTGACCGGCGACGTACAGCCTGGCCTCCACGGCGGAGCCCAGCAGGAGCAGCCCCAGCAGCGCGAGGAAGCCGGCCGTCACGAGCAGTTGCGCCCGGTGCTGGCGCCAGGTCAGCCAGATCACGTGCCCACCCCCGCGAGCCCCGGCAGGGCGGCCGACTCGGGGCTGCGCAGGTAGCCCATGACGAGTTCCTCCAGGCCCGCCGGCCGTGCCTGCCAGCGCGGGTCGAGCGCGGGGGCGCCGCGTACGAGCAGGGTGGCCTGCCGTCCGGCCGGGCCGCCGCTCACCACCCCCGCCCCGCCGGTCGGCCGCGCCGCCAGCGCCCCGGCCAGCTCGGCGGGGCCCGTGAGCACGAGGTGATCGGCCAGCAGGTCCTCGATGTCGCCGCTGACCTGCAGCCGCCCGCCGTTGAGCACGACGAGCCAGTCGCAGGTCTCCTCCAGGTCGGAGACGACGTGGGAGGACAGCAGCACGGTCAGCTCCCGCTCGGCCACCTCTCCCATGAGGGTGCGCATCACGTCGTGCCTGGCGAGGGGGTCGAGGTTGGCCAGCGGCTCGTCCAGCACGAGCAGGTCGGGCCGCCTGGCCAGCGCCAGCGTGAGCGCCACCTGGGCGCGCTGCCCGCCCGACAGGCGGCCCGCCTTCCGGTCGAGCGGGATGCCGAGCGCGCCGAGCCGGTCGCGGGCGCCCTGATCGTCCCAGCGGGCGTTCATCCTGCGCCCGAAGGAGAGCATCTCGGCGACGGTGAAACCTTCGTACAGCGGCTTGTCCTGCGCCACGAACGCCACCTCGCCCGCCACGCCGACGCTCCCCCGAGCCGGCCGCAGCAGCCCGACGGCGGCGTGCATGAGCGTGGACTTGCCCGCGCCGTTCGGCCCCACGAGCGCGGCCACGCGCCCGGCGGGGACCGCCAGGGAGCAGTCGCGCAGCGCCCACGTGCGGCGGTAACGCACGCCGAGCCCGGTCGCCTCGAGCGCGGGCCTCATGCCGCCCCCTCCTTCGCGGCGTCGGCCAGGACCACGGTGAACAGCGCCCGCAGGTCGTCCTGGTCGAGCCCGGCCGCGCGGGCCTCGCGCACCCACTCCTCCAGGCCGCGCCGCAACCGGGTGTGCTCGGCGAGCGTCGGGCCCGCGATCCCCCGGCGCACGAACGTCCCCATGCCGGGCCGGCCCTCGACCAGGCCCTCGCGCTCCAGCTCGCGGTAGGCCTTGAGCACGGTGTTGGGGTTGATGGCCAGGCGCTCGACCACCTCGCGCGCGGTCGGCAGCTGGTCACCCGGCCGCAGCGTGCCGAGCCTGAGCGCCTGCCTGACCTGGTGGACGAGCTGCAGGTAGGTCGACACCCCCGACCCTCGGTCGAGCTGGAAATCGATCACTACAACACCCTTTCACTATTTGAATAGTGAAAGGGTGTTGTACGAGTTCGCGATCTGTCAACTCAGGCGAACTTGGTCTTGGGACGCTCCTGCAGCTCGCCGTCGAGGTAGATGTCGAGCTTCTCGTCGTAGAAAGCGATCAGCCCGGCGACCCGCTCGCTCTCGGGCAGCGGTGTCCGGTAGGACCAGGCGAGGTCCTCCTTGCCGTTGACCGACCAGTATTCGGCCGACCCCTTGTACGGGCAGTGCGTGATCGTGCCGGTGGGCTCCAGCAGGTCGAGCCGGACGTCCGGCTTCGGCAGGTAGTAGCGGGCCGGCAGCCCGGTCTCGAAGAGGATGTGCGGGCTGCGGGAGTCGGCCACGGTCACCCCGTCCACCTCGACGCGCACGTGCCGCGAGCTCGGCAGGATGTCCACCCGGGTGTACGGGTCGCGCGGGTGGAAGAAGACCTCCTCGTCCTCCTCGAACCAGGCGTCCATGGCGTCCCACTCGAAGCGCACGTGGCCGCGGATCTCCTCCAGCGGGGAGTCGCGGTAGACCAGCGCCGCGCCGGGGGCCTCCTTGCCACCCGCGGTGACCGTGTGCACGAGGCCGTCGCCCCTGCTCGGCGAGTGCTTGGCCGTGCCGGCCGGCTTGAGCGCCGACTCGTCGACGTCCGCCGGCGGGAAGTAGTAGGCCGGATAGTAGGGGACCTCCCACACCAGCAGGGCGGAGGTGGTGTCGGCCACCACCCGGCCGCCGAGGTAGGTCCGCACCCGTTTGGCCGTGCGCTCGACGCGTACCCGGCCGCGTTTCGTGGCATCCATGCTCGCGGCAACCGCCGCGCGCACCCCGCTATTCCGCGATCATCCCCGGTGATCAGCTCAGGCCGAACGCGGCCAGCGTGGCCCACGTCACCAGCGCCCCCACCGCCGTGCCCGCCACCACCTGCGGCCAGGTGTGGTGCGTCAGGCGCACCCTGGCCCAGCACACCAGCGCCACGACGGCGGCGCCGGCGACCGCGGCCGGCCAGGAGGGCAGCACGTGCGCGAGCACCACCACCGTGCCCGCGCAGACGGCGGCGTGGAAGGAGATCTTCCAGCGCAGCGTGATCGGCACGGTCACCGCCAGCGCGGCCAGCATCGCGGTCACGGTGGCGACGAGCAACCTCGGCGCACCCATGAGGACCAGCAGCGCCAGCGCCACCAGCACCGCTGCCACCGCGGCCAGCAGCGGGCGCGTGCGGCGGGCGCGGTCGACGATGTGGTGCGAGTCGAGCCGCCCCGAGCGCACGCCGACCGCGATCACCGCCGCCGGCACTCCGCCGCAGAACGCCGAGGCGACCAGGCCCCACGCCGCCCCGCTCCAGCCCTGCGCGAGCAGGCCCACGACCGGCGGCATGACGATGACCAGCACCTGCGGTGCCAGCACGTTGGTCACCTGTCTCGCCACGAGGTCACCCGTCATGACAGCCAAGATTACGCGATCATGGCGCGCGGCCCCGGCGACATGCCTGCGCCCGGCCCGCGCGGGACGCCTGACGGGCGGCCGGCCCGCGCGGCGGGCCCGCGCGGCGGGCCCGACATGGCACAGGCTCCCGCCCCCGGTGGTCAGCCCTTTCCCGCCGCGTTCACGATGCGGGTGGTCGAGCGGCCGGGAATGGCGTCCATCTCCCAGCACTCCGCGCCCAGGATCGCCGCGGCGGCGGCCCGCGCGCCCGCGTGCGGGTCGCCCGCCGTGTGCGCGAGCGCGCCCGGCCGCATCGGGGCGAGCAGGTCGATGTAGTCCTCGGGCCCGTGCGCCTCGGGCGGCCCCGTCACGATGAACACCCCGGTCACGAAGCGGAGCGCGGCCAGCACCTCGGCGCGTTCGGCCGCCGGGTTGAGCGGCCGGCTGGGGCCCTTCCACGCCCGCACCCGCGGATCGTCCTCGACGCCGACGACCAGCGGCAGCCCGCGCTCGGCCACCGTTCCCAGATAGCGCACATGGCCCACGTGCAGGATGTCGAAGACGCCGGTCACGACCGCCGCACCCGGCCGGTCGTACGGCCGCACCCAGACGGCATCCAGGCTGTTCACGCCACCTCCTCGCACGCTGCGCTCCTCCGGGGTCCGGACGACTCGTCGATCGCAGCGTACTCGGTCGCCGCCGGAGGTAGCGCAGGCGACCTTGGGAAAGCCCATTCCTACCTTTTCGCGATAATCTCCAGCACCCATCTCGCGCGTCTCATAGAGTCACCGGATTTGGGGGAGGTCGCCGTGGCACCGCCGGACTCGCACCGCGTCGATGGGACCGAAGAGGGCGATCCACCCGCCGGCCACGATCTCGTGGCCCGGCTGCCGGGGAGTCCCTCCCAGGTCTCCAGGGCCAGGAGCCTCGTGACGGACGCGCTCGGCCGCGATCACCCCCTCCACGACGACGTCGTGCTGCTCACCAGCGAGCTGGCCACGAACGCGGTGCTGCACAGCCGGTCCGGCGCCGGGGGGTCGTTCACGGTGACCGTGACGCGCTCGGACACGCTGGTGCGGGTGTTCGTGGCGGACGCCGGGTCGGAGGGGCCTCCCTGCGTGTGCCGTACGAGTGCGCAGGCGACCAGCGGCCGGGGCCTGCCGTTGATCGAGGCGCTCAGCCACCGCTGGGGTTTCACCCGCGAGGACGGTTCGACGACCGTCTGGTTCGAGCTGCTCCAGGGTCGCGTGGCCGCGCAGCTGGCCGTTTAGGTCCGCCTTTGGAACGGTCCCTCAGCTTCCGGGGGCGCCGGGGCGGTACTGCCAGACGAATTCCAGCCAGGGCGGGGCCACCGTCATGAAGTGCTCCCAGCTCCCTGGTTCCGCGTCGCGGCGATCGCCGCGGACCTCGGAGAGTAGCCTCAGCACGAAACCCTCCCGGGTCAGTCCGTTGACGATCCGGCTCAACGTCTGCGTGTACTCCCTGGGCTCGCGGACGACGCGGCCCGACGGCGTGCGGTCGTAGACCCAGTCCTGGTCGGGATAGCAGGTCATGGCTTCGTCGGTGTAGGGCTGCTCGAGCGTGTAGCCCTCCCCGTTCCACGACTCGTGCGTGAGCCCGGAGAAGAACGGGTTGGCGCACATCAGGTAGTAGTGCCCGCCTGGCGCGACGACTCTCGCGACCTCGCGGAAGACGATCCGGGAGTCCGGGACGAACGTCAACGAGTACGGATGCCAGACAAGGTCGAACGAGGAGCCGCCGAGAACCGACAGGTCCCGCATGTCTCCTTGGACGGTGCGGACGCCGACGCCGTGGTGCTCGGCGGCCGAGCGGTCACGCGCCAGCTGCCCCGGCGAGATGTCGAGCACCGTCACGTCGGCTCCGAGCAGGGCGAAGGCCGCGGACTGCTGCCCGCCTCCTCCCGCCAGGCAGAGCACCTTCCTGCCCGCCAGGTCGCCGGGAAGGCCCAGCCTCTCCAGGCTCAGATAGTCGCGGGCCCGCTCCGCGTCCAGGTCGAGCATGGGGCGGGTGAACAAGGCGTCCGCCTCCACCAGGGCTTCCCAGCGTTCCTCGTTGTAGCGGTAGACGTCGTCCTGCACGGCGAACACCCTTCCGTGGCGCTCCGGGCGATCGCCACTCCGTCACTTCTCGAACGCGCCCCGCACGTCGAGGCGGCACAGGCCCTCGGCGAGGGCCTTGGTGGTCAGGCGGGTGCGGCTGTCGCAGCCCAGCTTGGCGAAGATGTGCTCCAGGTGGGTGGTGACCGTGCGGACGCTGAGCACGAGCGCGGCGGCGATCTGCGGGTTGGAGTCGCCCGCGGCCACCCTGGTGAGCACGTCGACCTCCCGGCCCGTGAGGTCGTAGGGCAGCGGGCACGGGCGCTCGGCGGCGACGGCCCCCTGCAGCGCTCCCTGGAACCCGACGCCCGCCCTGAGCAGCCGCAGCTCGTGCCATCCGCCGGCGCCGTCGAGCCAGAGCCCGTGCCTGCTCAGCTCGCGCGAGTCGATGAACGCGCGGGCGAAGGCGGCCATCGCCGGGTCGTCCCGCAGCGCGGGCGAGATCTCGCGCCCCGGCACCTCACGCCGGATGCCGAGCCGGTCGAAGGCGACCGCGCGGAAGTCGGCCGGCAGCCCCACCGGGTCGATCACGCATCGGGTCAGGTCGGTGACGTGGGCCAGCATGGGGCTGACGGCGGCCACGAGCGCTTTCGTGCGGCGCGGGAAGTCGTCGCGGGAGACCAGGTGCAGCAGCCCGGTGTAGCGGCCGCCGCCGAGGAACAGCGGCGCGGTCAGCCCGGCCCGCCACCCGTAAGGGGCCAGATGGCGCCGGAAGTAGCGCTCGGTGCCCGGCTCGGGCATGCCGACCGGCGCTCTGGTGGCCAGCGCCCTGCGGTAGGCCTCCAGCCCGGCGTACTCCTCCGCCGCGTCGCGGTCGATGCGCGGGTGCCCGTCGGACACGACGCTCTGGTGCCGCCCGGTGGCGGGGTCGAACGCGACGAACTCGTAGGCGTCGAGCGGGACCACGCGGCGCAGCGCCGCCATCGCGGCGTACGCGCCCCCACCGCCCGCGACCTGGTAGCCGACCTCGGCGAACACCTGCAACTGGCGGACGTCCAGGGTGATCTCGGCCACGGCCTCTTTATATCATTTGCCATTCCTTGGGACTCTCGTGAAGGTTTCCTTCACGGTGACAGCCGAGGCGCGCCGGATGTTATGGTCGTCGCATGCAGCGCGCTTCCGTCACGACGACGCCGGACCTCGTCCCGGCGCGCTGATTCCATGCTTCCCGGGCGAACGCCCGGGAACGCGGTCGTTCGCCCTTTCCACGCAAAGGACGATCATGAACGACCACCGCAGGCTCGGCCGCGAGCTGGGCATCTTCGACACCGACCCGCTGATCGGCTCCGGCCTGCCCTGCTGGCTGCCGGCGGGCGCGGCCGTGCGCAAGGCCGTCGAGGACTACGTTCACGAGCTCGAACGCCGCAACGGCTACCAGCACGTCAACTCCCCCGTGCTCGGCAAGCGCGAGCTGTACGAACGATCGGGGCACTGGGCGCACTACGCGGAGGACATGTTCCCGCCCATGAACGTGGGCGGCGAGGAGTTCGTGCTGCGGCCCAGCCTGTGCCCGCACCACGCGCTCATCTACCGCTCGCGCGGGCGCAGCCGCAGGGAACTGCCGCTGCGCCTGGCGGAGCTGGGCGGGATGTACCGCTCGGAGCTGTCCGGGGTGCTCGGCGGGCTGACCAGGGTGCGCGCCATCCAGCTCAACGACGGCCACGTCTTCTGCGCTCCCGAGCAGGCCGCCGCCGAGGTGTCGGCCTCGCTCGACCTGATCGAGGCCGCGCACGCCCAGCTCGGCATCCGGGCCGCCCGCTACCGGCTGTCGCTGCGGGGCGACGGCGACAAGTTCGTGGACGACCCCGCCATGTGGGCGCGGTCGGAGGCGGTGCTGCGCGAGGTGCTGAAGGAGCGCGGGCGCGACTACGACGAGGAGCGGGGCGAAGGCGCCTTCTACGGGCCGAAGATCGACATCCAGATCACCGACCCGGCCGGCCGCGAGAGCACCCTGTCCACCGTCCAGGTCGACTACTTCCAGCCGCGGCGCTTCGACCTGAGCTACGCCGGCGGCGAGCGGCCCGTCATGGTGCACCGCAGCGTCGTGGGCGGCGTCGAGCGCCTGGTCGCGCACCTCATCGAGGTGCACGGCGGCGCGTTCCCCTCCTGGCTGGCGCCCGTTCAGGCGGTGGTGCTGCCGCTGTCCGACGCGGAGCTGCCCGCCGCCGAGTCGGTGCTGCGGCGCTGCCTGGCCGCCGGGCTGCGGGCGGAGCTGGCGCCCGCCGACCGGGGCAGTCTCGGGGCCAGGATCCGGGCGCACCGGCTGGTGCCGTACCAGCTCGTCGTGGGGCCGCGCGAGGCGGCGGACGGCGGGATCGCGGTGCGGCGGCGGGACGGCAGCCAGGCCGGTGACGTGCCCGTCGAGCGGCTGGCGGCCGATTCGCGTCCCTTGTACTGATAACGGAAACCAAATAGGTAACGGCCTCTTCCCAGATCAAGTAAGGGACTCGTAAAGTCCCTGCAACGCGCCCTGTCGGGAGGACGACTTGACCGAGCTGAGCGACCGTGAGGCCGACCTGGTTTCCGCGCACGAACAGGAACGCCCGGCGCGGCAGCTCGGCGGGGCCCTGCGGCTCGGCGTGTGGATCCTCGGCGGGCTGCTGTCGGTTTATGCGCTGGTGGTGGTCTTCCGGCCGGTCGAGGCGCTGCAGCACCGGATGACGTTCCTGGCCGTGGCACTGCCGCTGGTGTTCGTCTGCTACCGCTCCGGCATGTCGAACCACCTGCGGCGGGTGACAGGGCTGCTCCGGCTGCGGCGCCCTCCCGACGTGCGCCCGTCCGAGGCCGGGGCCGGCGCGCTGCTGTCCGAGCGGCCGAGCGTCATGGACTGGCTGCTGGCCGCGGCCTCGCTCGCCGTGCTGGTCTATCCGCTGGCCGCCATCGACGACTTCCGCAACCGGGGTTCGGGCGCGGCGCTGACGGACCTCGACATCGTGGCCGGGCTGGTGCTGACGGTGCTGCTGCTGGAGGCGGTACGCAGGACCGTCGGCATGGCGCTGGCCATTATCTGCGTCATTTTCCTGATTTATGCCTATTACGGGGCATATCTGCCGATCGATTGGACCATCGGCCACCGAGGCTTCGATCTCAGCCAGATCGTCTCGCAGCTCTACACCGGCACCGAAGGCTTCTTCGGCGTCCCGATGCAGGTGGCCGCGAGTTACATCATCCTGTTCACCATCTACGGCGCCGTGCTGGACTATTCGGGCGCGAGCCGGTTCTTCATCGACCTGAGCTTCGCCGCCTTCCGCAAGTCCCGCTCCGCCCCCGGCCGCACCGTCGCCACCGCGGGCTTCCTGCTCGGCACCGTGTCCGGCTCGGGCGTGGCCACCACGGTCAGCCTCGGCAGCGTCGCCTGGCCGGTGCTCAGGCGGGCCGGCTACCCGAAGGAGCCGGCCGGCGGCATCCTGGCCGCGAGCGGCATCGGCGCCATCCTGTCGCCGCCCACGCTCGGCGCGGCGGCGTTCATCATCGCCGAATACCTCCGGGTCGGCTACCTCGAGGTGCTGCTGTACGCGACGATCCCGACCCTTCTCTACTACCTGGGCATCTTCCTGGCCATCGAGATCGACTCGCGCCGCTTCGACACCCACGCCGTGCCGGTCGACGCGCCCGGTGCGGGCCGGCTGCTGCTGCGCTTCGGCTACCACTTCAGCTCGCTGATCCTCATCGTCGTGCTGATGGCGCTCGACCGGTCGGCGTTCCAGGCGGTGGTGATCGCCACGGCGGTCGCGTTCGCGCTGTCGTTCCTCGACCCGCAACACCGGATGGGCCCGAAACGCGTCGGGCAGGCGCTGGCCAAGGGCGCGCTGGAGGTGCTGCCCGTGACGGCCGTGTGCGCGGCGGCGGGCATCATCGTCGGCGTCATCACCCAGACCGGCCTGGGCCTCAACCTCAGCTCGATCATCGTGGACTTCGCCGCGGGCCACCTGGTCCTGACCACGCTCATGTCCGCCGTCGCTGTCATGCTGCTGGGCCTGGCCGTGCCGGTGACCGCGAGCTTCATCATCGCTGCGGTCATCATCGGCCCGGCGCTCACCGCGCTCGGCGTGACGCAGGCCGAGGCGTACATGTTCGTCTTCTATTACGCGGTGCTGTCGGAGGTGAGCCCGCCCACCGCGCTGTCGGCGGTGGCGGCGGCCGCGATCACCGGCGGCAACACGTACCGCACGATGATGATGGCCTGGCGTTACACGCTGCCGGCCTTCCTGGTGCCGTTCGCCTTCGTGCTCACGCCCAACGGGCAGGCGCTGCTCGGGCAGGGGCCGATCGGCACCGTGCTGCTGATGGCCGCCGTGTCGGCGGTCGCCGTGGCGGCCCTGGCCATGGCGATGGGCGGCCTGTCCGGCTGGTTCGAACGGGTGCTGGCGTCCGTGGCCGCGGTGCTGCTGCTGTTCCTCGAGCCCGTCCCCATCGTCGCCGGTCTGGCCGTGCTGGCCGTGGCCGCCGCCGTGCATCTGGTCAGAAGAAGGAGAAGGGACCCAGCGTGAAGCGGATTCTTGCGATAGTCGCAGCGACCGTCCTGGCCGTGGCGGGCTGCGGCGGGGGTGCGGGCGGCGGCTCGGGCAACCGGCTGTCGATCGCCACGGGCGGCACGACGGGCGTCTACTACGTCTACGGCGGCGGCCTGGCCAAGCAGCTGTCGTCCAACATCGCCAACACCCAGGCCACCGCGTCGGTCACCTCCGCGTCGGTCGAGAACATCAAGCTCCTCGCCAGCGGCAAGGCCGACATCGGCTTCTCCCAGGCCGACACCGCGGCCGACGCGGTCAACGCCAAGGACACCTTCACCGCGAAACAGCCCATCAGGGCCATCGCCCGCATCTACGACAACTACGCGCACGTCGTGGTCGCCCCCGGCGTCGAGGCGGCCAAGGTCGCCGACCTGAAGGGCAAGCGCGTCTCGCTCGGGCCCGCCAACTCCGGCACCCAGGTCGTGGCCAGGCGCATCCTGGAGGCGGCCGGCATCAACCCCGACTCCGACATCACCAAGCAGCAGCTGTCCATCAACGAGTCGGTGCAGGCGGCCAAGGACGGCACCATCGACGCGTTCTTCTGGGTCGGCGGCCTGCCCACGGCCGGCATCACCGACCTGGCGACGAGCAAGCCCGACATGAAGCTGCTCGACACGAGCGACGTCCTGGAGAAGATGCGCGCGACATACGGGGAGCAGTACGTCCCCCTCGACGTGGACATGTCCGTCTACAAGCTGTCCGGCGCCATCAAGACCGTCGGCATCGCGAACCTGCTGCTGGTGCCCGACTCGATGGACGAGCAACTCGCCTACGACATCACCAAGACCCTGTTCGCCAAGAAGGCCGAGCTGACGGCCGTGCACCCCGAGGCCGAGAAGCTCGACGTCAAGCTGGGCCAGCAGGTGGCGCCGGTCCAGCTGCACCCGGGCGCCGCCCGCTACTACAAGGAGCAGGCCTGACCCGGCTGCTCCTGGCGCTCGCCCTGGTGGCGGCGCTCGGCTCCGGCGGCGGCGCCGGGCGCCTCACCGTGAACGGCCTGCCCGTCGTCGCCGGCTCCTTCGCGATCGCGTACGTGCACTCGGTCTACAAGGCGCCCTCGGCGGAGGTGTTCACCGTCGAGGGGCGGCGGTTCACCATGCGGGCGGTCGTCTCGGCGAACGACAGCGTGCTCGACTACTACGCCCTCGACGGCACGCGGGCCCGCACCCCCGAGGGCCTGTGGGTGCTGCGCCTGGCGGCGCCCGCGACGTACGACGGGCTGTCGCTGCTCACCACCTCGATCGGCCGCAGGACCCTGCTCGCGGGCGGCCGCTGCCTGCCCCTCTATCCCGCGTCCGGCGCCGCCCAGGTGCGGGTCGCGGTGCGGCTCACGCCCGACGTGCGCGGACGACCCTGCCGGCCGCCGTACGACGGGCTACGCGCGGCCGGGCAGGTGCTCACAACCAGTCGTTCTTCTTGAACACCGAGTACAGCACCACCGAGGTGAGCGCCACGAGGACCGTGGACGCCCAGAGCCCCCAGCTCTGCCCGGTGCCGGGAACGGGCACGTTCTGGCCGTAGAAGCCGGTGATCAGGGTGGGCACCGCGATGATGGCGGCCCAGCTGGTGATCCGTTTCATGATCTCGTCCAGCCGGAAGCCCTGCTGGGCGAGGCGGGTCTCGCGGACGTTCGCCAGCATCTCGCGGATCCCCTCGACCCACTCCGTCGCCCGCAGCACGTGATCGTAGACGTCCGCGTAGTAGGGGGCCATCACGGGGTCGGCGACGATGTCCTGGTCGCGGTGGAGCAGGGTGCCGATCACCTCGCGCATCGGCATCGTGATCTTGCGGACCCTGGTGGTGTTCTTGCGCAGGTCGAACATCGTGCGCTGCAGCCGCCTGCCGTCGCCCGCATCCTCCTCGTACAGCGACTCCTCCAGGGCCTCCGCCTGCGCGTCGAGCTCCTCCACCAGGTCGAGCTGTCCGTCCACCACGTAGTCGAGCAGGCCGTGCAGCAGGAACGGCACCCCGTGCGCCGCCAGGCGCGACAGGGTGTCCCAGCGCCTGACCACCTCGTCGATGTCGAAGGCGTCGCTGTCGCGCACGGTGACCAGGGCGTTCGCGGTGACGAAGACGTTCACCTCGACGGGACGGAGCCGCCCCTTCTCCACGTGCACCCCGTAGACCGTGACGAACAGATGGTTGTCGTAGACGTCGACCTTCGGCCGCTGCCGGTCGGTGAGCGCGTCCTCCATCGCCAGCTCGTGCAGCCCCAGCTCCGAGCCGACCGCGGTGAGCTCGGCGGCCGAGGGGCGGCACAGGTCGAGCCAGACGACGTTGCCCCGATCCGCCACATGCCCGGAGAGCTCCTCGAGGGGGAAGCCCTCCTTCTCGAGGACGCCGTTCCGGTAGAGACGCGTACGCACTAGCAGAGTCTGGCGAATCGTCTCGCGTCACGCACCGCCGCTCCCCCCGGGTCGTTGTTGAAGTAGACGTAGGCGTCCCGCCAGCCCGCCTCGCGCACCCGCCCGGCCCACGTCCTCAGCGCGGTGTCGCCGTACGCGATGCCGGCCCGCCCCTGGTGCAGGCGTACGTACCCCCATTCCGCGGTGCGCCAGAACGGGCTCTGCGGCCGGCCGCGGCGGTCCGCCCAGCACAGCGCGGCACCCCGCGCGCGCAGGATGTCGCGCACCTCGCCGGTCCACCACGAGTCGTGGCGCGGCTCCACGGCCACCCTGACGTGCGACGGGAAGCAGGCCAGGCAACGGTCGAGGCGGCCGGGATCGACCTGGAGGGTGGGCGGGAGCTGCAGCAGGACCGGGCCGAGCTTGTCCTTCAGCTCCGACGCGGCGTCCATCAGCCGCCGCACCGGCTCCTCCGGCTCGGCCAGCCGCTTGATGTGGGTGAGGAACCTGCTGGCCTTGACGGCCATCACGAAGCGCGGGGGCGTCCTGTCGCGCCAGGCGGCGAACAACTCGGGGCGGGGCAGGCGGTAGAAGGCGTTGTTGCTCTCGACCGTGGGGAACTCCGCCGCGTACGTCTCCAGCCAGAGCCGCTGCGGCACCCCCTGCGGATACAGCACGCCCCGCCAGTCCTTGTACTGCCACCCCGAGGTGCCCACCAGGCATGTCATGCCGTTGCAGCTACCCAGGCCCGCCGCGTGCAGTACTGTCCTTGTTCGTCAGCCGAGGAGGACCTTTCACCCGATGGGCGTTATCTGATGGGCGCCGGGCACGGACACGGGCACGGCGCGTCCGCACCCCGCTCGCGGCGCGCGACGATGGCGAGCCTGGCCGTCCTGGTGCCGGTGGCCGTCGTCACGCTGGCGGCCCTGCTGTGGCTCTGGCCGGACGGCCGGCCGGAGCTGGACGGCGCGCAGCCGTCGGCCGTCGAGCGGCTCACCGGCACGGTCACCGGTGTCACGCTCAAACGTTGCCCCGCCGCCCCCGAGGGCGCGCCGCGGCCCGACCCCGCCACCTGCGGCACCGCCACGGTCAAGCTCGGTGAGGGGCGCGACGCCGGCCGTGACGTCACGCTCCGCCTGCCGGGCGGTCCGGGGGCGCAGCGCTTCGCGCCGGGCGACGGCGTGATCCTGCTGCGCGACGCCGACGGGGCCCACCAGATCTCCGACCATGACCGGTCGACGCCGCTGTGGTTGTTCGGCGTGGCCTTCGCGGTCGCGGTGATCGCGTTCGGCCGCTGGCGCGGGGTGACGGCGCTGATCGGCCTGGCGGTCACGTTCGTGCTGCTGCTGACGTTCGTCATCCCCGGCATCCTGGAGGGCAGGCCCCCGATGCTGGTGGCCATCGTCGGGGCGGCGGCGATCATGCTGACGGTGCTCTACCTCACCCACGGCTTCTCGCTGCCCACGTCCATGGCCGTGCTCGGCACGCTGGCCAGCCTGGCGCTGACGGGCGCGCTGTCGTACGCGGCGCTCGGGCTCGCCCGGCTCAACGGGATCACCGACGACAGCGCGCTGACGCTGGGCATGAGCCTGTCGATCGACACGCAGGGGCTGCTGCTGGCCGGGATCATCATCGGGGCGCTGGGGGTGCTCGACGACGTCACGGTCACGCAGGCGGTGACGGTGGCCGAGCTGGCCCACGCCAACCCGTCGTACGGCTTCGCCCGCCTCTACCAGGCGGCCAGCCGCATCGGGCGGGCCCACATCGCCTCGGTGATCAACACGATCATCCTGGCGTACGCGGGGGCGTCGTTGCCGCTGCTGCTGCTGTTCAGCATCGGGGAGCAGCCTCTGGGGCAGGTGCTGACGACTCCGGTCATCGCCCAGGAGATCGTCCGCAGCGTGGCCGGCACGCTCGGCCTCATCGCCGCCGTCCCCATCACCACAGCCCTGGCCGCCCTGGCGGCCACCCGCCGCGGGGAAGGGCCCGCGGACGCCTCCTCCCGCCATCGCGCCGGCCACGGGGAGCCCGCCTCCCGTCACCGATCAGGCCCAGAGGAGCCCGCCTCCCACCACCGATCAGGCCCAGGGGAGCCCGCCTCCACCCGCCGCGGGAGCCCCGTGGAACCTCGTGCGGCCCAGGCCCCGCGGGAGGATTTCTTCGCCCCGCACCCCTTCCAGGAGCGGGACGCTCTCCCCGGCCCGGAGGACGAGACCCGCCGGGCGCCCGAACGCCCGGCCCGCCACCGCCGGCGCGCGAGCACCTGAGCAGGCTCCCGAGCCGGGCCGTGCGCTTGTTCGCGGGCCCGCGCGGGTCAGTACGCCTCGGCGCTGCCGTTCACGCGCAGCTTGCGCCGGGCGCGGTCGTAGAAAGTGGTGCCCAGCCGCACCACCTGGGCCGCCCCCGGCCAGGCGGCGACCGTGATGCGGTCACCCGGGCACAGGTGGCCGACCACGGCCCCGTCGACCTCGACCGCGAGCCGTCCGCTGGTGGGCAGCACCTGGAGCGTCACCTCCTCGTCGGCGGGCAGCACCAGGGCCCGGTTGAAGGCCGAGTGGGCGGCGGAGGGAACCACGAGGACGGCCTCCACCCGGGGTGACACGATGGGCCCGCCGGCGGAGAAACTGTAGGCGGTGGACCCGGTGGAGGTCGCCACGATCACGGCGTCGGCGGCGAAACGGACGAAGTCGCTGCCCGCCGGGCTCACCGCGACGCCCGCCAGCCCCTCTCCGGGGATCCGCACGAGGGCGATGTCGTTGAACGCGGTCACGTCGGCGCCCCCGACCTCGCTCCTGATCGCCATGCGCGGCTCGATCGTGTAGCGGTGGCCGTCGATCGCCCACAGCGTCTCGGCCAGTTCGCTCACGTCGATCTCCGCGAGGAACCCGAGCCGCCCCACGTTGACCCCCAGGATGGGCGTGCGCCGCCCGGCGAGCAGCCGCATCGTGCGCAGCATCGTCCCGTCGCCGCCGAGCCCGACCAGCAGGTCGGACCGGTCGACGAGCGTGTCGGCGTCGACCGGCACGGCGCTGCAGTCGATGCGGCCCACCTCCTCGGGCAGGCCGAGCACGGTGGCGTCCTTGCCGGCCGCCCAGCCCAGGATGGTGTCGATCGCCTTCCTTGAGTCGCGCTGGGGGTGCAGCACCAGCCCGACCGTCCTGACCATGCCCATGGGGCCACCCTAGGTCAGCGGTCGAGGCAGGGGCGTTTCGGGTCGAACACCCAGTCCTTCACGAGATACCGCATGGCCACGGCGTCGTCGCGGGCGCCGAGCCCGTGGCGGAGATAGAGCTCGTGGGCCTCGGCGAGGGCCGTGCGGTCGAGTTCGACGCCGAGCCCGGGGGCGGTGGGCACGTCGACGGCGCCGTCCACGATCCGTGGCGGCCCGGTGGTGAGGGCCTGGCCGTCCTGCCAGATCCAGTGCGTGTCCAGGGCGGTGATCTCGCCCGGAGCGGCGGCTCCGGCGTGCGTGAACATCGCCAGCGAGATGTCGAAGTGGTTGTTGGAGTGTGAACCCCAGGTCAGGCCGAAGTCGTGGCAGAGCTGGGCGACCCTGACGGAGCCGGACATGGTCCAGAAGTGCGGGTCGGCGAGCGGGATGTCGACGGCGTTCGCGCGTACGGCATGCGCCATCTCCCGCCAGTCGGTGGCGATCATGTTGGTGGCGGTGCGCAGGCCGGTCGCCCGCCGGAACTCCGCCATCGTCTCCCGGCCGGAGAAGCGGCCCTCGGCCCCGCACGGGTCCTCGGCGTAGGCGAGCACGCCGCCGAGCCCCGCGCACAGCCGCACGGCGTCGGCCAGCAGCCAGCCGCCGTTGGGGTCGACGGTGATCCGCGCTCCGGGGAACCTGCCGGCCAGCGCCCGGACCGTCTCGATCTCCTGCTCGCCGGGCAGCACCCCGCCCTTGAGCTTGAAGTCGGCGAACCCGTACCGCTCCTGGGCGGCTTCGGCCAGCGCGACCACCGCGTCCGGTGTCAGGGCCTCGCGGCGGCGCAGCCGCGACCAGGCGTCGTCGCCGCCGTCATCGACGCGGTAGGGCAGGTCGGTCCTGCCCGGGTCGCCGACGTAGAAGAGGTAGCCCAGCATCGGCACCCGGTCGCGTTGCTGCCCTTCGCCGAGCAGTTCCGCCACCGGGACACCGAGGTACTGGCCGTGCAGGTCGAGCAGGCTGGACTCCAGCCCGGTGACCGCGTGCACCGTGGTGCGCAGGTCGAAGGTCTGCACCCCCCGCCCTCCGGCGTCCCGCTCGGCGAACCGGGCGGCCACCGAGCGCAGCAGGCTGCGGTGGCGCGCCACGGGCCGGCCGGCCAGGAGTGCCGCCGCCTCCTCGACGGTGCGGCGGATCGCCTCGCCGCCCGGCACCTCGCCGAGGCCCGTACGCCCGTCGGAATCGGTCGTGATGACGACGTTGCGGGTGAAGAACGGTCCGTGGGCGCCGCTGAGGTTGAGCAGCATGCTGTCGTACCCGGCCACCGGGACGACCTCGACGCTCTGGATGGTGGGAGACACGGGCGGGAACCCTCTCAGCTGATCTTGTTGACGAGGGCGGTCAGGTCGGCGAGCTCGTCCTCGGTGAGGTTCTGCAACGGCGGCCGCACGGGCCCGCCGTGGCGTCCGGCGGCGGTCAGCCCGGCCTTGATGATGGACACGGCGTACCCCTTCACGCGGTCGCGGATGTCCAGGTAGGGGACCACGAATTCCCTGATGCGGCGGTAGACCGCCTCCCGGTCCTGGGCGCGGACGTCGGCGTAGAAGTCGAGCGCGTACTGCGGGACGAAGTTGAAGATGGCCGAGGAGTACGTGCTCATGCCGAGCTGGAGCAGCGGCAGCGCGAAGGTCTCCGCGGTCGGGAGGCCGCCGATGTAGGCCAGGCGGTCGCCGACGCCGGCGTAGATGCGGGCGAGGTTCTCGATGTTGCCGACGCCGTCCTTGAAGCCGACGAGGGTCTCGTTCCTGTCGGCCAGGATCTCGACGGAACGGTCGGTCAGGACGGCGTTGGCGCGGCTGTAGACGACCACGCCGAGCCCCGTGCTGCGGCAGACGGCGCTGACGTGCTCGATCAGACCCGCCTGACCGGCCTCCGTGAGGTAGGGGGGCATGAGCAGCAGCCCGTCGGCGCCCGCGGCCTCGGCGGCCTGGGCCTGCGCGACGGCGTTGGCGGTGCCGCCGGTGGCGGGGGCCACGACCGGCAGCCTGCCGCCGACCTCGTCGACCGCCGCGCGGACCACCTGGTCGATCTCGGCGGAGGTCAGCGAGAAGCCCTCGCCGGTGCCCCCGGCGGTGAACAGGCCTGCCACCGGGAAGCTGCTCAGCCAGGCGAGGTGCTCGCGGTAGCGCGCCTCGTCGAACCGGAGGTCCTCGGTGAAGTGGGTGACGGGGAAGGACAGCAGGCCGCTTTTGAGCTGGGTCGCGAGCTCTTGCGGGGTGAAGCTGGGCATGGCGGTCCTTTGTTTACGCGCGGCAGTGGGATCCCCCGTGCGCCGCAGGTCAGGTCTGTTGCCGCCAGGCTAGAGAGCAGGGGCGATTCCTGTCCAAGTGCATTTTCGTATCCGGCGATGCCGTCAAGGCATCAAGGACCGCTCCTGGGGCGCCGCTCCCAGGTCGGGAAGCAGCTCGAGGACGCGCCAGAGCGCGGGGTTGGTCGAGTCGCGGTCCCAGATCACGTGCAGTTCGACCGGCTCGCCCGTGGCGCTCTCGTCACTTTCCAGCGGATCGCCGCCGCCGCGTGCCAGGTCGCAGAAGGTCACGCCGTCCACGCCGAGCGAGCGCGCGCTGGCGGGCGCCAGCGCGACGCCCCGTCCGGCCGCCACGAGGAGCACCGCGGTGAGGATCTGGTGCACCTGCTGTTCGATCCTCGGGTGGGCGTTGGTGAGGAAGTGCACGGTGAGCTCGTGGAAGTAACGCGACTGCACCGGGTTGTAGCTGATCACCGGCAGGCCGTCGAAGTCGTCGGGCACGAGCGGCCGGCCGAGGCCGGCGAGCGGGTGTCCGATGGGCACGACGGCGCACAGCGGCTCGCGGAAGACGACCCGCGAGTCGAGCGTGGCGATGTCGAACGGCGGGCGCGCGAGCCCCAGGTCCAGCTCGCCGCGTAGCAGTCCGTCGACCTGCCCGGCGGTGACCCGTTCGTGCAGGATGACGTCGATCTCCGGCAGCTGCTCCGACAGCCGCCGCAGCAGCGCGCCCAGCATGCTGATCGCCGAGACGGCCGTGAAGCCGAGCCGCACGGTCCCGGCGGCGCCGCTGGCGATCCTGCGCGCGCGGTCGCCCGCGGTGTCGACGAGCGTGAGCATGCGCCGCGCGTCGTCCAGGAAGGAGCGGCCGGCGTCGGTGAGGACCACGCGCCGGTTGTCGCGTTCCAGCAAGGTCACGCCGACCACCCGTTCCAGCTTCTGGATGTGGCGGCTGAGCGGGGGTTGGGTCATGCGCAGCCGATCAGCGGCCCGGCCGAAGTGAAGCTCCTCGGCAACTGCCACGAATGCCCGGATCTGATCGAGTGTTAGCATGATGCGGAAAGAGTATCACTTAATACCGAATTGAGCCTGGACAGGCATCGAAGCTGCTCCCTAGTCTCCGGAGACTACGAGAACGGAACAAAACCACACTTGACGTCCGTCCGATTCTCCGCTCCACCGCCCACCACGCGTGGCACCGCCCGCACGAAGGAGAAGTCCATGCCGGCATCCCGGACAGCCCCCCGCCGCGTTCTCGCGGGAGTCCTCGGCACCGCCGCCGCCATCGCGCTGACCGCGTGCGGTGGGGTCAAGACGACCTCCACCGGCGGTGACGGCGGCGAATATCCGTCGGGCAACATCGAGTTCAGCGTCGGCGCCTCGCCGGGCGGCTCGACCGACCTCATCACCCGGGCGCTGGCCCAGGGCATGGCCAAGGAGCTCGGCGTCTCCACGCCGGTGCTCAACAAGCCGGGCGCCAACGGCGCGCTCAACGCCAAGGAGCTGCAGTCGGCGGCCCCCGACGGCTACAAGATCGCCGTCCAGAACGCCTCGCTCTTCACCATCACGCCGCTCACGGTGTCACCCGCCGAGGCCACGAAGATCGACTCGTTCGACGTCATCACCGGCGTCTCGCGCGACGACTACGTCATGGCGACCAACCCCAAGTCCGGCTACACGTCCATCAAGGACATGAAGAAGGCCGGCAAGACGATCCGCTACGGCACGACCGGCGTGGGCACGGGTGCCCAGCTGGCCTCCGCGCTGACCTTCAAGTCGGCCGGCATCAAGGCCACGGCCGTGCCCTTCGACGGCGGCGCCCCCGCGCTGACCGCCCTGCTCGGCAACCAGGTCGACGTCTCCACCATGCAGATCGGCGAGGCGATCGAAAACGTCAAGGCGGGCAAGCTCGTGCCGCTCGCGGTCTTCTCGAAGGAACGCATCCCCTACATGCCCGACGTGCCGACGGCCACGGAGCAGGGCTTCGACGTGCAGGTGACGCAGTACCGCTTCCTCACCGCGCCCAAGGGCACGCCGCAGGACGTCAAGGCGAAGCTGCTCGACGCGGCCAAGAAGACGTTCGCCACGCCGGAGTACAAGAAGTTCAACGAGCAGAACTCGCTCACTCCGATGGAGGTCACCCCCGAAGAGGTCCTCAGCTCCCTGCAGAGCGACACCGCCACCTACAAGAAGCAGCTGGACGAGTTCGGGATCAGCCTGGCCGGCTGACCGAGGTCCCGGCAGGCCGCCCCCGCCCGCTCGTCCGCCCGCCACCAAGGAGTGAGCATGTCCATGCCCGACCCCGCCAGGTCGCCCGATCCGCTCGACGACGTCGCCGTCGAGACCGAGCGGCTCCAGGCCGAGCTGGACGAGTCACGGCCGCCGCACGCGGGACCCCCCTCGCAGATCGCGGCGGCCCTGGTGGGACTCGGCGCCGGGATCTTCGGCGCGGTCGGATCGTACGCGCTCGGGCTCGGCAGCCTCACCCAGCCGGGGCCCGGCCTGTGGCCGTTCGCCATCAGCGTCGTCATCGTCGTGCTGTCCGCGGCGCTCGTCGCCGCGGGCCGCCGCCTGGAGGACGCCGAGCGGTTCTCGAAGGCGAGCCTGCTCACCCTGGTCGCGCTGGTGACGCTCGTGCTGCTCGCCGCGCTCCTCCCCGTGATCGGCTTCGAGATCCCGTCGCTGCTGCTGATGTTCGTCTGGCTGCGCTGGCTGGGCAAGGAGTCGTGGCTGTCGTCCATCGTGATCAGCGTCTGCACCGTGGCCGCGTTCTACGTGCTCTTCGTCCTGCTGCTGCAGGTCCCGCTCCCGCGCCTCATCTGAGAAAGTCACATGGACATCTCCCCGATTCTCAACGGCTTCGGCGTCGTCCTGGAGCCGGCCAACCTGCTCTACTGCTTCGCCGGCGTCATCATCGGCATGCTCATCGGCGTGCTCCCCGGGCTCGGCCCCGGCGCGACGATCGCCATCCTGCTGCCCCTCACGTACGGCATCGGGCCCGTACCGGCGATCATCATGCTGGCGGGCATCTTCTACGGCGCCCAGTACGGCGGGACCATCACGTCCGTGCTGCTGCGCCTGCCGGGCGAGGCGTCCTCGGTGGTGACCGTCTTCGACGGGTTCGCGCTGGCCAAGCAGGGAAGGGCCGGCACCGCGCTCGGGATCGCGGCCATCGGCTCCTTCATCGGGGGCACCGTCTCGATCCTCGGCCTGACGCTGCTGGCCCCGATCGTCGCCGGCTTCGCGCTCGACTTCGGGCCCCCGGAGTACGCGGCGCTGGGCGTGCTCGGCGTGCTGCTGATCTCGTCGGTGGGCAACGGCCACAAGCTCAAGGCCATCATCGCCGCCTGCGTCGGCCTGCTGCTCGCGACCGTGGGCCGCGACACCTTCACGGGCGCGGAGCGCTTCACCTTCGACAGCCTCAACCTGGCCGAGGGCATCGACTTCGTGCCGCTCGCCATGGGCCTGTTCGGGCTCAGCGAGATCCTCTACAACATCGAGGAACGCCACAACCAGGTCCACTCCCCCGCCAAGGTCGGCAACGTGTGGCCGTCCCGCAAAGACCTCCGCCAGTCCAAGGGCGCGATCGGGCGGGGCTCGCTCATCGGCTTCTTCCTCGGCGTGCTGCCCGGCGGCGGCGCGACGCTGTCCTCCCTGGCCGCGTACGCGTTCGAGAAGCGGCGCGCGAAGCGGCCCGAGCGCTTCGGCAAGGGCGCCGTCGAGGGCGTGGCCGCGCCGGAGACCGCCAACAACGCGGCCGCCACCTCGTCGTTCATCCCGCTGCTGACCCTCGGCATCCCGGCCAACGCCACGATGGCCCTCATCTTCGGCGCGCTGCTCATCCAGGGCATCCAGCCGGGCCCGCAACTCGTCGCCCAGCACCCCGACGTCTTCTGGGGCGTCATCAACTCGATGTACATCGGCAACATCCTGCTGCTCATCATGAGCATCCCGATGGTCGGCGTCTTCGTGCGGATCCTGCGCGTCCGGCCCGCGATCCTGGCGCCGATCACGGTGCTCATCACGCTGCTCGGCGCGTACACGGTGAACAACCAGGTCTACGACCTCTTCCTGGTGATCGTCTTCGGCCTGCTCGGCTACCTGATGAAGAAGCTCGGCTTCGAGCCGGGGCCGCTCGTGCTGGCGTTCGTGCTCGGTTCGATGATCGAGAACTCCTCGCGGCAGTCGCTGCTCATCTTCGGCGGCGACCCGACCGGCTTCTTCACCCGCCCGATCTCGGGCACGGTGCTCGCGCTGGTCGTGCTGGTCGCCGTCCTGCCCCTGATCCTCAAGGCCCTGCGCCGGCGGAGACCCGCCGGGCGCGCGGACGACACCGTGGAGGAGAACGCGCCATGACCACGCCCGCCGGAGACCAGCCCAGGCCGGAGGCGGCCGTCGACGCGGGAGCGCGCGCGGGCGGCCGGGTCAGCTGGGTCTCCGTCACCCCCGTCGCCTTCCGCGACCCGCCCCTGCTCAACGTCGTCGGCGTGCACCAGCCCTTCGTGCTGCGCGCCATCGTCCAGGTGCACACGGACGCCGGGCTGGCCGGGCTCGGGGAGACGTACGCCGACCGGGCCCACCTCCAGCGCCTCGAAGCCGTCGCCGCCGCCCTTCCCGGCCTCGACGCGTTCGACCTCAACGGGCTGCGCCGCGTGGTCGAGGCGGCGCTCGGCGCGTCCACCGGCGGCGCGGGAGCCAGCTTCGGCGGCATGCTCGACCTGTCGAGCGCGGTCGACACCGTGGCGGCGCCGTTCGAGGTGGCCCTGCTCGACCTGCAGGGCAAGGCGCTCGGCCGCCCGGTCAGCGACCTGCTCGGCGGCGCCGTACGCGAGCGCGTTCCGTACTCGGCGTACCTGTTCTACAAGTGGGCCGGCCACCCGGGCGGGGACGGCGATTCGTGGGGCGAGGGCCGCACGCCCGAGCAGATGGTCGCCCAGGCGCGGCGCATGGTCGACGACTTCGGCTTCGGCGCGATCAAGCTCAAGGGCGGTGTGTACGAGCCCCGCCACGAGATCGAGACCGTCGAGGCGCTGGCCGCGGCCTTCCCCGGGCATGCCCTGCGCATCGACCCCAACGGCGCCTGGACCGTCGAGACCTCGGTCGAGGTCGCGGGCCGGCTCTCCGGCGTGCTCGAATATCTTGAGGACCCCACGCCGGGCATCGACGGCATGGCGGCCGTCGCCCGGCGGAGCGACCTGCCGCTCGCGACCAACATGTGCGTCATCGCCTTCGACCATCTCCAGCCCGCCGTCGCCGCCGGCGCCGTGCAGGTCGTGTTGTCGGACCATCACCTGTGGGGCGGCCTGCGGCGCTCGGCGCTGCTGGGCGGCATCTGCGAGACGTTCGGCATGGGCCTGTCGATGCACTCCAACTCGCACCTCGGCGTGAGCCTGGCGGCGATGACGCACCTGGCCGCCGCGACCCCGAACCTCACCTACGCCTGCGACACGCACTACCCGTGGAAGACCGAGGAGGTCATCAGGCCTGGGGTGCTGGAGTTCCGCGACGGGAGCGTGGCCGTGCCGGCCGGGCCGGGTCTGGGCGTGGAGCTGGACGAGGACGCGCTCGCGGCCCTGCACGAGCAGTACGTCACGTGCGGGCAGCGCGGCCGCGAGGACACCGCCTACATGCGGACGGTCGTGCCGGACTTCACGCCCAACACGGCCCGCTGGTAGCTAGGGCGCCTGCAGCCGGGCCCGGGAGTTGGACAGGTGCAGCCGCATCGCGGCCCGCGCCGCCGCCGCGTCCTGGTCGGCGACGGCGCGGTAGACGTTCTCGTGTTCGAGCGTCACCCGGGTGAGGTGGGTGGCGTCGGAGACCGTGTAGCCGTGCGCCAGCCGCGTGCGCGGCAACATGATCATCATGGGGCCGAGCGAGGCGAGCAGGTCGGAGTAGAACCGGTTGCCGGAGGCCAGCGCGACCTTGAGGTGGAACCGGAAGTCGGCCTCGACGGCGTGACCGGGGTGCCGGTCGGAGCTCCCGAGGTCGACGAGGGCGCGTTCGATGGCCTTGAGCTGCAGGTCGGTGCGGCGCTCCGCGGCCAGCCCCGCCGACTCGGACTCGACCCCGATGCGGAAGTCGATCATGTCGAGGACGTCGCGGTGCGTGCGGACGCGCGAGGCCTCCACGGAGAACGGCGCGGGGGCGGGCAGGTCGAGCACGAACGAGCCGCGGCCCTGGAAGGTCTCGACGAGCCCCGCCGCCTGCAGCCGCGAGATGGCTTCGCGGACCACCGTGCGGCTCACGCCGAACTCCTCGACCAGCGAGGACTCGGTCGGCAGCTTCTGGCCGGGGGCGATCTCGCCGGCCAGGATGCGGGCCTTCAGCCGTTCGACGAGCTCGTGGGCGAGGCCGCGCCCGGTGTCGCGATCGAGCTTTCTGTCCGGCGGCACGGGTGACAATCTACCCGCCCGCCGCGCGGAACTCGACGGCGTCGAGGCGCCAGGCCGCGGCCTCGTCCGCGACGCTGAGCCCGAGGCCGGGCCGGTCGGGGACCCGCATGCGGCCGCCCTCGATCGTGAGCCGCTCGTTGAACAGCGGCGACAGCCACTCGATGTGCTCGACCCAGGAGTCGCGCGGGTGTGCGGCGGCCAGGTGCACGTGGATCTCCATCACGAAGTGCGGCGCGACCTGGAGGCCGGCGTGGTCGGCCAGCGCGGCGACCTTGAGGTAGGGGGTGATGCCGCCGGCGCGGGGCACGTCGGGCTGGAGGACGTCGCAGGCGCGCAGGTCGATGAGGCGCACCAGGTCGGGGACGCTGGAGAGCATCTCGCCGGTGGCGATGGGGGTGTCGAGGGCGTCGGCGAGCCGGGCGTGCCCTTCGGCGTCGTACGCGTCGAGCGGCTCCTCGATCCAGACCAGGCCCAGCTCCTCGACCGCCCGCCCGAACCGCAGCGCCGACGGACGGTCCCACTGCTGGTTGGCGTCCACCATGAGCGGAACGCCCTCGCCCAGGTGCTCACGCACCGCCGCCAGCCTGCGCAGATCCTCCTTCATGTCCGGCTGACCGACCTTGATCTTGACCCCGCCGATGCCGCTCTCGATCGACTGCGTGGCCCGCGCCTTCACCTCCTCGATCGGCGCCTGGAGGTAGCCGCCGGAGGTGTTGTACGTCCTGACCGAGTCGCGATAGGAGCCCAGCAGCTTCGCCAGCGGCAACCCCGCCCGCTTCGCCTTCAGATCCCAGAGGGCGACGTCGACGGCGGAGAGCGCCTGCGTCGCGGCCCCGGACCTGCCGACGGACGCCCCCGCCCACAGCAGCAGGTCGTAGACCTTGCCGACGTCGGACGGATCCTGACCCAGCAGGCGCTCCCCTGTCTCCTTGGCGTGGGCGTACTGGGCGGCGGTGCCGGCGCGGGTGGTGTAGGAGAAGCCCAGCCCTCCCAGGCCGTCGGCCGTGGCGACCTCGCAGGTCAGCACGTCGATCCGGGACAGCGGGCGCTGGCGTCCCGTGGCGACCTTGGCGTCGCTCACGGGGGACGGGAGGGGAACGGCGTAGCGGCGGAACCGCACGTACTCGACGCGGTCGCCCGGCGGCGTCACGGTCACGCCCGCCCGAACTCGACGTTGTCGACGACCCACGCGCGGCACTGCTCGCTCAGCGTGAAGCCGAGGCCGGGACGGTCGGGGACGATCATGCGGCCGTCGCGGGTCTCCAGACGCTCGTCGAACAGGGGGTTGAGCCATTCGAAGTGCTCGACCCACGGCTCGCGCGGGTAGGCGGCGGCCAGGTGAAGATGGATCTCCATGGCGAAGTGCGGCGCGAGGTGCAGGCCCGCGTGGTCGGCGAGGGTGGCCAGGCGCAGGAAGGGGGTGATGCCGCCGACGCGCGGGGCGTCGGGCTGGATGATGTCGGCGGCGCGGGCCTCGATGAGCCGGACGTGCTCGGCGACGCTGGAGAGCATCTCGCCGGTGGCGATGGGGGTGTCGAGGGCGTCGGCGAGCCGGGCGTGCCCTTCGGCGTCGTACGCGTCGAGCGGCTCCTCGATCCAGACCAGGCCCAGCTCCTCGACCGCCCGCCCGAACCGCAGCGCCGACGGACGGTCCCACTGCTGGTTGGCGTCCACCATGAGCGGAACGCCCTCGCCCAGGTGCTCACGCACCGCCGCCAGCCTGCGCAGATCCTCCTTCATGTCCGGCTGACCGACCTTGATCTTGACCCCGCCGATGCCGCTCTCGATCGACTGCGTGGCCCGCGCC
>NZ_SMKO01000073.1 GCF_004348685.1 Nonomuraea deserti | reverse complement strand
GGTGTTGTAGAGGGCGGCGATCTGGGCCAGCAGGGCCTCCTGGCGGCTCTGGTCCACGGCCAGCCCGGTGTGCTCGACGGCCTGGTCCATGGCCTTGTCGAGCTTGCTCAGCGCTGCGCGCATCTTCCGCTCGGACGCTCCTCCCTCGCGCAGCGCCTTGGCCCGCTTGGCGGCCAGCGCGACGCGGGTCAGCCTGCGGTGGGCGTCGACCTCGCTGGCCGTACGGTCGCTGACCTCGGCCAGGCCCATCCTGACCAGCAGCCGCTCGGGCGTCAGCCGCCAGTTGATGCGGCCGGTGCCGCGGATGCGGTGGCGTTCGATGGCCATGCCGCGCTCCCACAGCCAGGCTGCCACCAGGGGGGCGGCCAGCCGGAACAGCGCCTCGGGCGCGCTGCGCGCGTCCATGCTGGACAGGACGGCGGTCAGGCAGGTCAGCGCCCACACGGCGATGCCGTCGATCCCGGCGGAGAAGTTCTCGCGCATGTTGCGGCGGGCGCGCACGGCGGAGGTGATGATCGCGACCTCGATGAACGCGAACAGCAGCAGCCGCAGCGGCCCGTCGAGCCCCAGCACGTCGCCGGAGAAGCGCCACATGCCCTGCGCCGACACGCCTGTGGCAATGGACGCGGCCACGATGGTCAGCACGTCCTCGACGGGACGTTGGGCCACGTATCGGGCGAACAACCAGGCGACCGCGCGCCAGACGACCCTGATGACCAGGAACGCCAGCGCGAGCCCGGCAAGGCTGAGCAGCGCGATGACAGCGGTGGCAAGCGGCTTCTCTGTGACGAAGGCTGTTATTTCCTCGAATGTCGGCATCAGTCACTATCCGTGGGGGCTCTAGCTCCGGCTCTATGCGACGAGATCATCGCAGAATGTCGCCATCTTGTACGCCAAACGGCATCTGCCGCCCCATTTTGCCCAGCTTTCACTCCAGTTCCGACGCTTGATCAACTCCGAGAAACCGGCCGGAAGCGGCCAGTGACATCCCCCGGCGGTCCTCCCCCTGCCATCGTCCGGACGATCCGTCCAGCTCACGATCAGGTAACCCTGCGGTCACACAAGGTGAGCGCCGGGAGCGGCGGGCCCCTCCGCGGGCGAGCCGTAGGGTGGGGACGAACTCCGCCGGGCCGAAAATAAATTCCTCCTTTCGGAGGGCAACAGCCGCCTTTCCTGATGGGACCATCTATGGAGGGGTTTATCCCGACATGGTGTGATGCATCCCAGCAGGACGGATATCGATGGCAGACAACGAGTTCCCTCTCGTCCAGTTCATGCGTGACGGGTTCGATCCCGTGGGAGAGCTCGGCCGCATCCGGGCCGAGCACCCCGTCTTCCCGATGGAGATCCCCGGCGGTCAGACCGTCTACCTGGTCACCCGCTGGGAGGACGTGCGCGGCGTCCTCGGCGACCACGAACGCTTCAGCAACGATTTCGCCGGCGTGATCGGGCTCGGGTCCAACCAGGAGGACCCGGGCGGCCTGGGCTTCCGCGACCCGCCCGAGCACACCCGCCTGCGCAAGTTCCTGACGCCCGAGTTCACCGTGCGTCGACTGCGCAGGCTGGAGCCGCGGATCGCGGCCATGGTCGAGGAGTCCCTTGACCGCATCGAGGCCAAGGGCGCCGAGGGCATGCCGGTCGACCTGGTCGAGGAGTTCGCGCTGCCGATCCCGTCCCTCGTCGTCTGCGAGCTGCTCGGCGTCCCTTACGACGAGCGCGCCGACTTCGTGAAGCTCAGCAAGGACCGCTTCGACTTCACCGCCGGCCCCGAGGCGTCCCTGCAGGCGATCAACGACGCGATGGCGTACCTCACGGACCTCGTGGCCAGGGAGCGCCAGGACCCTGGCGAGGGGCTGCTCGGGCAGCTGCTGCGCGACCACGGCGACGAGCTCGACGACCGGACTCTCGCCAGCATGGCCGACGGCCTGCTGACCGGCGGCCACGACACCAGCACGAGCATGCTCGCGCTCGGCACCCTCTGGCTGCTGCGCAATCCCGAGCAGGCCGCCAAGGTGCGCGAGGTCGACGGCTACATCAACGACGTCGTCGAGGAACTGCTGCGCTACATGACGGTCGTGCAGGTCGCCTTCCCTCGTTTCGCCCGTGACGACATGGAGCTGCACGGGGTGCCGATCAAGAAGGGCGAGATGGTGCTCTGCTCGCTGACCGGCGCCAACCGCGACCCCAGCCTGGGCGACGACATGGACGTCGTCCGTCCCGGCCGCGACGTGGTGGGCTCGCACATGGCGTTCGGCCACGGCATCCACCGCTGCATCGGCGCGCCGCTGGCGCAGATGGAGATGCGCATCGCCTTCCCCGCCCTGCTGCGCCGCTTCCCCGGCCTGCGCGTGGCGGGCGAGGTGCCGTTCAGGGAACTCGCCATCGTCTACGGCGTGAAAGAGCTACCCGTCGCCTGGTAGAGCGGTTACGTTCGCACTGTGAACGAGCGCAGCGCGAATGAGCCCGTCATCGACCTGGCCGTCATCAGCGCCGTCGTGTTCGACACCGACGGCGTGGTGACCGACACCGCCCGGGGGCACGCGGCCGCCTGGAAGCACGTCTTCGACGCCTTCCTGCGCGGCCGCTCCGCGGCGTTCGACATCCGCGACGACTACCTCCGCCACGTCGACGGGCGTCCGCGGCTCGACGGCATCCGCACCTTCCTGGCCGCGCGCGGCATCACCGTGCCCGAGGGCGCGCCCGACGACGAGCCCGGCGCGCCGACCGTGCACGGGCTCGGCCTGGCCAAGGACCAGGTCTTCATGGCGCAGGTGGACAAATACGGCGTGGCCGCCTTCCCGTCCACGGTCGCGCTGCTGCACGAGCTGCGGCAGCGGGGAGCGCGTACGGCGGCCGTGTCGGCCAGCCTGCACGGCCGCAGGCTGGTGAACGCGGCGGGCGTCACGCACCTGTTCGACCTGCTGGTCGACGGCAACGACGCGGCCCTGATGAACCTGCCGGGCAAGCCCGACCCCGCCCTGTTCCTCGAGGCCGTGCGCCGCCTCGACCTGCCCGCCGCCAAGGCCGCGGTGGTCGAGTCCGCGCTGCCCGGCATCGAGGCGGGCAGGAAGGGCGGGTTCGGGCTGGTGATCGCGGTCGCCAGGGACGGTGACGGCGCGGCCGAGCTGCACGCGCACGGCGCCGAGATCGTGCTGCCCGACCTGGGCGAGCTGGCCGTGCGCGGCAGGGTCCTGCCCGTCCGGCGCTGACCCGGCAGAGCGGCAGGGTCCTCCCGTCCGGCGCTGACCCGGCGCCGGCCCGGCCGGGGGCCTGGCCGCGGCATCGTCCTATTCTTGGGGGTCGTGACCGTCCTCATCGACCCGCCCAACTGGCCGGGACCGCGCGGCCTCATGTGGTCGCACCTGGTCAGCGACAGCTCGCTGCAGGAGCTGCACGACTTCGCGCTGCGGCTCGGGGTGCCGGAGCGGGCGTTCGACCGCGATCACTACGACGTGCCGGAGACCGTGCACGCCCGCGCGGTGTCGCTGGGCGCCCAGGCGGTCAGCTCCCGCGAGCTGCTACAGCGGCTCGTCGCCGCCGGCCTGCGCCGCCGCAAGCGCCGATAGCTCGGCCGCCAGGTTGGCGCGGGCGGCCTCCTCCCACCACCCGCGCGCCCGCGCCGTGCGGTAGAGGGACGGCCCGGCCAGCAGCCGGCGCAGCACCTCGGAGCGCCCCTTGGCGAACAGGTCATCGGGCACGTGGGCGTACTCCTCGCGGACGGCCGCGGCGTAGCCGGCGTAATCCGGGCCGCCGAGGACGGCGAGGTCGGCGTCGCACAGGACGGCCCCGTCGCGGTCGCCGTCGGCCAGCGTGTCGTGGGCGGCCGTCAGGCGCACCAGCCTGGCCACCTCGGCGACGCGGCCGGCGGGCACGCCGCACTTCGGCAGCCTCGACTGGGCGAGCTGGGCGCTGCGCTCCTCGTCCCAGCCCGGCCTGCCGTCGTAGACGGCGTCGTGGAACCAGGCGGCCAGCAGCACCGCCGCGGGATCGTCCGCGTCGCCGGCCAGCCGGTCGGCGGCCGCGAGCACGGCGGCCAGGTGGCCGAGGGTGTGGTAGCGGCGGTGCGGCTCCGACCAGCGGGCGACCAGCTCCGCCCCGGTGGCGAGGCTCGCGGGCGAGCCGCCCGCGAGCGCGGTCCAGTCGTCGATCACCCTCCCACCGTACGCGGATCGTCCAGGATCGTTTGGTAACGTCCTGGTCATCGACACCACACCGAATCAGCCGCGGCGCCTGCCCCGCTGGCGGGAGCTGCGCGCCGTCATGCCCGGACGGCCCCGCTGGTCCGCGGCCCAGCGCATCGCGGGCGCCGCCGACGTCGCCGACCTGCGGCTGCTGGCCAGGCGGCGGGCTCCGCGGATGGTGTTCGACTACGTCGACGGCGCGGCCGAGGGTGAGCGGTCGATGGCCAGGGCGGTGGAGGCGTTCGCACGGGTGGAGTTCAGCCCTCGCGTGTTGCGCGACGTCGCCGAGGCCCCGACCGCGGTCGAGATCCTGGGGCGGCGGATCGCGATGCCGGTGGTGCTCGGCCCCACCGGCTTCACGCGCATGATGCACCGCGAGGGCGAGCCGGCGGTGGCGCGGGCCGCCGAACGCGCGGGCGTCCCGTACACGCTGTCCACCATGGGCACCACCAGTGCCGGCGACGTGGCCGCCGCGGCCCCCCGCGGGTGGAACTGGTTCCAGCTGTACGTCGTCCGCGACCGCGCCCGCAACCTGGACGTCCTGTCCCTGGCGCGAGAGGCGGGCATGGACGTGCTGGTGGTGACCGTGGACGTGCCCGTGGCGGGGGCCCGGCTGCGCGACGTGCGGCACGGCCTGACCGTCCCCCCGTCGTTGCGCTGGCGGAGCGCGCTCCAGGCGGTGCGGCACCCGGCGTGGTGGTTCGACTTCCTGACCAGCGAGCCGCTCAGGTTCGCCACCGTGGACGGCGCGCCCGACGACCTGGCGGGGATCACGAACATGATGTTCGACCCCTCGGTGACGATCAGGGACCTCGGCTGGATCCGGTCGGCGTGGCGGGGCAAGCTGCTGGTCAAGGGTGTGCAGCGGGTCGACGACGCCAAGGAGCTGGCCGCGGTGGGGGTGGACGGGCTCGTCGTGTCCAACCACGGCGGGCGGCAGCTCGACCGCTCCCCCACGCCGCTGGAGCTGCTGCCCGAGGTGGTGGCCGCCGTCGGCGACCGCACCGAGGTCTTCCTCGACGGGGGTGTCCGCACGGGCGCCGACGTGGCCGCCGCGGTCGGGCTGGGCGCGAAGGCCTGCTTCATCGGCCGCGCCTACCTCTACGGGCTGATGGCGGGCGGCGAACCGGGCGTGCGCCGGGTGCTCGACCTGCTGCACGCCGAGCTCGTACGCACCCTGCAACTGCTGGGCGTCGGCGACGTCACCGAGCTGGGCCCCGACGCGATCCGCCTGCGCTAGGCGGACGGCCAGAGGTCCGTCATTCATCACCAGAAGGGTGCGTATTTCCCTGCCACCGCCATCGCTCTGCACCTTCGCACGGGGCACCGCCCCGCTGAGAGGAGAGCGACATGGCGACCGGGGAATTCCACGTGATGAAGGTGCCGGCCGAGCAGCTGACCGGGGTTCTGCACGGTCAGGTGGTCGATCCGGGCGCCCAGCCCACGAAGGTCGTGCGGCGGGGCGAGGGCTGGACCGTGGACGTGAGCTGGGAGGTCACCGGTGAGCTCGTCGACTGGCTGGCGGGGTGCTGGAAGCTGGAGATCATCACCGACCGGCCGGGTGGTGGTGAGGCACGGCATCCCTCTCCTCCCATGGAGTTGACCTTCACCCCTGGCTCGGGCCGGTACACCGCTTCCGTCCCGATGCGCGGCGAGCTCAGCCCTGGCACCTATGACCTCGTGGTCAACCTCACCACGGCGACCGCCGCCGGCACCGCGGGGGCGCTCGGCGGGTACGTGGTGCTCAGCAAGATCGTGGTGCTGGACTGAGAGCGCCGCGCCGGGGCGGCGGATCGACGATTCGTCTGCAAGCCCGTCGCAAGCGAGGGCTCCTACGCTCCTGGCTGGCGGCCACGGGGCAGAGCCGGCCGCCGACCCTATCTGACGCCGCTGGAGCCGCTCTCCTCACGAGGCACTCCTCGAGGCGACGGGACCAGCAACACGGGAGACCCCATGTCCGACACTCCGATGACCGCGGACGACGTGCTGCGCATCGCGGCCTACAAGGACCGGAGCCCGGCGCTCGAAGCGATGGTGATCGCCTACAGCTACCACCGCGTCGCCGGTGACCTGGCCGCGCACCTCGGCAAGGACGCCACCAACTGGTACTGCTACGCCACCTGGACGTCCAAGGCGGTCGGGGAGAGCCTCGACCTCGGCCCCGACTCGCCGTTCATCGAGGACGTCGGCCGCCGGCTCGGAGTGCCGCAGCGGTTCATGCGGGTGTTCAGAGCCGCGCTGCTCACCCTGCTCGGCCCCAGCTACCGGCTCGGGCTGGCGCTGGCCAACCGGGCCATCTTCCTGGAGACGGCCAGCCTCGCGGTCAACCTGTGGAACGAGACGCCCGACCGCTACCTCAAGGTGAGCCCCGAGTCCGACCTGACGCCGACGCCGCCGCGGTTCCTGACCGACCTGCTGGCCGACGCCGACGAGCGTTACCTGAAGGACGCCGCGCGGCTGCTGGCCGAGGCCCGGGAGGCCACCGACCCGGCGGCCCGGGCCGAGCTGATGCTGGGGGCCAACATCGCGCTGTCCGCCTACGAGCAGGCACGCGCGCAGAAGTCCCTGGAGCTCGTGCTCTACCGGCCCGTCAGGTGGCTGACGCGGGTGTCGTGGCGGTCGTTGCGCTCGCTGGTGACCCGGCGGCCCTTCCCCAGGTTCCGGCTCTACAGCGCGCGGCACGAGGACCAGCCGTGGCTGACGCGCCTGCTGGAGTCGGCGTGGTCCTCCCTCTACACGCGCCACATGTTCGCGGTGCGCACGCCGCTCAGCGACGTCAAGGTCGGCAGGCCGCTCACCGCGCCCGCCGGCGTCGACCTGGCCGAGGTGTGGGCGCCGATCCGGAACGAGAAGGTGCGCAAGCTGGCCGAGGAGTTCATCACCGAGGACCAGGAGGCGTCCCTCGCGGGCGTCACCGACTGGGTGTCCTACCCCGACCGGATGCGCTTCATCGTCAGCTATTTCCGCGTCTACCAGAACGTCTCCGCGCTCTACGACGTCCCGTTCGCCAAGGAGATCGCCGAGGGCCTGGCGGAGGAGATGAAGCGCGGCCTGCTCCCCCAGGCGGTCAGCGACATGTTCGCCGGCAACCCGGGGCTCGGCCGTCCGCACAAGGTCTACCGCTATCCGTCGGAGACCGATCCCGACGCGTACGAGATGGAGCACTTCGACTTCGAGCCGTTCCTCGAGGCGATCCCGCTCGGCCCGGAAACGAAGTGAGTCAGTCAAGGAAGTCGCGGGTGATCTCCCGAGCCTGGAGAAGCCCGCGCAGCTTCGCGAAACAGCGGGCTCGGGTGGGCCCGATGCTCCCGACCGGCCTGCCCAGCCTGCGTGCCACGTCCACGTAGTGGGGCTCGGAGGTTTCCGTGAGCGCTCTGAACAGGACCCGCTGCGCCGCCGGCAGCTCCTCGACCAGCTCGGCCAGCGTGCCCGCCAGCCAGATCCTGGCCAGTTCCCTGTCGACGTCGTCCGTGCTGCCCAGCGAATCGAGGTCGGGCGTGCAGATCTCCTTCGTCCGCCTGGTGAGCTTGAGACACTCGCGGAAGGCGATGGTGGCCAGCCAGCCCGCCATCCGCTGGCCGTCGGTCACGCTCCTCAGGTTCTGCCAGGCCAGCAGCCAGGTGGTCTGGAGCACGTCCTGGGCGTCCTCGTGGCTGAGCCTGAACCTGCGGATGCGCGCGCTGAGCATGGGGCTGAACTCCTCGATCAGCCGCTCCCACGCCGCCGCGTCGCCGTCCTGCGCGGCCGACACCAGCGCGGCCGTGGCCGTGCCGGGACGCTCGATGGTCTCCACGTGCATGTCTGTCTTCTCCCTGCCGGTCCGGGTACTCGGGGGGCCAATCCCGTCCGGCAGGTCCACCGTGCGTCGAGCGATCTGTCCGGTCTGTTCCGGACGACACAGTACGGCTGTGTTCCTCGTCACATTCCGGGGAACGGCGGCGGCTCCCTGTCCAAGCACGGAATGCGGCCTAAAGTTCTTGCATGACCGGGCATCTCCCTCACGACGTCGAGGCGATCGCCGCCGTGCTGGCCGGGATTCCCTTGTTCCGCGTGCTCGGGGAGAGCGGCATCCGGAGCACGGCTCGGGCCGGGCTGGCGCGGAGATACCGCTCGGGGCAGATCATCTTCCACCAGGGAGACCCGGGAGAGTCCCTCTACGTCCTGCTGGACGGCCTGGTGAAGGTGGTGTTCACCACCGAGCACGGCGACGAGATCGTGCTCAACATGCTGGGCAGGGGCGACACCTTCGGCGAGATGGCGCTGCTGGACGGCTCGCCGCGCTCGGCGTCGATCGTGACGGCGCGGCCGGCGTGGGTGTTCGCGCTGCCCAGGGCGCGGCTGCTGGAGCTCATGCGGGAGCACCCGGGGCTGGCCGACGAGTTCCTGCGCATGCTCGGCCACATGGTGCGCCGGCTCACCGACCAGGCGGCCGACCTGGCCTTCCTCGACCTCGGCGGGCGGCTGGCGAAGCTGCTGCTGCAACTGGCCGACAAGCACGGCCACGCCGACGGCGTGGTGGAGATGCCGGGGCTGACCCAGTCCGACCTGGCAGCGCTGATCGGCGCGTCGCGACCGGCGGTCAACCGGGCGCTGCAGTCGCTCGTGTCGCGGAATCTCATCGCCGTCAAAGGCCGGACCATCACGCTGCTGGATGTCGCCGCCCTACGGAAACGGGGCGGCCTCTGACCGAATCTGGAGTACGGGGCATATGACGGACCAAGACGAGCGCTGGCCGGAGGAACGGTTCCGGCAGCTGAGGCAGCAGGCGGATCCCGACATCGACAAGGTGGTCGCCGACTACCTCGAGGCCCAGCCGGAGGGGAGCGGCCCGCTGGAGCTGCTCAAGGCCGTGGTCGCCGAGCTGGGGCAGGCCAAGCGGGAGGCGAGGGCGCCCTCGGGCGAGCCGCCCGCCTCCGAGATCTTCGACGCCATCGACTTCGCCAAGGACCTGCCCGACTGGGGCGACGACGCCGAGCTGCTGGCCAGGGGGCAGGCCGTGTTCGCCGACTACGGGCTTTACCAGTCGGCCGCGCTGTTCTGCAAGTGCCTGCCGATGGCGTACGTGGAGGTGTCCAGCGCCAAGGTGCTGGCCGGCGTCTCCAACCTGGCCACGCACAGCCTCACCCGGCGGGTGGCGGAGACGGGGCAGATGCTGATCGACGTGATGGGGCTGCGGGCCACCGGCAGCCTGCGTCCGGGCGGTCCCGGGCACACCACGGCGATCGGGCTGCGCATCCTGCACTCGTTCGTGCGCGCCGTGGTCAACGAGCGCTACGCCGACCACTGGGACACCGCGAGATACGGGCCCCCGGTCAACCAGGAACTGCTGCTGGCCACCATCTTCGACTTCTCTGTGGTGACGTGGGAGGCTCTGGAGCGCATGGGCGTCGTGCTGACCGAGGAGGAGCGCGCCGCCCACCTCTACACGTGGAGCGTCTTCGGCCATCTCATGGGCGTCGACGCCTGCCGTGACGAGCCTCTCACGCTCGCCGACGTGGAGCCGGTCAGCGAGCGTCTCGGCCGCCTCTACGAGTCCAGCGAGGAGGGCCGCCGGCTGATGGCCACACTGCTGGCGGAGATGGAGGAGTTCATGCCCCTGGGATGGCGCAAGCTGCCGCGCAGCCTGGTGCACTGGGTCTTCCGCGACGCGGCCCACCGCGCCGACCGGGTGCCCGAGCTGCTGCGGGTGCCGAAGCCCGCATGGTGGTTCACCGCCCTGTTCGCGGCGGCGCGATCCTCGCACCGGCACTCCTGGCTGGCCGGGCCCGTCGACGGCGTGGCCCGCCGGCTGACGCGCAAGGCCGGGCGGCACATCGTGACCGCCCTGATCGACCGCCACTCCGCGGGGACGGCGGCGTTCCGGATCCCCGAAGAGCTGGCCCGCGCCTGGCGGATCGGGCAGTCACGCCCCGCGGTGGCGACCCGCGCGGTCCGCCGTGACGTCCGCGGCACGCTACGCGCGCCCGTGCGGGCCCTCGAGAAGCGGGCCCGCGAAAAGGGCACACCGCTAAAAGGGACGCCGCAAAGGCCGCGCACGTGACTCCCCCGCACGCGCCGGGCGCGCTCACGACCGCGACCATCCTGTTCACCGACGTGGTGAGCTCCACCGCCCTGCGCGTCAGGCTGGGCGAGGAGCGCGCCAACGTCGTCTTCCGCCGGCTCTACCAGCTGCTGCAGTCCGTCGTGACCGCCAACGGCTCGACGTTCACCAAGAGCCTGGGCGACGGGCTGATGGCGGTGTTCGACTCGGCCACGGCCGGGCTCGACGCGATCATCGCGGTCCAGCAGGCGATCGCCGACGAGAACGAGCGCGCCCCGGAGAAGATCTCCATCCGGGCCGCGCTCGCCGCCGGCGACGTGTGCTGGGGGCGCGACGACGTCAGCGGGCTGCCCACGGTGGAGGCGGCACGCCTGGTCGCGGTGGCCGAGGGCGGCCAGGTGCTCTGCACCGACCTGGTACGCCGGCTGGCGCAGGGGCGGGGCAGGCACGAGTTCAAGGACCTGGGCCGGCTGTCCGGCAAAGGGCTGCGGGAGCCGCTGCACACGTACGAGCTGCACTGGCAGAGCGCCGAGCACCACCAGGGCGGCGGGCTGGCGCCGTGGCTGGACGAGAGCCACGTGCTGCCCTTCGTCGGCAGGGATGACGAGCTACGGGCGCTGGACGGCGAGCTGGCGGCGGCCGAGTTCGGCAGCGGGCTGGTGATTCTGCAGGGCGAGCCGGGGGTGGGCAAGACCCGGCTGGCCTCCGAGGTCGCCAGGCGGGCGCTCAAGCGGCAGTTCACGGTGCTCGCGGGGCGGTGCACGGATCCGGCGCGGCAGGCGTACGAACCGATCGCGGGCGCGGTCGAACGGCTGGCCCGCACCTCACCCGCGCTGCTGCTGCGGGCCGGGGTCGACCAGCAGTGCGGCCAGCTCGTCCGGCTCGCGCCCTCGCTGGCCGCGCCGCCGCTGTCGCTGGAGGTGCCGCCCGCCACCGAGCCCGTATCGGAGCGCTACCACCTGATGGCCGCGGCCCGCACGCTGATCGAACGCCTGGCCGCCGTGCGGCCGGTGCTGCTGGTGATCGACGACCTGCAGTGGGCGACGCTGGAGTCGCTGCAGATGCTCAACGCCCTCATGTGGGACGCCGACGCCCTGCCCATGCTCGTCCTCGCCATGTCGCGGCCGTTGCCGGTCGAGTCGGCCATGCCGGAGCTGCACAAGGTGACCGCGGAAAGCCGCGTCATCCCGGTCCCCGCCTTCGGTCTCGACGAGGTCGGTCACGCGCTGGCGCAGCTGCGCACCCGCGGCGACGCCGAGCAGCTGCACCGGATCACGGGCGGCAACGCGTTCCTGGTCAGCGAGGTGGTGAGGGAACTTTCCGCGGGCAAGGACCTCGACGCGCTGGCCGTGCCCGACTCGGTGTCCAGGATGGTCGTGGCCCGCCTGGCGCAGCTTCCTCCCGACGCGCGTGACCTGGTCAACCTGCTGGCCGTCGGCGAGCGCATGGAGCCGGCGGAGCTGCGGGCCGGGCTCGACCTCGACGAGGCGCGGTTCGTGGCCGCCGTCGAGGAGGCGATGGGCGCGGGCCTGGTGAGCATGTCCGACGGCGGCTCCTGCCACTTCTCGCACGAGCTGACCAGGAACGCCCTCTACGGCAACCTGTCCGCGCCGCGCGCAGGGCTGCTGCACGGCCGGGTGGCCGACGCGCTGTCGCGGACCGACCCGAACGCCATGGAGGCCCGGCCGTACGTCGTGGCCGCCCACCTGCTGGCCGCCGCCGAGCACGGCCGCGACCCCGCCCGGATGCGCGCGGCGGCGGAGGCGGCGGTGCGCGCGGCGCAGCACGCGCTGGCCGGGCTGGCCCACCGGGAGGCCGTCACCTGGTACCAGCGGGTGCTCGACCTGCTCGGCGACTTCCCCGGCACCACGCGGGAGCGGCGCGCGGAGCTGCTCATGGAGTGTGGCAGGGCGATGTGGCTGGCGGGCCACCCGGAGGCCAGGCAGACCCTGGTGCGGGCGGCCGACCTGGCCAGGGAGTGCGAGCGCCACGACCTGATCGTCATGGCCGCGCTCGGCGGCGACCGCGGCTTCTCCACCATCTCGGCGGCGCCCGACACGCAGCGCATCGCCCTGCTGACCGAGGCGCGCCGACTGGTCGACTCCACCGACATCAGCACCAGGGCGCTGCTGGCGGCCCAGCTCGCCCTGGAGCTGATCTGGGCGCCCGACGGCGAGCGGCGCTTCGCGCTGAGCGACGAGGCGGTGGCGCTGGCCCGCAAGTCCGGCGACCCGCGCACGCTGGCCGGCGTGCTGGGGCTGCGCAGCCTGACGATCATTCCCGCCGACCCGCTGCACCAGCGGCACCGCGACGGCGACGAGATGCTGGAGGCCGCCCGCAGGACGGGCGACGACCTCGCCCTGTTCCACGCGTACGTGCAGCGCACGCCCCCGGTGCTCGACAGCGGCGACGCCGCCAGGGCGGCGACGCTGCTCGACCAGGCCGACGAGCTGGCGCGCCGGCTGGCGCAACCCCAGCTCAACTGGATCATCGGCTATTCCAGGGCCGGGCTGACTCTCATGCAGGGTGACCTGGCGCAGGCCGAGGCCGAGGCGGAGTCCGCCATGCGGCTCGGCTCGGAGATCGGCCGCCGCCTGGAGGCCGTGGCCATCTACGCCGAGCAGATCGGCGAGATCCGGCGGTTGCAGGGGCGGCTGTGGGAGCTGGGCGACCGGCTGCGGCGGGCCGCCCAGGCGCCGCGCGTCGATCCGGTGCACGCGGTGCTGCGCTTCCTGTGCGAGCTGGGCGACGAGGGGGCCGCTCCCCTGCTCGACCGCATCCTGGCCGACCAGGGCGCCGAGCCGCCACGGAACATGGCCTACCGGCCCGCTCTCGACAACCTGGCCGTGGCCGCGTCCCGGCTGGGGCGGGCCGAGCTGGCCGGGCAGCTGTGCGACGCGCTGGCCGCCGAGGGCGAGACGTTCGGGCACGGCACGGTGGCGCACCACTGCGGGCACCACTACCTGGCGCACCTGCGCGTCGCCATGGGCGATCCGCGGCGGGCCTCCGAGCATTTCGAGGCGGCGGCCGAGGTGCACGAGCGGCGTGGGGTGCCGCTCATGCTGGCCGAGTCCCTGCTGGACTGGGCCGACCTGCTGGGCGAGGGCGAGGTGCGCGGGCCCAACCCGGCGGATCTGCGCGAATGGTGCGGCTCGCTGCTGGCGGGCCGGGGAGCGCTCCTGCTGGACCGCCGGCTCACGTGACCGTGGTCGCCGGCTCAGGCGGGCGGGCCGGGTTCGAGGGTCTGGCCTGCTTCGATGGCGTCACGGACGCTCCTGGTCAGGGTCTCCTGCAGCGTGTCTCCCTGGGCTTCGAGCTCGCGCAGCCCTTCGGTGTCGTCGGTGTGGGCCAGCAGCGCCCGGTACTTGTGGTTGTTGCCCAGGGCGTCCATGGCCCGCAGGGCGGCGTCGGCCTCCTGGACCCGCCCGGCGTACCGCTCCAGGCTCTCCACCCTGGCCGTCACCGACGCGACGGAGCGGCGCAGGGCCTCCTGCTGGGGATCGAGCACGGCCAGCAGTTCGGGGGTGACGCGTCCCTGGCGGGCCTGGTCCTGCTCCTCCTGCAGGTGCGTCTGCACCCGCAGGAGCATGGCGATCTCCCAGAGCTGCCTCGGTAACAGGGTCTCGTTGGCCAGGTCGTCCAGCAGCCGCCGCTGCATGACCTGGGAGGTGTAGACGGACATGACGGCTGCTCTGGCGCGTTCCAGGAGGGCGCGTGACGGCGGGGACAGCTCGTCCACCGCCACGAACCTGTCACGGTACGGCGACCGCGCCGGGTTCCGTCCCAGCCTGGGGATGAAGCAGTCGATCACGGCCAGGCGCTCGACGTCGGTGAGGGAGGGATCGGTGACGAGGTCGACGGTACGCCGGACCCGGTCACGCTCCTGGACGAGCCGCAGCCGCTCGTTGGCGTTGACGGCCCGGTGGTTCATGACGTCGTGCGCGACGACCAGCCCGCACAGGCCGATGGGCGCCATCAGCAGGGCGAGGAGCAGGACGCCTGATCCGAGGTGGACGTAGAGAACGAAGCCGAGCACGGCAAGCGTCGCGCATCCCGCGACGGATGCCAGCGCGTACAAGCACCCCTTGGCCACACCGTCCCCCTCGAAGCGAGTTTTCCGAAGTGTCCTGAGAATTCACAATAACCGCCTGATTCACGGAGATCATGAATTTTGGGGCGGCTTGTCAGCGGAGGTATGAGGCGCCGTTCAGATCGAGCACCGTGCCACTGGCCCACTCGGCGGACGGCGACGCCAGGTACAGCACGGCCGCCGCGATCTCCTCCGGCCGCGCCACCCGCCCGAACGGGCTCTGCGCCCTGATCGCGTCGCCGCGCGGCGCCTTGAGGTGCTCGTTCGTCATGTCCGTCTCGACGAACCCCGGCGCCACCGAGGCCACCGCGATGCCCCGCGGAGCGAGCACGACGGCCAGTGACTGGCCGAAGGCGTTCAGCCCTGCCTTGCTCGCGCCGTAGGCCGGGCTGTCGGGCTCGCCGCGGAAGGCGCCGCGCGAGGAGACGTTGACGATCCGGCCTCCGGCGGGCATGTGCTGGATCGCGCACCACGTGGCGTTGGCCGCGCCCGTCAGGTTGACGTCGAGCGTCCGCCGCCAGGCGTCCTGCCACTGCTCGTAGGACATCTCGGCGATGGGGTGATGGAGGAAGAGCCCGGCGTTGTTGACCAGGACGTCGATGCCGCCGAGCGCCCGGGCCGCCTCGTCGGCCATGCGCCGCACGCCGTCGGCGTCGGCCAGGTCGGCCTGGACGATCACATGACCCCCGCCCGGCAGCTCGCCGAGCAGGCTCTGGGCCTCCTTCGCGGAGTCGCGGTGGTGAATCGCGACCCGATCTCCCTGGGCGGCGAAGGCCGCCGCGATCGCGCGTCCGATGCCTCGCGACGCGCCGGTGACAAGAACTCCACGTCCGCTCATCCGCCGCACCTTAGCAGCACGCCACCGGAGCGCCCCCGCGTCAGGTCAGGTGCGCGTCCGCCCCCAGGACCGGCGCGTCCACGGGAACGGTGCCCGGATACTTCAGGCCGGCGCCGGTGTTCAGGACCACGGCCTGCTCGTCCCGGCCGATCCACCCGGACGCGCGCAGCTTGCGGGCCGCGGCGAAGGCCGCCGCACCCTCAGGGCAGACGAACGCCCCCTCCAGGGCCGCGACCTCCCGCAGCTCGGCCAGCAGTTCGGCGTCGGTGACCGTGACCGCGGTGCCCGAGGTCTCCGCCAGCGCCTCCAGGATGAGGAAGTCGCCGAGCGGCTTGGGCACGTTGATCCCGAACGCCACCGTGCGCGCGCCGTCCCAGTGCCGGCTCTCCTTCTCTCCCTGCTCGAACGCGCGCACGATCGGCGCGCACCCCTCGGCCTGGACGGCGACCAGCCGAGGCGGCGGGCCCTCGATCCAGCCCAGCTCGCGCAGCTCGTTCAGCGCCTTGTGGATGCCGATCAGGCCCACCCCGCCGCCGGTCGGGTAGAGGATCACGTCGGGTGTGCGCCAGCCGAGCTGCTCGGCGATCTCGATGCCCATCGTCTTCTTGCCCTCGATGCGGTACGGCTCCTTGAGGGTCGAGGTGTCGAAGACCCGGCCGCCCGAGGCCGCGACCCATTCGCCGACCATCCGCCCCGCGTCGCTGATGAGGCCGTCCACCAGGTGCAGGTCCGTGCCGGACGCCACGCATTCGCGCCGGGTGATCTCCGGCGCGTCCACCGGCATGACGACCGTGGCGGCCAGCCCGGCGCGAGCGCCGTACAGCGCCCAGGCGGCGCCGGCGTTGCCGTTGGTCGGCATCGCCAGCCGCTCGATGCCCAGCTCGGCCGCCCGGGAGACGCCGACCGCGGCCCCGCGGGCCTTGAACGAGCCGGTGGGGACCAGGCCCTCGTCCTTCATCAGCAGCCGCGGCAGGCCGATGCGCTCGCCGTATCGCGCCATCGGCAGCAGCGGCGTCATCCCCTCGCCCAGCGTGGTGACGTACGCGCGGTCCCTGACCGGCAGCAGCTCGTGGTAGCGCCACAGGTCGGGCCCGCGGCCCGCGAGCTCCGCGGGGCTCAGCGACGTGCGGACCGCCGCCAGGTCGTAGCGGGCGAGCAGCGGCGAACCGCAGGTCACGCAGAGGTTCTGTGGCCGCTCGCTGTCGTGCTCGGCCCCGCATCGGCCGCATTCCAGATGGGTCAGCCGGCTGAAACTCACACGTGCTCCTTCGGTCTTTGCTCTCTCGCGACCACCCCTTCGGCCGCCATGAACGGCACACTCAACCACATCTACGGCAAACCAGAGGCAGACGTGTCGCCGTCCCACGGGGATGCCGGCGCACTCGGGCACTCAGGTGCGGCCCGGTCAGCGGAAATCGGAGATGCGCAACACCGCCAGCATGTCCGTCGCCCGGGAGCCGGTCGAGAAGGACGCCTCCGCGCCGACCCAGCCGCGGAAGGCTCCCCTGTCGTCGATGATCTGCATGAGCGGTTTGACGTGGGAGTTCCCGGTGTAGCAGAACTGACGGCGCTCCATCGCCAGGCAGGTGCACCAGTGCCACAACGTGTCACGGCGGTCGGACTTGGAGATCATCGTCAGGTAGTACTGGATGGAGCTGATGTTGGGGCGCGTTCCGCCGCCGTACTTGGGGCAGCCGCCGGACTTCTGGCACGCGCCGCGCGAGGACGGCTGCAGGTAGGTCAGGCACGAGGTGGTGCCGGTGCAGGCGCGGAAGGCGGAGTGGCCGAACGGCTGGTTGGCGGAGTTCACGAGCTTGCCGCTCGCCCAGCTCGTCAGGTCCTGCCTGAGCGAGCCCGAGAACGCCTTGACCGAGCTCATCGCGCGACGGGTGCCGAGCGCGGCGTTGCTGCCGTAGCCGTACCCGTGCGTGGCCAGCGTGCTCCGCTTGAGGTCCAGGCGGGCCAGCCTGCCGTCGGACGAGCGCCGCACGTACCACTGCTCCGTCCAGGTCTGGGCGATCTTCCACCGGATCGTGAGCACGTCACCGGCCACGGTGTACGTCCCGGTGCGCTTCTCGCTGGGGCCGCCGGTGAAGCCCCCGGCGGTGAGCACCTCGCAGGCGCGGGGCCGCGACGCGGCACCGCCCGCCTTGGTGGTGCAGCTCGAGTCGGGGACGGTGCCGGTGCGCTGCCTGGCCTTGGGATGGCGTTGCCACCACAGGTACAGGGCGGCGCTCACCGTGCCGTTCGCGGCGAAGCGGTAGTTGCCCAGGCGTACCCAGTTCTGCCGGGAGGCGGCCTTCAGATGCCCCTGGGAGACGACATAGGTGGCCTTGCCGCCCGGCAGCCGCGAGGCGGAAACCGCGGCGGTGGCCGGACGGACGGGCAGGATGGTGATGGCGAGCACGAAGGAGAGGATCGCGGCTGCGGTGCGCATGAAGAGCTCCCGAAGGCTTACGGCTGGGCCGATCGTCAACGAGCCACCGTATTCGGCCCGGACCGGATATGTCTTCGAAACCGCGGCCACGAGGGCACCTGGCGCGCCCGGTCCCTGATGATGGGCGGCGATCGGTCCGCGACCTCCCTCGCCCAGCCGCCGGGACCCCTGATCCAAGCCCTGCTGGAACGTTTCCCCGCCACCGTGCTCGTGCACGACACCGTCTTCCTGGGCGCCCTGCCGCTGTCCCTGCGACCGCCCAGCGCCGATCGGCCGACGACGATCTGCCTCGGGGTCCTTCCCCCATGCTGCTGATGACGACGTTCCCCCGTTCGGGCCCGGACTTCCGTATCTCGCCGGCCCCGAGGGCCGCGCGCGGAACCGCCGGCTCAACGCCGAGACGCTCGAAGCGTACGCCGGCCTGCAAAAGGACGTCGCGAACGTCTTCCGGGCCATCGGCTGCGACCTCCCCGGGTTCGTCTTCGACTGTGCGGTCACCGGGCCCGATCACTATCTCCAGTTGACCGTGCCCGGCTTCGAGTACCCACGCTCGGATGCGCCCGCTTCGTTCCGGTGCATCGGGGCGCTCCCGCAACCGTCGAGCGACTCCTTCGCGACGCCGGAGTGGTGGCCCGAGTACACCGCGGCGGGCCGCTCGGTCGTGGCGGTGACCCAGGGGACACTGGCAATGAGGACCTTTCCGAGTTGATCCTGCCGACGGTCCAGGGGCTCGCCGCCACCGACGTCACGGTCGTCGCGGCGACGGCCCGCCCGGACGGCCCGGAGGACTTCGCCCGCCTGCTCCCCGAGATCCCGGCCAACTCCGTCATCGCCGGCTACGTGACGTTCGACCGGCTGCTGCCGGTGGCGAGCGTCCTCGTCACCAACGGCGGCTACGGCGGCGTGCATGCCGCGTTGCGGAACGGAGTGCCGCTGGTCGTCGCCGGTGACACGGAGGACAAGCCCGAGGTCGCGGCTCGGGTCCAGTGGAGCGGCGCGGGGCTCGACCTGCGCACCGGGCGCCCCCGGCCGGAGCAGGTCCGTCAGGCGGTCGTCACCGTGCTCGGCGACGCCGGCTACCGCGCGGCCGCCCGGCGGCTGCGCGCGGAGATCGCCGAGTCCGACCCCTTCGGCGCGGTGGCCGGCATCGTGGCCGCATCGAGCCTCGCGCGCGAGCGGGCGGCGGTCCCCCCGAGGAGTCCCCGGTGACCACCCTGAGCAGCAGAGACCCGCTCGCTGACACGGTCGAGGAACGGCTGCTCCGGCTCACCGCCGCCGAACGCCACAAGGTCGGCTTCCCAGGCTGGTCGGCCACCTTCCCCCAGCCGCTCGTGCCCTTCCTGTGCCCCTGGCCCGGCACCTGTCGGGCGGCGCGGACCTGTCCGGCGGGCAGCGGCAGCGGATCGCCCTGGCCCGCACGCTGTTCGCGCTGCGGCACGGCTCACCCGTCATCGTCCTGGACGAGCCCACCGCGACCCTGGACGTCCGCGCCGAGGCCCGGTTCTTCGACGAGTTCGCCGAGCTCACCCAGGGTGCGACCACGTTGCTCATCTCGCACCGGTTCGCCACCGTGCGCCGCGCCGACCTCATCGTCGTCCTCGCCGGCGGCCGCCGCGTCGAGCAGGGCAGCCATGACGGGCTGATGGCGCTCGACGGCCGGTACGCGTCCCTGTTCCGCCTGCAGGCCCGCCGCTTCGCCGGGTGCACCGGAGACCCGACGTGAGAGAGGTGTCCCGGACCGTGCGGCACCTGGTCGGCGGCGCCTGGCGGGCCGATCGTCGCGAGACCGTGACCGCGTTCGTCCTGGTGCTCGCCGGCGCCGCGGCGGCGCCGCTGCTGGCCGCCTGCCTGGGCGAGATGACCGACGACGTGCTCGCCGGCCGATCCGGGGCCGCGGCGCTCGCCGGAGCCGGCGTCGCCGTTCTCGCCATCGTGTCGCTGACCTTCGGCCACTTCGCGCACATCGCGTACTTCGAGCTGTCCGAACTCGCCGAAATCGACTTCGACCTGCGGCTGGCGGCGCTGTCCAACGGAACGTCCGGGACCGCCCACCACGACCAGCCCGAGCATGCGGACGCGTTCACCGTGCTGCAGCGCGAGAGCCGCCGGTTCCACACCGGTCTGGGCGCGATCGTCAGCGCCGCCGGTCTCGCGATCGCCATGGCCTGCACCGGCATCCTGCTGGCCCGGGTGAGCGCGCTGCTCCTGCTGCTCCCGCTCGCCGTGCTGCCGCCGCTGGTCGCCGGACGCGTCGCCGATCGGGCCCTGGACAGCGCCCGGCAGGATTCGGCCGAGCCGACCCGCATCGCGCTGAACCTGTTCGCCTGGCGACCACGGCCCGGCACGGTGGCGAGCTGCGGGTCTCAGCGCTCGGAGGCGAATTGCGCGCCCGCCACGCCCGGCTGTGGGCGGCCGCCACCCGCCGCCTGTGGCGAGGGCAGCTCGCCGCCACGGTGATCCGTGCCGCCGGGCTGGTGACGTTCGCGGCGGGGTACACGGGCGCGGTGCTGGTCGCCGTCCGGAGCGCGGTTTCCGGGGGCGCGTCTGCGGGTGGCGTCGTCCTGGTCGTGGTGCTGGCCGTGCAGGTCAACCAGCAGGTCACCACCGCCGTCCGGCTGATGCAGGACCTGCACCGGATGGCCGCCGCGCACCGGCGGCTGGCCGACCTGGCGGCCGCCATCGGAGAACCCGCCGCAGCCGGCGGAAAGCCGGCTGCGGCCGGTGGAGACCCCGCCGCAGCGGGCGGAAGGCCCGCGGGGGCCGGTGGAAGGCCCGCGGCGGCCGGCGGCCGTCGGCCCCCGGACCGGCTCGATCGGGGCATCACCCTGGAGGACGTGAGCTTCGCCTATCCCGGCACGACACGGCACGTGCTGACGGACGTCCGGCTGATCCTCCCGGCCGGCCACACCGTGGCCGTGGTGGGCGAGAACGGCGCCGGCAAGTCCACGCTGGTCAAGCTCCTGTGCGGGCTCTACCAGCCACCAGCGGGCGGATCCTGCTCGACGGCGTCGACCAGCGGCAGGTGGCGCCCGACCAGTGGCGGCTGCGCGTCTCGGCCGGCTTCCAGGACTTCGTACGGTACGAGCTGGCGATCCGGCAGGGGGTCGGCCTGGGCGACCTGCCGAGGATCGCCGATGATGCCGTGGTGGCCGGGGCCCTGGAACGCGCCGCCGCGTCCGACGTCGTCGCCCGCCTCCCGCATGGCCTGAGCACCCAGATGGGAAGGTCGTACGCCGACGGCGTCGAACTCTCCGGCGGTCAGTGGCAGAAGCTCGCCCTGGGCCGCGCGTTCATGCGCGAGGCCCCCCTGCTGCTCATTCTGGACGAGCCCGGCTCGGCCCTCGACCCGGAAGCCGAGGACGCCGTGTTCGAACGGTACGCCGCGCAGGCCAGGCGCATCGGCCGGTCGGTGGGCGCTATCACGGTGTTCGTCTCGCACCGCCTGTCCACCGTCCGTACGGCCGACCTCATCGTGGTGCTCGACGGGGGCAGGGTGGTCGAGATCGGTGATCACGCCACCCTGGTGGCGGCCGGCCGGGCCTACGCCGACCTGTTCACGATGCAGTCCTCCGCGTACGCCTTCGGCCGGCACCCGGCGTACAAGGCCTCGGAAAGCGCCTCGCAGCAGATCGCCGACAGCAGCTCGCGGCGGAAGAGGCCGGGCCCGGGATAGCGACGGTTTTCCGCGTGCAGGTGGCGGCAGCTTGACTTTTCCCGTTCATCGAATATCGTCGATTGACGATGGACGAGCAGAAGGAGCCGCTGCCGCGCGCGGAGGCCGAGGAGTACGCGAGCTGGTTCAAGGCCCTGGCCGACGCCACCCGGATCCAGATCGTGTCGCTGCTGGCGCGGCGGCGCGAGCCGATGAGCGTGGGCGAGATCGTGGCGGTCTCCGGGGTGGGGCAGTCCACGGTGTCGCACCACCTGAAGATCCTGTCCGAGGTGCGGTTCGTCCTGGTGGAGCGGCAGGGGACGTCCAGCCTGTACCGGATCAACGAGAGCTGCGTGAGCTGCTTCCCCACCGCCGCGGATGTGGTGATGGGCAACCCCGTGCCGACCGCGCCGGTTCGCGACTGAGGAGATCTCATGGCACACGACGAGATCGTCGACCACTACTCCGCCCTGGCCCGCAACGCGTCCCGTGGGCAGCACATCGCCGACTGCGACCCCGTCGCCTTCACCGAAGGCGGCTTCGGACCGGCCGGCTACGACGACACCGCCGCGCTTCCCGACGGGGCGCTCCGCGCCAGCCTGGGCTGTGGCAACCCGGTCGCCGTCGCCGGGTTGCGTGCCGGTGAGACGGTCCTCGACCTCGGCTCCGGCGGCGGCATCGACGTGCTGCTGTCAGCCCGCCGCGTCGGCCCGCAGGGCACCGTCTTCGGCCTGGACGCCAGCCCGGCCATGGTGGAGCTGGCCCGGCGCAACGCCGAACAGGCCGGTGTGGCCAACGTCCAGTTCCTGCACGGCACGATCGAAGCGATCCCGCTGCCCGGCCACACGGTCGACGTCGTCATCTCCAACTGCGTGATCAACCTGTCCGCCGACAAGGCGGCGGTGCTCGCCGAGGCGTTCCGGGTGCTGCGGCCCGGCGGCCGGTTCGGCGTCAGCGACGTCGTCACCGCGCAGGTGCTCGACGAGCAGGCGCGACAGCGGGCCGAGCAGCGCATCGGCTGCGCCGCCGGGTCGCTCACCGTACGGGAGTACCGGGACCTGCTCGTCGCGGCCGGCTTCGTCGCGGTCACGATCACGTTGACCGCCGATCACGGCGACGGGGTGCACTCGGCCATCGTCCAGGCCGTCAAGCCCGCCATCGGGCCCGGCCTGGAGATCCGTCCGATGCGCGAGAGCGACGCCGCCGAGGTGCTGGCCATCTACCAGGCCGGGCTGGACACCGGTCAGGCCAGTTTCGAGACCACCGCGCCCAGTTGGGAGGGGTTCACCGCGAGCAGGTCCCCGCACCTGCGGTACGTGGCGGTGGATGCCGACTCCGGCGAGGTGCTCGGCTGGGTGGCGGCATCGGCGGTCTCGTCCCGGCCCGTGTACGCGGGCGTGGTGGAGCACGGCATCTACGTCCACCCCGGCTGCCAGGCGCACGGCATCGGCCGCGCGCTGCTGTCGGCGTTCATCGCCGCCACCGAAGACGCCGGCGTGTGGACGATCCAGTCGGGCGTCTTCCCGGAGAACGCCGCAAGCCTGAGCTTGCACCAGGCGCTCGGCTTCCGCGTGGTCGGCACCCGCGAGCGCATCGGCAGCCGGCACGGTTTCTGGCGCGACGTGCTCCTGATCGAGCGCCGCAGCGCTGCGGTCGGCGCCTGAAGGACGTAGGGCTGCTGTTGGCCGGCCGTTCACCCGTACGACATCGACAGCTGTCAATATAGGCGGACATCGACATCGACAGGCGTCGATATCAATGACGTCGCCGGAGCCCTTCATGGACAGCACCTACCACCGCGCCGACCTGACCATTGATCAGCAGCACGCCCTGCTGACCGCCGCCCGTACCCTGAGCGAGGAGTTCGCCGGCGCCTTCGGCGTCGAGACGGTCGAGCGCTTCCTGCACACCAGCTACGACCAGTTCGCCGGAGGCGCCACCATCGCCAACTTCCTGCCGCTGCTGGCCGAGCGGTTCGCCCGGCAGCGGCTGCGCGCGCTGGCCCGCGTCGAGGGCAAGGACTCCAGCGGCGTGCCGATCGTGCTGTTCCTGTGCGTGCACAACGCCGGGCGCTCGCAGATGGCGCTCGGCTTCTTCGCCCACCTGGCCGGCGAGCGGGCCCTGGGCTGGTCGGGCGGCGCCGAACCGGGCGAGCAGGTCAACCCGGGCGTGATCGAGGCGATGCGCGAGGTCGGCATCGACATCACCGGCGAGTTTCCCAAGCCGTGGACCAGCGAGATCGTCCAGGCCGCCGACGTGGTGGTCACCATGGGGTGCGGGGACGCCTGCCCCGTCCACCCGGGCAAGCGCTACCTGAACTGGGACCTGGACGATCCCGAGGGCAGGACGGCGGAGCAGATCCGGCCGATTCGCGACGAGGTCGAGCGCCGCGTCCGGGCCCTGCTGGCCGATCTGGAGATCTCCACCCGCTGACCTGCCGGCCGGCCACGCGTACGGAGCACGCATCGGCCGATGCCAATATAGACAGACACCTAATTCGACGAGCGTCTATACGAAGGGATGCCTGTGGAGCTGCTGGAGATGTCGGAGTGCAGCCCGTCCCTGACCCGCGAACCGCTGGATGCCGAGCAGGCGGCCGGGGTGGCGCGGGTGTTCAAGGCGCTGGGCGATCCGGTACGGCTGCGCATCCTGTCGATCGTGGCCAGCCGCGCCGGCGGCGAGGTGTGCGTGTGCGACATCACCGGCTCGTTCGAGCTGTCCCAGCCGACGATCAGCCACCATCTGAAGGTGCTCAAGGAGGTAGGGCTGCTGACGTCCGAGCGGCGTGCCTCGTGGGTGTACTACCGGCTGGTGCCCGAGACGCTGGGTGAGCTGTCGGCCCTGCTCGACGTGCCCGCCACCGTCTGAGGGGCCACACGATGTCCTCCTCCACGTCGCCGGCGTCGTCGGCCGCCGCGCCCCCGCAGGGCGTCATCGCCGGCCTGTCCACCCTCGACCGGTTCCTGCCGGTGTGGATCATCGCGGCCATGGCCGCCGGGCTGCTGCTCGGACGGCTCGTACCGGGCCTGAACACCGCGCTGGAAGCGGTGAAGATCGGCGAGATCTCGCTGCCGATCGCGCTCGGGCTGCTGCTGATGATGTATCCGGTGCTGGCCAAGGTCCGCTACGACCGCCTGGGCACCGTCACCGGCGACCGCCGCCTGCTGCTCTCCTCCCTGGTGCTGAACTGGGTGCTCGGCCCGGCCGTCATGTTCGCCCTGGCCTGGATCTTCCTGCCCGACCTGCCCGAGTATCGTGCCGGGCTGATCATCGTCGGGCTGGCCCGGTGCATCGCCATGGTGCTCATCTGGAACGACCTGGCCTGCGGCGACCGTGAGGCCGCGGCCGTCCTGGTGGCCCTCAACTCGATCTTCCAGGTCGTGGCGTTCGGCGCGCTGGGATGGTTCTACCTGCAGGTGCTCCCCGGCTGGCTCGGCCTCTCGCAGGCCGCGCTGGAGGTCTCGGCCTGGGACATCGCCCAGTACGTGCTCATCTTCCTCGGGATCCCGCTGGCCGCCGGATACCTCTCCCGCAAGCTCGGCGAACGCGCTCGCGGCCGGCACTGGTACGAGAGCCGCTTCCTGCCCCGCGTCGGGCCGCTGGCCCTGTACGGGCTGCTGTTCACCATCGTCATCCTGTTCGCCCTGCAGGGCGGCACGATCACCGCACAGCCCGGCGACGTGGCCCGCATCGCACTGCCGCTGCTGGCCTACTTCGCGCTCATGTGGGGCGGCTCCTTCCTGGCCGGCAAGCTGATCGGCCTGGGCTACGAGCGCTCCACCACGCTGGCCTTCACCGCCGCCGGCAACAACTTCGAGCTGGCCATCGCCGTGGCGGTCGGCGTCTTCGGCGTCACCTCCGGCCAGGCCCTGGCCGGGGTGGTCGGCCCGCTGATCGAGGTTCCCGTCCTGGTCGCCCTGGTCTACGTCGCCCTGGCCGGCCGCCGCCTGTTCACCACCACCAGAGAGGAGAACGCCCGTGCCTGAGGCCACCGCCGCCCGGCCCAGCGTGCTGTTCGTGTGCGTGCACAACGCCGGACGCTCCCAGATGGCCGCCGGCTGGCTAGCCCACCTGGCCGCGGGCCGCATCGAGATCCGCTCGGCCGGCTCGCAGCCGGCCGATCAGGTCAATCCGGTCGCCGTCCAGGCCATGGCCGAGGTCGGCGTCGACATCGCCGCCGCCCGGCCCAAGGTCCTGTCCGTCGACGCGGTCGAGGCCTCCGACGTGGTCGTCACGATGGGCTGCGGCGACGCCTGCCCGATCTTCCCCGGCAAACGGTATGAGGACTGGAAGCTCGACGACCCGGCCGGGCAGGGCATCGATGCCGTCCGGGTCATCCGTGACGCCATCCGCTCCCGGGTCGAGAAGCTGCTCAACGAGGTGCTGCCCGGCTGAGCCGGCTGAGCCGCCCGGTGTCCAGCAGGTCGACCCGCCTGGGCACGGCGCGATGGCGGCACCGTGCGGCGATCAGGCCGGCGCCTGGGCGGCCAGCAGCCCTACGGTGGCCACGAGAAGGCGGGCGGCGGCCGCCAGCGTGCCCGCCTGCACGCGCTCGGGCGTCTCGGCGGGCGTCTGATAGCCGGGCATGCCCATGCCGACGCCGACCGCACCCAGCCCGGCTGCGGCGTAGCGGCGGTTGTCGGAGGCCATGGCGCCGGCCCGCAGCGGGACGCCGGTCAGGCGGGCGGCCTGGTCCAGCGTGGCCAGCAGGGCGTGGGCGGGCCCGCCCGCCTCGACCGAGGCGGCCTGGTGCAGGTGCGCGGCGCCGTCGAGGTTGATCACCAGCGTGTCGGCGGGCAGGGCGGGTGCGTGGTGGGCCGAGCCCCATGCCCCGGTCTCCTCGGCGTCCAGGAAGGCCACCGACAGCTCGGCCCGGATGGCCGGGCTGACCGACAGGACGCGGGCGGCCTCCAGGACGGCGGCCACGCCGGAGGCGTTGTCGGCCGCCGCGGGCAGCCGCACGCCTGGATCGTCGCCGACGCCGTCGTAGTGCGCGGTCAGCAGCACCCGAGGCCCGGCCTCCGCCCTACCGGTGCGGGAGGCGCGTGGGAAACGGGCGTGGACGTTGTGGCCGTCCGCGGCGACCTGCCGGAGCGGCATCGACCCGGTCACGTGCACGGGGCCGACGGTCAGGGCGTCGGCCAGGTTGGCGTGCTGGTCGGTGCGCAGGGCGATGATCGGGACGGCGCGGGCGGCCGGTCCGGCGATCATTTTGGGCATCCACCCCTCGGGGTCGGTGCCGCGTGCGATGAGCACCCCTGCCGCCATCTGGGCTTCGGCTCGTTCGCAGGCCTGTGCCCAGTCTCCGGCCTCGGCCAGCACCCATCGTCCGCTCAGGTCGGCCTCGGAGGCCGCGGCCAGCGGCGCGGCGCGCGGGTGCGGCGACTCGGCGGAGGCGAGGTGCTCGACGAAGTCCCGGCGGTGTCGCAGGCGACGCACCCGGCCGCCTGCGCTCCATGCGAGCTCAGGGGTGGCATACAGCTCCCTTACGTCGGCGACGGGGAAGGAGTCGAGTTCGACCTCGCCGCCGAGTTCGCGCAGCCGTTCTGCGAGCCACGCGGCGGCGGCGCGGCCTCCGGGGGTGCCCACGCGCCGCCCGGCGTAGCTGTCGCGGGCCAGCTCGTGCACCGTGGCCAGCATCCGCGCCGCGGACACCCGCTCCACGACGGAGGCCCGGTCCGGCCCCTGAGTGGTGGTGGAGGTCATCCGCAGCATCCGGTGGAGGCGGTCTCCGCGGCCCCCGTGGCGGCCGGGTCGCCTGCCGGGGCTTCGCCGCAGCAGCCGGCCTGGGCGGCCTGCTGCGCGGCGGCCGTGCTGCCGCAGCAGGCGGTGGCAGCCGCCTCCGCCTGCTCGGTCGTGCCACTGGCCAGGGAGCCGGAGGCCGCGGCAGGGCCTCCGCAGCAGCCTCCGGCGGCGGGCGGGGCGAATGCCTCCGCCAAGTCGCCGATGAAGCCGCCGGTGATCTGGTGCGTCGTCATGGTGGTTTCCCTCTTCTGCGGTGTGAGGCCGAGGCGTCAAAACTTAGACGAATGTCGAATCAAAGGCCACGATGCCATGATATTTAGATGTTCGTCAAGATAGATGGGGGTCGAAATAAGGACTGTGGTGATGTGACGCCTCACAGCTGGGCAGCGATCTCCGCGACCAGCTGCCGGGCCGTGCGGCCCGCGCCGATCAGGGTGGCCGAGGCCGGGCCGGTCCAGTCGCCGTAGCCGAGCAGGTGCAGGCGCGGCTCGGCCAGGGCGCGGGTCCCGTCGGTGGGGATCACGCCGCTGGGGCCGCGCAACCGCAGCGGGGCCAGGTGCCCGAGCGCGGGCCGGAACCCGGTGCACCACACGATCACGTCGCACACCGCCGTGCTGCCATCAGCCCACACCACCCCGCCAGGAGTGAGGGCCGAGAACATCGGCTCGGCCTTCAGCGCGCCACGATCGCGGGCCTGGCGCACCGGGGCCACGGCGACGATGTCGCCCAGGTCTCCGATGCTTGCGGCCTCCTGCCCGGCGAGGACCGCCTGGCGGCGGCGGGTGGCCAGATCGAACAGGGCGCGGCCGTCGACCTCGTCGGGCAGCAGCCGGGGCGGCCGCACCGTGACCCAGGTCGTCCGGGCGACCTGTGAGAGTTCGGCGAGGATCTGGGCGGCGGAGTTGCCGCCACCGACGACCACCACGCGCTTGCCGCGGAACGGTTCCGGCCCGCGGTAGCCGGCGGTGTGCAGTTGCTCGCCGCCGAATTCCCGCATGCCGGGGTAGTGCGGGACGTAGGGCCGCCACCAGGTGCCCGTGGCGCTGACGACATAGCGGGCCCGCCAGGTGCCGGCGCCGGACTCCACGGCCAGGCGTTCGCCCGCGCGCCGGACGGCCCGCACGGCGGCCGGGCGGACGATCGGCAGCCGGTAGCGCTGCTCGTAGTCGGTGAGGTAGGCGACGACGTCGGCGGCGCCGGGGTAGCCGCCGTCGGCGGGGATGGGCATCATGCGGCCCGGCAGCGAGCTGTATTGCGCGGGCGAGAACAGCCGCAGCGACGGCCAGGCGTGCCGCCAGGCACCACCGGCGGCGTCCTGGGCGTCCAGGATGACGAAGTCGGCGCCCGCGCGCCGCAGGTAGTACCCGGCTGCCAGCCCGGCCTGCCCAGCTCCGATGACGACGACATCGGCCAAGCGGGGGGCCGCGGTCATACGGTGATGAGCTCGACGTCCACCGGGCCGTTCTGGGCCTGGGCCGGGGCGGGCGTGGACAGCGGGGCGAACAGGGCGCCCAGCTTGTTCACCACTTCGGGGACGATCCGGTAGTAGACCCAGGTGCCGCGGCGTTCACCGTCGATCAGCCCGGCGGTGCGCAGCACCTTCAGGTGGTGGGAGATGGTCGGCGCGGTCAGGTCGAACACGCCGGTCAGGTCGCACACGCACGCCTCGCCGCCGGCATGGGAGCCGATCATCGACAGCAGGCGCAGCCGCACCGGGTCGGCGACGGCCTTGAGCAGCGTGGCCAGCTCTGCGGCTTCGGCCTCGCCGAGCGGCTCGCGGGCGATCGGCGCGCAGCACTGGGTGGTGGCGGGGGCGGCCATGACGCGACTCCTTATTTCGATGCCGGTCTAAATTATAGGCGGTGGTAGGCGAGCAGCGCGAACGCCGCGTTCGCGCAGGCCATCGCCACCGCCCCCATCACCCACCCGTACCCGACGGCCTGCACCAGCGCGACCGCGGCCAGCGGGGCGGCGGCCTTGTCGGCGACGGAGAACATCGCGATCCGGCCGTACAGCCTGGCGTAGGCGGCGGTGCCGTACCGCTCGGCCAGCAGGTGCGGCAACGTGATGGTGCCCACCCCCAAGCCGATGCCGAACAGCAGCACGCAGGCGACCGCTCCGGCCGTGCCGCGCCCGATCAGGGGCAGCACCAGCGCGCCCGACCCTTGCAAGGCGAAGACCGCCGCGGCCACGGGCTGCGCCGCCCAGCGGCGGCGCAGCCCGGTGGTGACCAGGCGGGCTGTGACCGGCAACACTCCCAGCAGCCCGGCGATGCCGACGGCGAAGACCGGGCTGTGACCCAGGTGGATCAGGTGACCAGCAGCACCGCGATGACCGCGACCGCGCCGCCGTGGGCGGCGGTCAGCAGCCCGGTCAGCGGCAGGAAGATGGTGAAGGCGAACCCGGCCACGATGGTCAGCGCCAGCAGCGCGTTGGCCCGCTGCCGTTCCCGGCCGGCGAACCAGGCGACGATGACGGCTAAGGCCGGCTCGTACAGCACCATGGCCGAGGCGACGCCGACCGCGACGAACACGGCGTACAGGGGCCAGGCTGGCGACCTGGGACCGGGCCAGCACGGCCAGCGTGCCCAGCAGCGAGCCCGCCGTCATCAGGGCGCGTCCGCCGTGGGCGTCCGGCCAGCGGCGCGCACATGGCCATGGTGAGCACGGCGAGGGTGAGCGCGGCGGCGACCTGGGTGCCGCCCGCCTTCAGCTCGCCCGCCATGGGGGCGAGGAACACCGATGAAGGCGTAGTTGAGCACGCCGTAGCCGATGGTCTGAGTGACGGCCAGGGCCGCCACGATGCGCCGCCCGTGCGCCGCAGCGCCGCCCCGCAGGCTCGGGGCGGCGCTGTCGGTGGCGGAACTCATACGGCTGGGCAGCCGATCAGCGCGCGGCCGTCCCGGCTGGTCCGCCAGAGGCCGGTCCCGCTCTCGGTGACGAAGCCCTGGGCCTGCAGCCGCCAGGCCAGGGTGCCGGCCATGCGGGCGATGGCCGGGGCGTAGCCGGGGTTGGTGCTGGCCGGGCGCGCGGCGATCAGATGCTCGCCCAGCCGGCGGGTATCCAGGGGGCCGTGGTCACAGATGAGACGAAGGGCCTCTCGCTGGGCCGCGGTGAGATATCCGTCGGACATCTCGAACACTCCTCTCCAGAGGTAGGGCGCGGACGCGCAGCGGGTCAGCCGCAGCAGCCGCCGTTGTTCTCCGCCGAGGCGCCCACGCCTGCGAGCGGGGTGGACAGCAGGCCGCCGCTGATGCCGCTGGCCAGTCCGGCCCGCTGCTCCTGCGCCTCGGCCAGGCCGGAGAGCACACGCCGGTCTCGGGCAGGTCGAGCTGGACGTCGCGGGCGGCCTCCCAGTCGCCGGCCAGTGCGGCGACGACGGAGCGGGCCTGCTCGTAGCCGGTGGCCATGAGGAAGGTGGGGGCGCGGCCGTAGCTCTTGACGCCGATGGCGTAGTAGCCGGGCTCGGGGTGGGTCAGCTCGTCCACGCCGTGGGCGGGGACGGTGCCGCAGGAGTGCTGGTTGGGGTCGATGACCGGGGCCGGCCGGCGGGCGGAGCCGAGGATGGGGTCCAGGTCGAGGCGCAGCTCGGAGGCGAGGGAACGGTCGGGACGGTAGCCGGTCGCGCTCACGATCCGGTCCACGGTGATCGACTGCTCGGCGCCGGAGGGGGCCCGGCTGATCAGTTCGACGCCGTCGCCCGTGGTGCGCACCCGGTGGGTGAAGAAGCCGGTCAGGAGCTGGATGCGGCCGGACTCGACGAGGGCGTGCAGGCGGCTGCCGAGCGCGCCGCGGGCCGGGAGGGCGTCGGCGTCGCCCCCGCCGTAGGTGCGGGTGGCGTGGCCGGCGCGGATGGCCCAGGTGATCGGGGTGGCGTCCAGTTGGGCCAGGGCGAGCAGCGTGGTGGCGGCCGAGTGCCCGGCGCCGACGACCAGGACGCGCCGGCCTTCGTAGCGGTCGCGGTCGGCGCCGAGGACGTCGGGCAGGGCGTGGTCGACGACGCCGGCCGCCGTGTCCTCGCCGTGGGCGGGCAGACCGCTGGCGCCGAGCACGTTCGGGCTGGTGTAGGTACCGGAGGCGTCGATGATCGCGCCGGCCTGCAGCTCGCCGCCGTCGGCCAGGCGGATCAGGAAGGGGGCCTCCTCGCGGCCTGCCGTGCGCACCCGGTCGTAGCCGAGGCGGCTGATCGCGCTCACTCGTGCGTTGGTGCGTACCCGGTCGCCGAACAGCTCGGCCAGCGGGGCGAGGTAGTCCGAGACGAGTTCGGCGCCGGTGGGCAGCCATTCGGGGTCAGGGGCGCTCCAGCCGTCGGCCTGGAGCAGGCGGCGGGCAGCGGAGTCGATGTCGTACTGCCAGGGGCTGAACACCCGCACGTGCCCCCAGTGGGCCACCGACGCGGCGACCTGCTCGCCGGCCTCCAGGACCAGGAAGTCGATCCCGCGTTCGGCCAGGTGGGCGGCGGCCGCCAGGCCGACCGGCCCGCGCCGATCACGGCCACAGGCAGGTCTTCCCGTCGCCCTGAAGCGGCCCGCTGAGGGGCGGCGACGTGTGCGGTCGTGACCGGGACGGGGCCGCAGCAACTGTCACTCATAACCGTTTCTCCAGGTGGCGAGGCGGGTCAGCGGAAGGAAGGAATGCCGGCGAGCGTGCGGGCGCGCTCGATGGCGGCATCGCACGGCAGTCGATGTCGCACACGCGCGAGGTGGCCTTGTCGACGCCCTGGAACCAGGTTCCGCCGGCTACGACAGTGTGGTCGAGGACCTACGACGTGTCGCCCGACACCCATTTCACCAAGCGGTCTGACGGCACCGTCGAGTTCACCTTCCGCCAGACGTCCAGCAAGGACAACGGGTGTTCAGTGGGCTGGACGAGCCTCCGATACCAGCTGCGGATCGTCTAGTGATCCGGCCGCGGCTCCGCTCCTGACCCGTGGCACGCAGGTCGAAGAGGGCGGCCGTCCCGGGGTGTCCGGGGCGGCCGCCTCCACGCCTGCCACCGGCGCAGGCCCACGAGCGGGACCGTGCGGGGGCCGGGTGCCGAGGTCGGCGCCGGTTGCCGAGGTCGGCGCCGGTGACCATGTGGCATGGGCCCGGATCGGGTCCTCATCGACGCACCGGCCGCCTGTCCCGATCTGATCGGGCCACTGTGCCCGCGCTTGACATGTCTTGATAGGTTCCCTGCAGGTGCGCCGGGAAGTCTGGTCGGCAGTCTTTTCGCCGATCGTGTAAAGGGGCTAGACGTGCGCGCTCGTGAAGGGCTTGCCGCCGTCGCTGCGAGCACCGCCGACCCCGGCCATCAGGGCCGCCCGGCTGCCGGCCGGCCAGAACCTGCCTGGACTGATCGTCGACGGGCTGGGTTCTCCGGCTGGGTCGAAGCGGATGTCGGGTCGCCCTCCGTGCCCAGGTGGCTCCGTCGCAGTCAGCGCAGTGCGCCGACAGGTTCGGTCGCGGACGTTCGTCGGTGCCGATACAGAGGAGAAGCCGTCTGATGGGTGCGCTGTTGCTCGCGTTCGCGGGCATGCTGATGCTGGCCGTGCTGCTGTCCAGTCTGGCCCACCGCACCATCCTGTCCACGGCGGCCCTGTTCCTGGTGGCCGGGTTCGTGCTCGGCGATGGCGCGCTGGGCGTGGTGTCGCTGCGGCCCGGCGACGACCTGGTGGCCACGCTCGCGGAGCTGGCGCTGTTCGCCGTGCTGTTCACTGACGGCATGCGGGTCGGCTGGAGGGATCTGCGTGGCGCGTGGCGTCTGCCCGGTCGGGCCCTGGGATGGGGGTTGCCCCTCACGCTGGTCATCACCGCGCTGGCCGCCCACTACCTGCTCGGTCTCGGGTGGGTCGAGTCCCTGCTGGTCGGCGCGATCCTGGCGCCGACCGACCCGGTGTTCGCCGCCGCGCTGGTCGGCAACGACAAGGTGCCGCCCCGGCTGCGGCAGTTGCTGAACGTGGAGTCGGGCGTCAATGACGGCCTGGCGCTGCCGTTCGTGATGGTGTTCCTGGCCGTCGCGGCCGGCTCGGAAGACCTGCATCTCGGTGAGCTCAGCCTCGAACTCGGCCTCGGCATCGTGATCGGGGTGGCCATCCCGTGGCTGGCGATCAAGCTGGAGCGGACCCGCTGGTTCTCCGCCTCGGCCCCGTACGAACCACTCAACGGCCTGGCCATCGGCCTGCTGGTGCTGGCGGTGGGCAAGGCCACACACGGCAACCTCTTCCTCGCGGCCTTCGCCGCCGGGATCACGGTCGCCACCTTCGGCGAGCGGCAGCGCGAGTCGTTCGAACATTTCGGCGAGCTCATCGCCGAGCTGTTGAAGCTGGCGGCGCTGTTGGTGTTCGGCGCGCTCATCACTCCCGCCCTGCTCGGCTCGGTCGGCTGGCAGGGCTGGCTCTTCGCGATCCTGGCGCTGGTGCTGGCCCGCCCGGTGGCGATCTGGGTGTCGTTCCTCCGCTCCGGGCTCAGCGTGCGGGAGCAGGCCGCGGTGGCCTGGTTCGGCCCCAAGGGCTTCGCCTCCGTCGTCTACGGGCTGATCGTCCTCGCCTCCGGCATCAGCGCGGCCCAGGACGTCTTCCAGCTCGTCGCGGTGACGATCGTCCTGTCGATCTTCCTGCACTCCTCCACCGACATCGTGGTGGCCCGCGGCTTCGACGACGAGCGTGACGTGCCCGCCTGGTTCGGTGTCGCACGCCGGCTCCGCGGACGAACCCGCGAGGACTCCCCTTCGTGAGCCGCGGGCGCGGCGGGCACCATCCGTCCACCCCTCTGGAGGGGGTGCAGCGCCGCGGTTCCGCCCATCGCCTGGTTCATCCCTCCTCTATGCGCACGGTACCCGCGGCGCCGTCGATGGTGATGAGCTGGCCGGTCTTGATCTCGTGGGTGGCGTTGCGCACGCAGATGACGGCCGGGATGCCGTATTCCCTGGCGACGGTCGGGCCGTGCGCGACCGGGGAGCCGGTCTCGGTGACCAGGCCCGCCGTGGTCAGGAAGAGCGGAGTCCAGCCGGGGTCGGTGGTGGGCGCGACGAGGATCTCACCCGGCTCGATGTGCGCGTCGGCCGGGTCGCGGATCACTCGCGCCCTCCCGGTCGCCCGACCCGCCGCCCCGGCCATGCCGGTGAGCACTCCGTCGTCCGCGGGGCCCTGCGGTGCGAGCGCCTCCACGTCGGTGCCGTCGGACAGCAGCGCTCCGGGGACGGTGGGCCGTCGCAGTTCACGCTCGTACTCGGCCCGCCGGGCCGCGATCACGTGACGGAGATCCGCACCTTGAACGGCCTGGCGCGCCTCCACCAGGTCGAGGAACATGATGTCGTCCGCTTGCTCGAACAACTCCTCGCCCACGAGCAGCAGTTGCTGCCGGGCCGCCTGCAGCGGGATCAGCCAGGCGAACTTGGCGATCTCGCGCAGGCCGGTGAGCTTGCGCGACCTGCGCATCAGGAAGGTCGCGATCCTGCCGCGGATCGGCCGCCTGCGCGCGGCGCGCCGCGCCAGCGTGGCGAGCATCCGCTCGGCCTTCGCCGCGGCCTGCTCGAACCGCCGGTCCGGTGCCTGGTCGGGGTCGTCCACGCGCAGGTAGTTGGCGATCGTGGAGAACAGCGGGGCCGGGTCTTCCGCCCACCGTGGCGTGCCGACGTCGATCTCGGCAGCGGCGCGCAGACCGTACTTCTCGAGGAACGCGGCCATGCCGATGTCGGGCAGGCCGCCTTCTCGGTAGCGGGCGGCGAGCTCTTCCGAGGAGGTGTTGCCGAACAGGCCGCGGTGCTCGCGCGCCTTCACCGCGAGCCCCCACAGGGCCAGGTCCATCTCCGTGGTCACGTTGTACGGCATGCCGCCGAGGACGGTGTCCAGCTCCTCTTCTGTGGCCACGCCCTCGAGCAGAGAGGCCGGAACGGTGCCCGCCATGATGCCGGCGACCAGCGGCCACATGACCCCCTGCATGTCGAGGTCCATGACCGACCTGTGCGCGTCCTCCGTCGCCCAGCGCAACCGCTCGGCGGCGGTCGCGTTCTCCCCGGGCGGGACGGTCAGCCGCCTGATCCTCTCGACGCCACGGTAGGCCTGGGCCCGTGCGGCCTCCGGCCGGGCCAGCGCGGAGACGAGCCCGGCGACCGCTCGGGGCACGAGAAGCGCCGTCGCCTTGATGACCGTGCGCATCCTGAACGGCAGGCCGGGCCGCGGGTCGAAGCGCGGGTCGTCCAGCATCCGCCGCACGGCGCCCTGCACCCGCGGACCGTACACTTCCAGCGAGACTCCCAGCCGCTTGCGGATCGCCTTGTTGCGCAGGAAGTCGGTCAGGTCGAAATAGAGCCTGCCGCCGATCGGCACCATCCGGGGCAACGGATCACGCCGTTCGACCTTCGCGCCGACCGCTTCGAACCACGGGGCGGCGCCGGCCTTGAGCATCGACACCCCCATCGGGGTCATCGGCCGCAGCATGCCCTGGATGTGACCGATCTCCAGGTAGAGCCGGGTCTCGCCGGTCGCGGGCGGCGCCGGGAACAGCGTCGTGATCGGGCGAGACTGCAGTAACCACAGCGTGCCGTCCCGATCGACGGCCCACTCGATGTCCTGGGGCGACCCGAAGTGCTCCCGCAAGCGCAGTCCTGCCGTACGCAGGTCCTCCAGCCAGCCGTCCTGGGCGGCATCGTCGTCGAACTCATAGTGGTCGGGCACCACGGCGCCGTCGACGATCGCGGTGCCGAGTCCTTTCGCGGCGTCGACGACCATCTGCGTGCGACGCCCGGTGATCGGGTTGGCCGTGAACAGCACACCGGCCTGCTCAGGGTCGACCATCCGCTGCACCACGACGGCCATCGCCGCGTCCTCGATGCCGGCGTTGGCCCGGTAGGCCACCGCGCGCTCGGTGTGCAGGGAGTCCCAGCAGCGGCGGACGGCGTCGATCAGCGCTTCTCCGCCCTCGACGTTGAGGTAGGTGTCCTGCTGCCCGGCGAAACTGGCCTGGGGGAGGTCCTCGGCGGTGGCGCTTGAGCGCACCGCCACCTTGCCGCCGCCGAGTCGCTCGTAGGCCTCGACCAGCTCTGCCTCCGGGACCTCTCCTGTGGCATGGGCTTCGACGGTCACGCAGAAGCCGTCAGGGACCCGCTCACCGGCCTTGATCATCTCCCCCAGCCCGGCGGCCTTGCCGCCCACCAGGTCGATCATCGAAGCGTCGATCTGAGACAGCTGGATCAGCTTCATCCCGTATCCTCCTCGCAGCCTTGGCGAAAAGCTCCAGCGCCTGGAGCACGATCTGCTGCTCCTGCTCGGTGAAGTGCTCCCAGAGCCGCATCTGCGCATCGACCCTGAGCCGGCGAAGCCGTTGCAGCAACGCGGTGCCCTGCTCACTCACCCGGATCCTGCGGGCGCGGCGATCCCGCTCGTCCTCATATCGCTCCACGAGCCCGCGCCGCACCAGCCCATCGACGATCCGGCTGGTCCGCGAGTCAGAACGGCCGATCAAGGCGGCCAGTTCCTTGACCGTGGGCTCCTCACCACGGTCGAGCACCTGCAGCATGACGTTGTCGATCAGCCGCAGGTCGTCGTCCTCATGGACGTACAACAGCGAGGGCAGCAGGTCGCGCTGCATCGCGGCGAGCAGCTGCTCTATGTGGTCACGACTATTCATCTGCTATCCCGCATTAGCTGCTAACAAGCAGACAAAATAACGCGGACACGGGCGCCCGTCCACCCTCCGGCCGGACAGTGCTTGGCCGACGCCTCGGCACAGTCCTGTCGCAGGTGGTGCTCCATCCTCCGCGCCGGCCGCACGCGTCCCCGACGGCGGCGGGGCATCCCCGCGTTGCGGCGCGGCGGGATGGAGTCACAGAGCCAGATCGCGGCGGCGGAGCCCGTACAGGCCCACCGCGGTGAAGCCGGCGGCCACGAGCGTGAGCCCGAGCAGCGTGCCCGGTCCCGGGCTGGCCAGCGTGGAGTAATGGACGTGCGCGAACGGGGAGACCATGAAGAACGAGTCGCTCACCAGCCCGACCTCCCAGCCGACCTCCACAGCGATGGCCAGCACGAGAGCCGTCCACCCCACGATCGCCCCGGCCCGCCGGAACAACCCGAACGCCGCCACGGCGATCCCGGCCATCGCCCAGACGCCGGGCAGGAGGATCGTGGTGATGGCCAGGCCGCCGGCGAAGTCCCCGTCGCCGAGGCCCAACGCGAGGCCGGCGATCACCAGTACGGCGGCGGGCACCGCCACCGCGAGCACGAGATGGCTGACCACCCAGCGCGTCCGGCTCACGGGATTGGACAGGAAGAGCTCCGTGGCCTCCTCGCCGCGCAGGCGGAGCACCGTCATGATCGCGTACAGGGAGACGGAGTACATCGCCAGCTTGTACACGACGAGGCGGAAGAAGATCTCCGTGGGATCACCGGTTCCCGTCCGCTCGGCCCAGAAGTCCAGCGCGCCGCTCCGGGCGAACGTCTCGATGGCGGTCTGCCCGCCCAGCCCGACCGCCGCACCGATGAAGCCGGCACCCGCGATCCACCCCAGCGCCATGCCCCGGTGCATCCGCCACGCCAGCCCGAGCGGCCCGCGCAGGCCGTTCGGCGCATGGGCGGGGCCGAGACGCGGCGGCAGGAGGCCGGCGGCGATGTCCCGGCGGGCCGACAGCGCGTAGGCCACCCCGATCAAGGCCGCGACGAACGCCGTGACCAGCAGGAACACCCACCACTGCTCGCCGCCGAAGGCGTGGGCGCGCAGGATCCAGCCGCTCGGCATGAGCCAGCCCAGCCACTCCATGCCCGGGCCGCCCACGTCGCTGACGCCGCGGACCAGGTACGCCCCGAAGAACACGGTGAAGGCCGCGGCTCCGGCCACCCGGGCGCTCTGCGTCACCTGCACGGCGACCGCGGCCAGCGCGGCCCCGGCCCAGCCACCCGACGCGGCCATCAGCCCCCAGGCGAGGGACCCGGCCAGGGGAAGCCCGGCGCTCACGCCGACCACGGTGATCAGCACGGCCAGCACCACGTTGGCGCCCAGCACGACGGCGAGAGCAGCGGTCAGCGGCGCGTGCCGCCCCACGGCGGCCGAGCCGACGAGCTCGCGCCGCCCCTGCTCCTCGTCGGAGCGGGTGTGCTTGACCAGCAGGATGACGCTGGCCAGGGCAGCGAAGATCATGGTGGCGGCGCCCCGCTGCTGAGCGGCGGCCGCGCCCAGGCTGTCGCCGTACGCCGGCCCCTGCATCAACAGGATCACGGGATTGGCCGCGATCTCGTTGACGTAGTGCAGGCGCGCTTCGGGAGTCGGGAGCAGCTGGCGGATGGTGGCCACCGTGGTGGTGACGAAGAGGGCGACCAACAGGAGCCACAGCGGCTGCCAGACGCGGTCGCGGCGCAGGATCAGCCTGATCAGTGCCGGCGTGTTCATCGGTAGTGCCTCATGAACAGGTCTTCGAGGGTGGGGGGCTGGGCGGTGATGTCGCGCACGCCGTACCGCGCCAGCCGGGCCAGCACGTCGCCGATGTGGTCGGTGTCGGCCTGGAAGCGTACGCGGCCACCGTCCAGGCGGAGGTCGTGGACATGGGGCAGGCCGTCATCCGGCACCGTGTCCAGCTCCGCCGTGACCGAGATGCGCTTGAGATGGCGCAGCTGCGCGAGTGTGCCGGTCTCCACTGTCCGGCCGTCCCGGATGATGCTCACCCGGTCGCAGAGCGCCTCGACCTCGGCGAGGATGTGGCTGGAGAGCAGGACCGTACGGCCGGCGCGTCGCTCCTCGGCGATGACCTCGCGGAAGACCGCTTCCATCAGCGGGTCGAGACCGGAGGTCGGCTCGTCCAGCAGCAGTAACTCCACCTCGGAGGCGAGTGCGGCGATCAGCGCGACCTTCTGCCGGTTGCCCTTGGAATAGGTCCGGGCCTTCTTGCGCGGATCCAGGGCGAAGCGCTCGATCAGCTCGTCGCGCCGCTTGGCGTCGGTGCCGCCGCGCAGGCGGCCGAGCAGGTCGATCACCTCGCCACCGGACAGGCTCGGCCACAGGGTGACGTCGCCGGGGACGTACGCGAGCCGCCGGTGCAGCTCGACGGCCTCGGACCAGGGATCGCCGCCCAGCAGCCGGACCTCGCCGGCATCCTTGCGCAGCAGGCCGAGGAGGATGCGCAGGGTCGTGGACTTGCCGGCGCCGTTGGGGCCGAGGAACCCGTGTACCTCTCCTTCCCGTACGGTCAAGTCCAGGCCGTCCAGCGCCCGGACCCGGCCGAAGTCCTTGATCAGTTGATGGACCTCGATCACATCAGGCATCGGGGTGCTCCTTCATGTGAAGGTCGGTGACGGCCTGGCGGATCCGGCTTCCCTGCTCCGCGTCGAACCACTCGCCCATGTGCGCGTAGACGTCGGCCAGGGCGATGCCGATCAGGCTGGAGTTCGGGCGCCCCAGCACGTCGATGCCGAGCCGCCGGGACAGGTGCTCGTGCAGCACGATCGTGCCCAGATGCATCGCCGCCATCACGACGGCCCGTTCGCGGACCTTCGCTTCGCCGGGAGGGAAGTCATCGGGCCAGGTGGCCGTGAAGAACCGCTCGGCGACCTCGGCGCCTTCGTCGAACAACGCGGCCGCCACCGGGGAGCCCTCGACCAGGGCCCGGGCGAGATAGCGGACGCTGAGCTCGCTCGCCTCGTACATCCCCCGCAGGAATTCGGGGTCGACGTCGGCCTCTTCCTGGATCTGGCCGGCGGCACCCAGGATGGCGTCGCGGACATGCTGGTCGCAGGCCTCCCGCAGCCCGTCCTTGGAGCCGAAATGGTGTTGTACCAGGCCGACGGAGACGCCGGCGGCGTCGGCGACGGCCTTCATCGTCGCGCCTTTGAAGCCTCGCTCGGCGAACTCGGCCAAGGCGGCGTCCCGGATCCTCGCGCGGGCGGTCAGATCCTCGGGCGGCCGATCGTAGGTTGAACGCATATTCCCGATGCTATATGTCCATATGGTATCCAGCAACATCGTATTGCCGAGTGTCCATCTGGAGATCACGGCCATGGGGCCGGCCGGTTCCGGCCGCCTGCTCGACCGAACGGGCGCGCCGCGTCCTTGTCAGCCCACGATGACCCTCTCCTCGGGCAGCTGGTAGCGGCGGGCACGATCTTTCAGGGCGAGGGCGGAGCCCAGGGTGAGTGGGCCGGTCCTGCCGATGAACATCAGCAGCACCAACAGCACCTGCCCGGCCGGCGTGGCGTCCGCGGTGATCCCGGTGGACATGCCCACCGTGCCGAAGGCCGAGACGACCTCGAAAAGCACCTGGTCCAGGCTGTGCGGGGTCAGCGCCAGCAGCACGTACGTCGACACCGTGACCAGCGCCACGCTGATGAGGCTGATCGAGACGGCCTGACGCTGTGCCGCCTCCGGCAGACGGCGATGACCGATGTTGACCTCGCGCTCACCTCGCATCTCGGCCCAGATGACGAACGCGAGCATGCCGAACGTGGTGACCTTGATGCCGCCCGCCGTTCCCGCGCTGCCGCCCCCGATGAACATCAGCAGGTCGGTGGCCAGCCAACTGGTCGGATACATGCCGGCGACGTCGATGCTGTTGAAGCCCGCGGTGCGGGGCATGACGGCGGCGAAGAAGGCGGCCAGCAGCTTGCCCGGGTCGTCGAGCGCTCCCAGCGTCTTCGGGTTGCGCCATTCGACGGCCAGGAAGAGCAGCGTGCCGCCGACCAGGAGGACCACGGTGACGCCGACGGTGACCCTGGTCAGGACCGACCAGCGGTGGGGCCGGCGCCAGATGCTCAGCAGCTCGAACACGACCGGGAAGCCGAGCCCGCCGACGATCACCGCGGTCGCGATGGTCAAGCAGATCCACGGGTCGGTGGCGAAACGCGTCAGGCTGTCGGACCACAAGGCGAACCCGGCGTTGTTGAAGGCGGAGATCGCATGAAAGACGCCCAGGTAGACGGCTCGGCCGAACGGCTGGCCATAGCCGAGCAGGAACCGGCCGGTGAGCATCGCCGCCGCGATGGCCTCGCAGACCAGGCTGAAGACGACCACCTTGCGGACCACGTGCCGCAGGTCGGTCATGCTCAGCGTCTTGGTCTCGGCCTGTGCGAAGATCTTGGCGCGCAGCCCGAGCCGGCCGGACACCAGCACGGTGAACAGTGTCGCCAGGGTCATGATGCCCAGCCCGCCGACCTGGATCAGCCCGGCGATCGCCCATTCGCCGAACACCGACCAGTGCGTCGCGGTGTCCACGACCACCAGGCCGGTGACGCACACCGCGGACGTCGCGGTGAACAGAGCGGTCAGCCAGCCCGCCGGCTCCCCCGACTCGGTGGCGATCGGCAGCGCGAGCAAGGCGGTGCCGGCCAGGACCGCCATCCCGAAGCCGGTGACGATCACCTGGGCCGGGTGCCGGAACCAGCCGAGAATCCCGTGATGCCGTCTCATGCCGCACACCCGCGTACGCGGAGCCGGCCGGAGCACGCGACCGCGACCTGCACGTGGACGGACGGGCCACGGATCGAAGAGGTCGGTAAGGGCGTGACGGCACCGGTCGCGAACATGCCAGGCGCACCGCCCGGACCGCGAACCCGCCGGCCTCGAACGGCGCCGCCTGCGGAGATCGTGCGGGCACTGCGCCACCACGGATGCCTGACGCGGGTGCCGTGCACGGTCTGTTCGCGGTCGGTACGCGGGTCCTGAAGCAGCCAGAACCGCGGCGTGCCTTCCCTGGCGGCCGGCCGTTTCGCCAGCACCATAAGGTCACCCTTCATCATCGAACCCCGTGAAGACGCATCGCACCTTACTCACGCCGAAAGGTCGATGGACCAGGTCAGGGCGTCAAGAAAACGTATGAATCGGGGACCGGCGCGACGCGGCCCAGCCGCAGCCTCGCGCCGGCGCCGGGCGGACTCAGGCACCGTTGCGCGGCGCGCTGTATAGTCCGTCGCGGAGGGCGCCGATTGAGAAAGCGGTTGCTGGCCATGGTGGCTTGCCTGGTCGTGCAGGGCTGCGCCGCCGAGCCCACTCCGGCGGTCGGCTCCGAGCCGCCGCCCGTGCCCGCCTCCGAGCCCTCACCGACGCCGCCCGACGAGGATGTCCCGCTGTCGGCACGGTGGAAGCTCGTCCCCGGCCTGCCCGACGACCACATCTGGGAGCGCGGCCTGTACGACGTGAGCGCCGCCTCCCCTGACCGCGCCTGGGCCGCCGGCTACAAGGGCTGGGAGGACGGCGTGGAGATGACCCTGCGCCACTGGGACGGCTCCCGCTGGCGGCGGCTGCCGGCCGGCCATAACGGCACCTTCGCGGCGGTCGACGCCGACGGGCCGGCCAACGTCTGGGCGGTGGGCGGCGGCGCCTACGACGAGCCCGTCGCCCTGCACTGGGACGGCCGCTCCTGGCGACGCCATCGCTCGCCGATAAAGGCGCGGGACGTCGCGGTCGACGGCGGTCGCGTCGTCCTCATCTCGTCCTCGCAGGTGGTGCAGGGGTACGGCGGCCGCTTCACCAGGAAGCTCGTCGCCAACGAGCTGCGCGCGGTGAGCGCGGGCGCGGGGCACACCTGGATCGCCGGAACACGTAGGGGGCAGCCGATGGTCTGGCACGGCTCGGCCCGCGGGTTCGAACAGGCCGAGATGCCCACGGTGGCGGGTGGCGGCACGCTGGTGGCCGTCTGGCAGAACGGCCCGTCCGACGTGTGGGCGGTCGGACAGGCCGGGGAAAGCCCTCTCGTCGTGCGGTGGGACGGCGCCTTCTGGAAGCGGGTCGCGCTGCCGCCGGGCTGGCGAGGTGAGCTGACCAGCGTGACGGCTTCCGGCCCCCGCGACGTGTGGATCGCGAGCCTGCGCCCCGTGGGTACCGCGCGGCACGTCGTGCTGCTGCACTGGGACGGCCGGACGTGGACGCGCGAGCGCTCGCCGTCGCCCGGCGAGTTGACCCGGGCGGTGGTCGAGCGCATTCCGGGCACGTCCGAGCTGTGGCTGGCGACCTCGATCGTGAACGGCGACTCCGAGTCGATCGTCTTCTACCGCCGCCGCTGAGGCCGGGCGGTCACCAGGACCGCGTGGATACGACCGCGTGGATACGACCGCGTGACGGACCGCCCCCTCGGAACGGCGCTTTCACGCGAAGGCCCTTCACGCGGGGCTTCACGGGAGAAGGCCCTTCACGAGGGCGCGCACCCCCTTGGCGTAGGTGTCGCGGGCGGTCAGGTCTTCCCATCGCCTCGCCACCGTGCTCAGCCGGGGGAACTCCTCGGCATCCAGTTCGGCGAAGACCCGCTCCCGGTAGGTGGGCCCGCC
>NZ_SMKO01000072.1 GCF_004348685.1 Nonomuraea deserti | reverse complement strand
GGGTCTCGGTAGGCGGCGGCGTGTCGGTCGGTGCGTCGGTCGGCGGCGGCGTCTCCGTCGGCGGGTCACCGGGCCGGCAGGTGAACGTGACCGTCGGGCCGGGCTCGGTGACGGTCACCGTGACCCTCTCCGTGACGGTCGGCAAGGGGATGGGCGTCACCTCGACGCGCGCCTTGCCACGCTTCTTGTACGTGCCCCGGCCCAGCCTCTTCGTGGACTCGGCCGCACCGTCGACGACGGGGATGTCGGCGGTCGCGGTCTTGCACGACCCCCTCTTGCACACTCTCTGCTTGACGGTGAAGAGCGCGGGCCCTTCGTGGGTGATGGAGACGTCCAGATAGGAGACGCCTCTCTTCTTGACCACCTTGGTCTTGGCGGTGTACTCCCCGGTCGTGGGACTTTCCGATGGGACCGGAGTCTCGCTCGGGCCGTTGGTTAACGCGACCCTCGCGCCTAGTGGGCTGCCAGTGGATAGGGGTTCGGTCGCTGACGTCTGGGAAATTGCGGCTCCGCCGGCTCCTGCCAGTGCGACGGTGCTCAGCAGCGCGCCCAGGATGGAGAGTTTCATAATCCTGCTCTTGTGGGAGATTTCAGGACCCTGGCCATTATTCCGAGTTGTCAAGATCGGTCAAGACTGAGACGCATGGACAAGCGCTTCCGGTTCCGGCGCGTGGCGAACTCTTTGAACCTCGCCACACCGCTCGGCCTGCTCATCTCGCGCATCGGCGGCGCCACCAGGCAACCCGGCCCCAACGGGCTCATCCTGGCCTTCGGCTACCGCTACCGGTTCCCCGCCGCGAGCGCGTTCACCATCGGAAACGTGGTCCTGACCAGGAGCAACGCGCTGAACCATCGGCTCGTTCTGCACGAGGACCGGCACGCCACGCAGTGGGCGTGGTGCGCAGGGCTGCCCATGGTGCTGCTCTATCTGATCGCCATGCTCGTCTCGGCGATCGTCTGCGGGGACCGGGCTTCGTACAACGTTTTCGAGCGCCTCGCCGATCTGGAAGACGGCGGCTACCCGCGCGCTCCCCTCCGGTGGCGAGCGCGCAGGAGCGGCGATTGACAGTCGCTGTAAGGAACACGCAGGGTACGCACGCCGTCAGGGGTTGAGCCGGAGCGTGTGCACCGCCGCCTTCTTGACCGCCTCCCGCGTGGAGAGCATCGGCAGCAGGTCTCCTCGCGCCCACGCCTCCGCCTGGTCCACGTAGTTGTCGTGGAAGGCGTGCCCGGAGGCGCCCGTCAGGTTGATCCACTGGGATTTGTCCAGGTCGGACAGGTCGACGATCATGCGCATCGACGGGACGGCGGTGATCTCGTACCCTCTCTGCACGTTCCACCCCGTGGCGTTGACCGCGTCCTTGCCGCCGGGCACGGACAGCGGGCCGCGGTTGAACAGCGCCTCGACGGGCGCGAGGCCCGAGGTCCCCAGCGAGCCGTTGACCAGCTCCAGCTGGTGCAGGTCGCCCCAGCGCCATGACGTGACGTCGTCGCCGAGCCGGTCGGCCAGCTCCTGGTGCGCCGAAGCCATCGCCTGGCGCAGGATGTCGTCGCGGGTCTCCTTACGGTTCTTCGTGGTGACGTCGTCCCAGAAGGGGTCGCCGGGGGCGGCGAGCAGCCGCCTGACGACCTCGTACCATCGGTCGCCGCCGGCCGGCCTGGCCTGCTCGGGCAGGTCGTCGTTGAAGGTCAGCACGAGCACCTGGCGCCACACGGCGTTGAAGTACGCGGCCGCCGCGGAGTCGAGGTCCTCCCTCCTGTCCCACGTCTTCAGCAGCTGCCTGGCCCGGCCGCCGGGCCCCGCCAGGTCGACCTGCATGAGCGCCGGGATCAGCGTCTCCGCGAAGCCGTTGTAGGTGTCCTGCTGGACGCGCGCCATGGCCGCCGCGTCGATCGGGCCCTTCCCGAGCGCCTCCTCGATGAGGTCGCGGATGCGTTCTGAGCGGTAGCCGTACGCCCAGTCCCTGGTCAGCAGGGGACGGTAGCGTGCGGGGTCGATGACGGCGTTGTTCGCCGTGACGATGAACCCGTCGGCCGGGTCCTCCACGGACGGCAGCCGGTCGAACGGGATCGGCTCCGGCTTCCAGTCGTACTCACCCGTCCATCCGGGGACCGGCCAGGTGCCGTCGCCGTTCTCGCGTACGGGGATGCGTCCGGGGGCCTGGTAGCCGATCTTGCCTGATGTGTCGGCATAAATCAGGTTCTGGGCGGGCACCTCGAACAGCGCCGCCGCCGCCTTGAACTGCTCCCAGTCGCTCGCCCTGTTGAGCTCGAAGACGGCGTCGGCCGTCCGCCCCGGCGTCAGCGCCGTCCACTGCAGCGCCACCGCGTTGGCCTCGCCGCTGGGCCGGGCGGTCTCGATCACCTCGTTGATCAGCGGCCCGTGCCTGGTGCTCCTGACCGTGATCGTGACCGGGTCGCCGCCGGCCACCTTGATCTGCTCCTTTCTGGTGGCCAGCTTCAGCCGCTCGCCCCGGTAGAGGTACGTGTCGCCCTCCACCTGCTCGAGGAAGAGGTCGGCCACGTCGGGCCCGAGGTTGGTGAAGCCCCACGAAATCTTGTCGGTGTGCCCGATGATCACGCCGGGCACGCCGGAGAAGGTGAACCCGGTCACGTCGTACGGGCACTCCTCCGTGAGCTTCCTGCAGTGCAGCCCCGCCTGATACCAGACGGACGGCATCTGCGGGGCCAGGTGCGGGTCGTTGGCCAGCAGCGGCTTGCCGGTGGCCGTGTTCGCGCCGGAGACCACCCACGAGTTGGACCCGACGCCCTCGCGGTCCTCGGTGCTCATGGTGTCCGGCACCGCGTCAAGGGCCTCGGCCGCCTGGGTGAGCAGCCGGCCGGCCCGCCGCCGCGGCTCCGCCTCCTGGTCGAAGCGGCCTTTGGCGAGGGCGCCCTGGGTGACGATCGGGGAGTGGCGGTCGTACGGGTAGCCGGGGTGGAGCTGGTCGACCCGCTCCTTGGGCAGCTTGGTGAGCGCGAGCGCGCGGTCGATCTCGCTCTCCACGTTGGAGCGCAGGTCCCACGCCATGGCCTTGAGCCAGGCCACGGAGTCGGCCGCGGTCCACTTCTCCGGCTGGTAGGCACCGTTCTGGAGCTTCAGCACGGAGTATTCGAGGCTGCGGTCGGAGGCGTTGGGGTTGGCGGCGAGCCAGGTGTTCACGCCCTTGGCGTACGCGTTGAGGTTGGCGCGCGTCTCCTGGGCCAGCCCGCCCAGCTCCTGCTCGGCGACCCGGCGCCAGCCCATGGTCCTGAGCGCCTTGTCGGTCTTGAGCGTGGCGGCTCCGAAGAGCTCCGAGAGGCGTCCGGCGGTCATGTGGCGCCGGAAGTCCATCTCGAAGAAGCGGTCCTGGGCGTGGACGAACCCCTGGGCCATGAACAGGTCCGCGGCAGAGTCAGCATAGATGTGTGGAATCCCTGATTTATCGCGATAAATCTCCACATTCCCGGATAATCCCGGCAACCGTAGCGATCCATCCACCTGAGGGAACGACGTCCGCACCGTGACGACAAGCACCCCCGCAAGCACCAGCGCCAGCGAGAGCAGAACGGTCAACACCCGAGCGAACCACCGCAACGGCCACGGCATCCACGCATAGGGCCTCACCGACTACCTCCATCATGCCGAAACTGGCATCAAGTCTGACAGCCGAAGATCACTGCTTGGACCGTCTCAACGGACGCGCGGAGCGCCGGCCCCTGGAGTCAAGCACCAAAGATCAAGCCCAGGTCTGCCCCTCCGGGGTGTCGGCCACGCGGACCCCCATCTCGGCGAGTTCGTCCCTGAGACGGTCGGACGCCGCCCAGTCCTTCGCCTCGCGGGCCCGGGCGCGGGCCTCCAGCAACTCCCCGGCCCCGGGCGGCAGCACCCGCGTCCTGCCGATCTCGCTCGGCAGGTCCAGCGCCAGCACCTGGTCCAGGTGCAGGAACGCCTCGAGCTTCGCGCCGGGCGCCACCGACTCGTCCCGCTCCAGCTCCCGCAGGGCGCGCAGCGCCGACGGCGTGTCGAGGTCGTCCTCGAAGGCCGCCTCCACCCGCGCCACGTGGTCGCGGGGCATGGGCGCGCTGACCGACTCCGACCACTCGGCCACCCGCGACCGCCACCTGCGCAGCGTGCGGTCGGCGGCCCGCAACGTGTCCCAGGTCAGGTTGAGCTGCTGGCGGTAGCGGTGCTCCATGAAGGCCAGGCGCAGCGCCAGCGGGTCGAGGCCGGCCTCCACCACGTCGGAGAGCAGCACCACGTTGCCGGTGGACTTGGCCATCTTGCGCCCGTCGAACAACAGGTGCTCACCGTGCACCCAGTGGCGCACGACCTCGTGCCCGGCTGCCGCGTCGGACTGCGCCCGCTCGTCCTCGTGGTGCGGGAACCTCAGATCGATGCCGCCGGTGTGGATCTCGAAGCGCGACCCGAGATAGCGCAGCGACATGGCCGAGCACTCCACGTGCCAGCCGGGGAAGCCGCGCCCCCACGGCGCGTCCCAGCTCAGCTCGCCCGTGGCGGGTTTCCACAGGGCCCAGTCGGCGTGGAAACGTTTGCGGGGGTCGACGGCGTCGATGCGGTGGGCGGGCTTGAGCGCATCCAGGCGGTTTCCGGAAATTTCACCGTACGAAGGAAATGTCCGTACGTCGAAGAAGACCGAGCCGTCCGGCACCGCGTACGCGTGCCCCTTCTCGACCAGCTCGGCGATCAGCTCGATCATCAGGTCGATGTGCTCGCTCGCGCGCGGCATGTGCTCAGGAGGCCGGAGGCCGAGCGCGGCGGTGTCACGCCTGAAGGCGTCCTCGTAGAAGCGGGCGAGCTCGCTCACCGATCGGCCCTCGGCCCGCGCCTGCGCGAGGACCTTGTCCTCGCCCTCGTCGGCGAGGTGGCCGACGTCGGTGATGTTCTGGCAGACCAGAACGCGCACCCGCCGCAGCTCCAGGACCCGTCTGATCAGGTCGGACAGCAGGTAGGTGCGCAGGTTGCCCACGTGCGCGTGGCGGTAGACCGTCGGCCCGCACGTGTACATCCGCACCGCCGGCCCGGCGGCGACCTCCTCGACCTGCCGGGTGCGCGTGTCGTAGATCCGCAACATCTCCCGAGCTTAGCCGGAGGTCATCCGCCCAGGAAACCGAGGATGTCCCTGTCGCCGCGCTCGCGCAGCCTGTTCAGGATCTCGTCGCGCGTGGCGAGGTCGGACGCCCCGATCCTGGCCCCGATCAGCCGCAGCCCCTCGATCTCCGAGTTGACCGGCGCGGTGATCCCGATGAGGTAGAGGGCCCGGTTGAGCGGCGGCATGCCGGGGGGAGCGGCGGGCATGTGGCGCGTCAGCAGCTCGCCGCCGTCCGACACGGTCAGGAACACGTGGTCGCCCTCGCTCGCCTTGAAGTCGGCCAGCACGTTGCGGATCGACCCCATGGTGGGCTGGTTGTGCCAGCTGATCACCACGTCACCGGAGGGCGTGGAGGCGGTCAGCGACCCGCCGGGCGCCATCCCCAGGTACGCCGCGAACCCGGTCGGCAGCGGCGAGCCGGAGCCGCGCAGGTGCTCGGCGTTGATGTCCACGCGGTGCCACCAGCGCCCGTCGCGGGAGCGGAAGCTGCGCCGCGTCTCCGACACGTCCTTGCGCGGCTGGTACGGCTCCACCTCCCCGCTCGGCGAGGTGCCCGCCACCCGGATCCAGCCCCGCTGCGTCCGCTCGAACCCGGGGCCGCCGGAGTACGCCCGCACCGAGCTCTCGCTCACCTCGTAGCGGGAGGTCAGGTTCGTCACGATCGTGCTCACCGACGCCTCGCCGCCGGCCCGCTCGATCTCCCGGGCGATCATTTCCCTGATCCCCAGGTACTCGTCGCCGCCCCAGCGGGTCAGGCCGTACTTGTTGCGGTCGATCCGGCGGAAGCGGTCGTCGGCGGTGAGCTGGTTGCGGATGCCGACCAGGCTGTAGTCCTCGCCGATGCGTTCCTGGATCTCCTCCGGCGACAGCGGCGTGCCGGCCACCGCCAGCACCGCCTCCGCCTTCTCGTTGATGCTGCGCGGCCACGGCACCACGTGCGTGCCCAGCACGCGCAGTTGCGGCACGCCCAGGATCCACCGCTCCGCGACGTCCTCCCGCACGCCGAGCTGGGCGACCATGGTCACGGCCTCGGCGAGCGGGTGCGGCCCGTCGGCGAACAGCTGGCGGGTCTTCTCCCTCAGGTCGTCGGCCCCGCCCGCCACGAGCCAGCCGTCGGACTGCTCGTAGCCGGTCAGCAGCGTGCGTACGAACCGCCACGCCGGGATGCCCAGGCTGCGCAGCTCGGTGGCGTGCCACGGGACCGCGGCCTGCAGGTCGTCGGCGGGCACGGCCGAGCCCAGCCGGCCGCGCAGCCACGACACGTGCGCGGCCACCGCGGCGGCCTCCGGCTTGGCGAGCCAGGCCTCCACGTGCTCGCGCAGGTCGCGCTCGATCTGCCTGATCCGCTCCCGCGTCACCGAGAACCGCTGCGCCAGCTCGTCGAGCGTGGACCGCTGCGTCGCGTACAGCCGGTCGCGCGCGATGGCCCGCTGCCGGTCGTCCAGCGCTCCGAACAGGTCGTCGATCAGCTCGGGCAGCGGCTTGTCCGCCCTGGACGGCGCGGGCACGGCCTCGGGAAGGGGTTCGAGCAGCCGCTCGAACACGCCGGTGAACAACTTCTGCACCACGTCCTTGCCCAGCGTCTCCGGCGTCCGCTCGGCCTCGGCGGGGTCGGAGAAGCGCAGCAGCGGCAGGATGTCGCCGAGCATCAGATGGCCCCAGCAGGCCATGGCCAGGCCGGCCAGGTGGCCCGCCACGGTCTGCGTGCCGGCGATGGCGCAGGCACGGTCGAGAGGGATCGCCTGCCACCAGGCCTCGGGCAGCTGCGGCTCCTCCACGATCGGCGCAATCTGACCAGGAGAGGTCCAGCGCAGTGGTGGCGCGAGGTCGCTCAGGCTGAGGTTCATTGAGGTCCAACCGGCAATGGGACGTTATATCCGCAGTTCAGACTATGTGATCAGAGGGACAAAAAGGGGCTCCCTCGTCCGGAATGGGAGATATAGAGCATCGAGCGGGCACGGGTGCAGGCGACGAACAGTATGCTCCGTTCGCGCTGCAGCGCACGAGCCCTGGCGTGCGGTTCCTCCGGAGGCTCCGCCCGCGACGGCTCGGGCACCACGCCCTCCGCCACGCCGACGAGCGCCACCCGCTCGAACTCGAGCCCTTTCAGGTGCGGGAAGGTCCACGCACGCACGTCCAGGCCCGACAGCGCCCGCCGGGCGGCGCGCACGTGCCGGACGTCGCGAGCGCCGACCGCGATCTCTTCGGCGGGCACGCCGTCCGCCAGCCACGACTCGATCACGGTCCGCAGCCCTTCCAGCTCCGCCTCCTGGGTGGCGTACGCCCTGACCACCGGCCGGGCGCCGTGGCGCGCCGCGCGCAAGCCGTACATGTCGGTGGCGCCCTTGACCAGGCCGGGCGCGAGGCCGCCGCCGCGCAGCCTGACCACGTACGACAGCAGCTCCTGCGGCAGGCGGTAGGAGAGCTTGAGCGTGTGCTGGACGGCGGAGATGCCGACCGCGCCCAGCGCCACCCGCGCGTCGGTGACCCGCTGGTGCGGGTCGCCGACCACGAACAGGTCGTCGCGCGCGTGCGGCGCCGCCGCACGCAGCAGCCGCCACTGGGCCGGGCTGACGTCCTGAGCCTCGTCCACCACGATGTGACGGTACGGCTTGTGCCCCGGATCGATGTCGTCGAGCAGGTCGCCCGTCGCGCGCAAGAGCAACCTGAGCGCCTCGTCGGTCAGCTCGGCCAGCGAGCGCGCCCCCTGCCCGACCAGCGCCGGTCGCCGGCCCTCCGCGTTGGTCACGATCCGCAGGGCCAGGCGATCGGCGTTGTCCACCTCGACCCGCTTACGCACCACCTCATCATCGATCAGAAGGTCGAGTTTCGCAGAGAGTTCTTCGGCAAGCCCCTGGGAAAACGTCACGAGCAGCACCGGTCCCGCGCCGTGCGCGGCCAGATGAGCGGCCCTGTGCAGGGCGACGACGGTCTTGCCGGTGCCCGCTCCACCCACCACCAGCACCGGGTGCTCGTAACGCGCGGCCCTGGCCAGCCGGTGCTGAGGCGGATGCAGGAACGTGCACCAGTCAGGCGCACGCAACACCCGGTCGAGCTCCACCTTGTCGGCCACGAACACCGCCCGGTCCGGGCTGCGCCGCAGCGCCGCGTACAGGTCGTCGGGGTCGACCGGCCCCCGCTCCTCGCCCGAGGCGCGCCAGGCGTCCAGCTCCCGCCACGCCTGCGCCAGCGTGCCACCGCGGGCGAGCACCGCGAGCGGGGCGTGCTGGGTGGGCGGCAGCAGAGGCTCCAGCGCCGCCACGTCCGCCTCGGTCGTGACCAGCCTGAACAGCGGCAACGCGTGAAGGTCCAGGCCGAGCGCGAGCAGGTCGCCGTCGCAGATCGGGGCGAACAGCCCGGGCGAGCGCACCGACCTGCGTAACGCGGGCTCGACCCGTTCGAGCGCCTCGGCGTCCCACTCCTCGATCACGCCGAGCACCGGGTTGACGCCGAACCTGTGGCGCTGCGCGTACGACCAGGCCTCCGGGTCGGGCAGCACCGTACGCAACCAGAACACGTCCCGCTGCCGCACCACCACCCCGCGATGCCCCTCGGCCAGGCGCAGCGTCGCGACCCTCGCGTCCCTGGCGCCCCGCACCCGCTGCGGATGCGGGGCGCCGGCCACGTTCAGCAGGAACCGGCGCAGCGCCACCACGGCATCCCTGCGCACCGGCGGTGCCAGTGCGCTGAGCTCCCTGGGGAACCCAGGGCCGATCGCGAGCCGCGGCACCGGCTCAGTCCAGGAGGGCGAGCAGGTCGCGGTCCCCGCGCTCGCGGAGCCTGGTGAGGAGGTCGGGCAGGCTGACCGGGCCCGTCATCCCGATCCTGGTGGCGATGACCCGGGCCGCCTGGTCCCTGGTGCCTCCCGGGGCGGTGTACCCGACCAGGCGCAGCGCCTTGGTGATCCTCTCCGCGCCCTGGGCGGCGACCGGCAGGTGCCTGGCCCTGAGGACACCCTCGTCCGACAAGGTCAGGAACAGGTGCCCGCCCTCGCGCGCGCCGACGTCGACCAGGAGACGCTCGATCGATTCGAGCACCGGCTTGCCGTGCCACGTCATCGTCAGCTCGCCAGCGGCGCTCCTGACCGTCCTGCTCTCGCCCGGCGACAGGCCCAGGTACGCCGCGAACCCCGTCGGCAGCGCGCACTCGCCGCCCGCGAGCTGCTCGGCGGTCACGTCGATGCGCAGCCACCAGCGCCCGTCCGGCTGCCTGAAACAGCGCCGGGTCTGGGAGACGTCCTTCAACGGCTGGTACGGCTGGCCGGCCTCGTCGGCGGAGTCGCCGTTCGACTCACCGGCCGGCGCGACCGGTGCGAACGCCTGGAACTGCGGCGGGCCGACCGGCGGGGACGCCGCCTGGGGGCCGAACGCCGACTGCGCCTGCTGCGCCTGGGCGGCCTGCGGCTGCGGCTGCGGCTGCGGCTGGGGGGCCAGGGTCGCCAGGACGAACTGCCAGGCGGGCACCTCCAGCGCGCGGATCTCCACGCGGTGCCAGTCGGCCGCGCCGATGAGCTGCTCCTTGGGGACAGCAGGGCCCAGCGTCCGCACCAGGTCGTCCAGGTGGGCGCGGTACGGCGCCGCCTCCTCGCTGGCCAGCCACTGGCCGAGGCGGGCACGCAGCTCGTCCTCGGTGGCGGCGATCTCCGCCGGGGGGACGGCGAAGAGCTTGGCCAGCTGGTCCACCGCCGAGGGCTCGTCGGTGAAGATCCGGTTCTGTGCCACCGCCCAGCTCTTGTCGTCCAGCCCGGCGAACGCGGCCTCGATGAGCTCCGGCAACGGCTGCTCCTGCCCGGAGGCCGCCTCCGCCACCGGCCGGGGCTCCACGGCGGCCGGCTCGGACACCGGCCGGGGCTCCACGGCCGCCGCCTCGGACACCGGCGCCACATCGCCCTCAGGCCCGGGCTCCGGCGCCGCATCGGCCCGTGGCCCGGGTTCCGGCGCCGCGTCGATCTGGGACGCCGCCACGGCCTCAGGCTCGGGTTGCGGCGTTGCCGCGGCCTCAGGCTCGGGCTGCGGCGTTGCCGCGACCCCAGGCTCGGGTTCCGGCGCTGCGTTGCGCTGATGCTCGGGCTCCTGCCCGGCCGCGCTCACCGGCTCCGGACCCTCAGGGAAGGACTCCAGCACGTCCTCACCCGGAGCGAGGGCGTCGGCCGCGCTTTCCGCCCGTCCCCCGAACGGCTGCCACGACTGCCCCGCCTCCGCGGCGGGCGCACCCTCGACGGAGGGGTACTGCCCGGACGGCTGAGCCTCGGGCTGCGCCTGCTGGACCTCTGCCTGCTGGGCCTCTGCCCGCTCGGCCGGGAGGTCCGCTGGGCGCGCCTGCTCACCCTGGAGCTGTCCGGGCTGCTCGAGCAGCGGGTTCTCAGGGTGGGGCGCGGCCTGCTGGTCCGTGCCCTTCCCCGGGCTCTCCATACCGTGCGCGGCACCGCCGGCTTCGGCCTCGGGCTCCGCGACCCCCGCAGGACTCACGGCCTCAGCCGGGGGTTCCGCAACCGGTTCCGGGCTCACGGCCTCAGCCGGAGGGTCCTGGACCGGTTCCGCGCTCACGGCCTCAGCCGCAGGGTCCGGGCTCACGGCCTCAGCCGCGGGTTCCGCCACCTGCTCGGCACTCGCGGCCTCGGCGTCGTGGTCGGCCACCCGCGCGGCTTCGCTCGCTTCGGCGGCGAACTGTGCCGGCGCCTCAGCGGCACGCTCACCGGCCGCGTCGGCCGCGTCGGCCGCGTCGGCCGTGTCGGCCGCGTGGAAGCGCTCAGCGCCCGGCTGCTCGGCTGCGACGAAGTGTTCCGCGCCCGGCTGCCCGGCCTCCGCTGGGTGCTCGGCTGCGGGCGCCTGAGACGCGGGCTCCCTCCGCCGCGTCCTGCGGGACGGCTCCTCGGCCGGCCGCGCGGGTTCCGGGCCGGCGGCGACGGGCTCGGACCCGTGAGCCGTTTCCGGCGCGGCCGGTGCGGGGGCCAGGATCGGGCCGACCGTGGCCGCGGCCTCAGCCGCAGGTGCCGGGTGTTCGGGACGCGGGCGCGCGAGGCGTACCAGGACCGCGGAGAACAGCGTGTTCAGGACCGGCCGCGCCTGGACGAAGGGCTGGTCGACCAGCTCCCGGCTGGTCAGCGCCAGCAGCCCCGTCCACGAGCCGGCCCGGTCGAGCGCGATGGCGACGGCGGGCTCGTCGGCCTCATCGGGGTCCAGGACGTGCAGTGCCGGCAGGACGTCGCCCACCGCGGCCGCGGGCCAGTGCTCCAGGGCGATCTCCGTGAGCAGCTCGCCCAGCGACTCCGGGCCGATGGCCGCGAGCACCTGTGGCATGGGCAGAGTGCGCCACCACGCGTCCGGCAGGTCCGGTTGCCCGGTGAGTAGCGTGATCGTCGACGCGTCGCTCCACCTCAACGGTGGTACGAGGTCGCTCAGGCAGAAATTCATCCCGTTCCGTTCACCAGCCCCTCACGCCGCCGCAGCGGTGCAGCCATAGTCTCGCCGCCCACGGAACAGACCATAGTCCGGCAAAACAGCCCTACGCATCATGCACTACGCATCAGCGCCGAACAGCGGCAAAGCGTAGGCGCACGTAGTCGGCCATCCAGCCACTCTCCCTGCGCAGCGCAGGGGCGGCCAGTTCGTTGACGCGCCGCAGCAGGGGCCCCACGATGTCCGGCGGGAGCCCCTCGAGCACCGAGGCGGCGAACGTGTTCACCCAGTCGGCGGCTCCGCCCGGACACTCGTCGAGGGGCGTCGGCCGGTCGAAGTATTCGAGCAACCTGACGACGAAACCCTCCTGTTCGAGACGCCGGGCGTACTCGGCAGGCGTGGGAAAGTACCACGGCAGGTCGGGTTCGCGCAGGCCGTACTCGCGCCAGGCGGTGAGCATCGCGGCGGTCAGCTCGGCGCAGTTGCCCGCGCCGCCCATTTCCGCGACGAAGCGCCCGCCGGGCGTGAGCGCCTCGCGGACGTTCGCGATCACGGTGCCGGGGTCGCGGCTCATCCAGTGCAGCGCCGCGTTGGAGAAGACCGCGTCGTACGGTTCGACGACGGTGAAGTCGTGCCCGTCGCCGACGATGAAGTTGATGCCCGGATACTGTGCCAGCGCCTTCTCGATCATCTTGGCGGAGCCGTCGATGCCGAGCACGTCGGCGCCTCTGAAGGCGATCTGGGCGGTGAGCACTCCGGTGCCGCACCCGAGGTCGAGCACGCGCTCGCCGGGGCGCGGGTCGAGCAGGTCGACCAGTGGCGCGCCCTGGGTCGAGACGTAGCCGAAGCTGCTGTCGTAGGCGCGACTGTTCCACCGCTCCAAACTCGGCGTGTCGTATCGCAAGACGATCAGCTCACATTCGATCAGACAACGGGCCCCCGTGGCCGTGCTGTCCGTTCACTTTAGAGCCTGAACGTCCCTACGACATATCAAGTCACATCGGACTCATCCCATGCTCTTCGCCCATTGCCGCTTGAGGTACGCCTTCGCCGCGTCTGCCTGCGGAATCGTCAGGATGACCGGAGGGCCGGGCGCCTTGGGCAATTTCGCGGCCTGCTCGGCGTCGAGCGTGCCCTTCATGCGCATCGCCTCGGTGCGCGCGGGCCGGGCGAACCCCTTCTGGAGCAGGTTCTGGCCCTCGTCGGAGAACACGAACTCCTGCCAGAGCCTGGCGGCGGCCGGATGCGGCGCCGTCTTGCTGATCGCCTGCACGTGGTAGCCGCCGAGCGCGGAGTCGCGAGGGATCGTCACCTTCCACGCGTCGGGCTGGTGCGCGCTGCGGGCCGCGTTCAGGTGGTCCCAGGCGACGATCGTGTTGGCCTTGGCCGGTTCCGTTAGCCTGCCCGCCTGCTTGAGCTTGGCAAACAGCGACACCCCCTGCGCGGGCTGCGGCACGCCGGCCCGCATGGAGGCGGCCATCACGCCGTCGAACGCCGACGCCGAGCGCAGCGGGTCGCCGTCGAGCGCGACCCGGTAGCCGGGCTTCAGCAGGTCGGCGAAGGAGGCGGGCGGCTTGACGGCGCGCGGGTCGTACCCGATGGACATGTAGCCCCCGTAGGCGGCGTACCAGCCGCCTGACGGGTCCTTGATCTGGTCGGGCAGGTCCTGCCAGCCCTGCACCTTGTACGGGGCGAACCGCCCGGCTCCGGCGATGGCCACGTCCATCGTCAGGTCGAACACGTCGGGTTTGAGCTGCGCGGCGACGTCGAGCTGGCGCTTGCTGCCGGCGTTGGGCTCGAGCTCGTTGACCTTGATGTCGTACTTGTCGGCGAAGGTGTCGATGATCTCGCCGTAGTTGACCCAGTCGCGGGGCAGGGCGATCACATTGAGCTCGCCCTCGCGCGCCGCGGCCTCGGCGAGCCGCTCCATGGTGCCGAAGCCCGCCTTCATGGAGGCGGCCTGGGCGTTGACGGGCGGCAGGTTCTTGGCCTCGGTGGAGGCGGAGTCGGTGGACGACGCGCCGCATCCGGCGCTGGCGAGGATGGCTGCTGCGGCGGCGCAGGTACGTACAGTCACACAACGAATACTTACCGCTACATCCGTCCAGGTCGAGGAGGCGCGGCCGGAACGACCCTGGCGGCTACAAGCGTCTCTTCGGGGATCTCCACCAGCGTGCCGTCTTTCTTACGGACGGTCAGCACCCCGGACTCCCACGACACGAGAACGCCCACCGCGTCGCGAAACCCCTCTGGAACGCGCCTGCGGGTGGTGATCCGTGCGCCGATGTCCTGACTTGTGATCGCGATGACGAGCCGTGCCGCCACGAGTTTGCCACCCTCCGTTTCGGCCAGTCGGCAAGCACGGCAATACTAGGGCGTAGCAAACCGCGGTCAGAGTCATGCCATGGTGCGGAGAGAAGGAGCTCGAGGTGACCTACGTCATCGCGCAGCCTTGCGTGGACGTCCTGGACAAGGCGTGCATCGAGGAATGCCCCGTTGATTGCATCTACGAGGGCGAGCGCATGCTTTACATCCACCCCGACGAGTGCGTGGACTGCGGCGCGTGTGAGCCTGTATGCCCCGTCGAGGCCATTTTCTATGAGGACGACCTTCCCGAGCAGTGGAAGGACTACTACAAGGCGAACGTGGACTTCTTCGAGGACCTCGGCTCACCCGGGGGCGCCTCGAAGGTCGGCAAGATCGAGAAGGACCACCCGGTGGTGGCCGCCCTGCCGCCGCAGGCAGAGGGCCACTGACCGTCCCGGCACGGAGCGAGCGGGGGCATCCGATCAGGGTGCGCCTCGTTCGCGAGGCATGCCCGGCGCTCGATACGGCAACGTGACACCCTGGAGAACCGTGAACAACCTGCCCGACTTCCCCTGGGACAAGCTGGAGCCGTACAAAGAGCGCGCGCTGGCACATCCCGGCGGCATCGTCGACCTGTCGGTCGGCACGCCCGTCGACCCCGTGCCCCAGAACGTCCAGGACGCGCTGGTCCAGGCGGCCAACAGCCCCGGCTACCCCTTCACCCACGGCACCAAGGCGCTGCGCGAGGCCGCCGCCGGGTGGCTGCGCCGCCGGCACGGCGTCACCGTCGACCAGCGTGACGTGCTCCCGGTGATCGGCTCCAAGGAGTTCGTCGCCTGGCTGCCCACCTACCTCGGGGCCCGGCGGGTGGTCTTCCCCGAGCTGGCCTACCCCACGTACGACGTGGGCGCCCGGCTGGCCGGTGCGGTGGCGACCGCCGCCGACAGCACGCTCGCGCTCGGCCCCGAGCGGGTCGACCTCGTCTGGGTCAACTCTCCCGGCAACCCGACGGGCCGGGTGCTGCCGGTCGAGCACCTGCGCAAGGTCGTGGCGTGGGCGCGCGAGCGCGGCACGGTCGTGGCCTCCGACGAGTGCTACATCGAGCTCGGCTGGGAAGAGGAGCCGGTCTCGATCCTGCACCCCGACGTCTGCGGCGGCTCCCACGAGGGGCTGCTCGCGGTCCACTCGCTCTCCAAACGCTCCAACCTGGCCGGATACCGCGCCGGGTTCGTGACGGGCGACCCCGTCCTGGTCAAGCGGCTGCTGGAGACGCGCAAGCACGCGGGCATGATCATGCCCGCGCCCGTCCAGGCGGCGATGACGGCCGCGCTCGGCGACGACACGCATGCCGACCGGCAGCGCGAGCTCTACTCCGCCCGCCGCGCCCTGCTGCGCCCCGCGCTGAAGCGGGCCGGGTGGCGCGTCGACCACTCGACGGCCGGGCTGTACTTCTGGGCGTCGAACGGGCAGAGCGCCTGGGACCAGGTGGCCAAGCTCTCCGAAATCGGCATTTTGGTCGCGCCGGGCGAGTTCTACGGACCGGCAGGTGAGCGGCACATCCGCATCGCCGTCACGGCCACTGATGAGCGGATCGGTGCGGCCGTGCGCCGCCTCCAGTAGGATCGCGCGGAATAGCCCGCCGCGCGGGCTTGACGCATAAATTGATAAGAGCTTTTGCCGAGACAGACCGCGAGTGGAGCGAGCTGATCGATGAGCATGACCTCCATGGTCGTACTCGGGCTGAGCATCGTCACCATCCTGCTGTTGCTGGGTGCCTTCCTGGCCACCCTGCGGCAGGACAGGAAGGGCCGGGCGAGCGCGCCGCCGGCTGAGGTCGCTCCCGTCGAGACCCCGCTGGCCGCGCCCGTGATCGCGCCCGGGCATGCCGGCACCGACTACACCGACCCTCGCACGATCCAGGTCGGCGACCGGATCGAGGTGCAGGGCTCGCCCGCGCGCGTGCTCGGCGCCATGCACGTCTCGTGGCAGGGCAACCAGTGGATCGAATACCTCCTGCGCGACGGCTCGCGCCGCTTCCAGTGGTTGTCGGTGGAGGTGCTCGACGGCGACCCGCCGCACCTGGAGGTGCTGCTCTGGACCGACGTGCCCACCCAGGGCATGGTCCCGGCCAAGAGCATGCTGATCATGGAGGGCGTGGAGTTCTTCCCGATCGAGCGGGGCACGGCCGCGTTCAGGAGCGAGGGCGACACGGGAAACCCCGACAGGGGCCTGCTCGACTTCGCCGACTACCGCGCGTCGGACGGGCGGCTGCTCTCCTTCGAACGCATCCAGGGCCGCTCATGGACGGCCTGCTACGCCCAGCCCCTGCCCCCCGGCTCGATCTCCATCGTGCGCAGGGCGTCCTGACCCGGCGCTACGACAGGTCGACCCGGCGGGCGCTCGCCTGGCCGCCCGTCTGCCAGCCGTCGCGCTCGAAGTCGTTGACCCAGGTGGCGCCGTTGTAGCCGACGCGGTTGAGCGCGTACTTCTCGGCGTGGGCCACCGACCACGCGGCCACCAGCCAGCCGCGCCGCTTCGAGGTGATCGCCGTGCTGCCGAGCGCCCTGGCGAGCTGCTTGCGCGCCACGGCGGTCCGCGACTGCGGAGCCGGGGTCGTGCTGGAGGGATACCAGCAGTGCACCGCCTGGGGGACACGCCCGGTGAACGCCGCGGCGAGAATCTCGGCCTCGCTCTCGTGCGCGGCATAGGCGTAACCGCCCGCCGAGCGCTGCACGGCCTGCGCCGCCTCCGCCACCGGGATCTTGCGGTAGTTCTTCACCTTGACCAGGGCGGCGAAGAACTTGTTGGTGGCGTAGACGGGGTCCATGAGCTGCTTCTTCTTGCCCCAGCCCTGCGACGGGCGCTGCTGGAACACGCCCACCGAGTCGCGGTCGCCGAATTTGACGTTGTAGAGCTTCGACTCCTGGATCGCCGTCGCGTACGCGATCACCACGGCCCGCTCCGGGAGCCTGCGGCGCGCCGCGACCGCCGCGATGGTGGCCGAGATCTGCGCCTGCTCGGGATCGAGGTTGCGGACGCCGTCGGGCGTGTTGACCACGCAGTACGCGTGGCGCTCGGCCAGCTGCGGTGTCCGCTTGAGAAGGTGGTACAGGCCCACGGAAATGGCCACGGCGAGCACGATCACGATGATCGCGATGGTGATGACCCCACGGGAGAAGCGAACGCGCACGCTGAAGAACCTACCCGGACGGATAAGCTCCGAGGCCATGAGTCACGTGAGCACCTCGTCACCGATATCGCCGGTGGTGGACGAGCTGTGGGAGCGCAGGGCGGAGCTGTCGCCCGCCGACGTCGACGCGCGCAACGTGGTGGTCGGCGCGGTCGACCTGCTCGACAAGGGCGAGGCCAGGGCGGCCCGCCTGATCGACGGCGACGTCGTCGTGGACGAGCGCGCCAAGCGGGCGATCCTGCTCAGCTTCACGGTGCTCGGCATGGCCCGCTCGCAGGTGGGTGACTTCCAGCACCACGACAGACACCCGCTCAAGAGCTCGTTCGACGGGGTGCGGGTGGTGCCGGGGGCGATCGCCCGGTGGGGCTCCTACCTGGCGCCCGGGGTGGTGCTGATGCCGTCGTTCACGAACATCGGCGCGTACGTGGACGCGGGCACCATGGTCGACACCTGGGCCACGGTCGGATCCTGCGCCCAGATCGGCAGGAACGTGCATCTGTCCGGCGGGGTGGGCATCGGCGGCGTGCTGGAGCCGCCCGGCGCCGTTCCGGTCGTCGTCGAGGACGACGCGCTGGTCGGCAGCCGGGCGATGATCGTCGAGGGCTCCCGGGTCGGGCAGGGCGCGGTGGTCGGCGCGGGCACGATCCTCTCCGGCTCGATCCCGGTGATCGACGTGCGGACGGGCGAAGAGGTCGCCCGCGGCCGGATCCCCGCGTGGTGCGTGGCGGTCAGCGGCACCCGCCAGAAGGAGTTCCCCGGCGGCACGTTCGGCCTGCCCTGCGTGCTCGTGCTCAAATACCTGGAGCCGGGGCAGCGGCACGACAAGGCGGCGCTCAACGAGGTGCTGCGCGAACACGGAGTGAACACCTGATGCTTGACCTGACGCAGGACGTACGCGCGCTCACCGCCGCGATCGTGGACATCGAGTCGGTCAGCGGCGCCGAGCGGCGGCTGGCCGACGAGGTGGAGCGGGCGCTGTCCGCGCTGCCGCACCTGAAGGTCGACCGGTCGGGGGAGACCGTGGTGGCCCGGACCCAGGCGGGCCGTCCCGAGCGGGTGCTGATCGCCGGGCACCTCGACACCGTCCCCGTCGCCGCCAACCTGCCGAGCAGGGTGGAGGGAGACCTGCTGTACGGGTGCGGCACGTCCGACATGAAGGCCGGCGTGGCGGTCGCGCTCAAGCTGGCGGCGTCCGTACCGGCGCCGGGCAGGGACGTCACGTACGTCTTCTACGACTGCGAGGAGGTCGAGGCCGAGCGCAACGGCCTCACCAGGGTCGCCAGGGACCACCCCGACTGGCTGGCGGCCGACTTCGCGGTGCTGATGGAGCCGACCGACGGCGTCATCGAGGGCGGCTGCCAGGGCACGCTGCGCGCCGAGGTCACCGTGACGGGCAAGCGCGCCCACAGCGCCAGGTCGTGGTTGGGGGTCAACGCCATTCACGGGATCGAGCCGGTGCTCGCCAGGCTCAACGCGTACGAGGCGCGGCGGCCGGTGGTCGACGGTCTCCAGTTCCACGAAGGGCTGAACGCGGTCGGCGTGCGCGGCGGGGTCGCGGGCAACGTCATCCCGGACCAGTGCGTGGTGACCGTCAACTACCGCTTCGCGCCCGACCTGTCGATCGAGGGAGCCCAGGAACACGTTCGCGAGGTGTTCGACGGTTTCGAGGTGGCCTTCGTCGACGCCGCGCCGGCGGCCAGGCCGGGCCTGACCCATCCGGTGGCGGCGGCCTTCACCGAGGCGGTCGGCGGGACGCCGCGCGCCAAGCTGGGCTGGACCGACGTCGCCCGCTTCTCCGCGCTGGGGGTGCCCGCCGTCAACTACGGGCCGGGCGATCCGAACCTGGCGCACCAGCAGGGGGAGTACGTGTCGCTGCCGAAGATCGTCGAGAGCGAGCGGGCCATGCTCGACTGGCTCTCCACATGAAAGTGGCCTTCCTCGCCGGCCATTTGGCGGGGAAGACCACTTTCAGTCCCGAGCAGCACCCTCGGCAGTTAGACGCGGGGGAGTCGAAATTCGGTTCCCTGCTTCTTCCAAGATTTTTTATCGGCCCTTGTCAAGGCTCCTACCTGCGCTTCTGCCCCGAGAAGCACCTCTGCCCGTCGGCATTGTGCGGCTCCGGCCACCGAGCGGAGGTGGAACCGGCCGCGTCCGAAGGCGACTAGCGTGACCCGCATGGAACAGTCACGTCGGGAACGCCGTCAGGGGCAGGCCGTCTTCCGCGGCAGCCTCGTCCCCACCTCCACGCACGACCAGCGCCTGCTCGCCCGCCAGGGGTCTTCCGACTGGGTGCACATGGATCCGTGGCGGGTGCTGCGCATCCAGGCCGAGTTCGTGGAGGGTTTCGGCCAGCTCGCCGAGCTGCCGCCGGCGGTCACCGTCTTCGGCTCGGCGCGCATGGGCGAGGAGTCCCCCGACTACGCGCAGGGCCGCCGGCTGGGCCGGGCGCTGGCGGAGGCGGGCTACGCCGTCATCACGGGCGGCGGACCGGGTGTCATGGAGGCCGCGAACCGGGGCGCGCGCGACGTGGACGGCGCGGTGTCGGTAGGGCTCGGCATCGAGCTGCCGTTCGAGCAGCGTATGAACGACTACGTCGACCTCGGCATCGAGTTCCGTTACTTCTTCGTGCGCAAGACGATGTTCGTCAAGTACTCCTGCGGCTTCATCGCCCTGCCCGGCGGTTTCGGCACGCTCGACGAGCTGTTCGAGGCGCTCACGCTGGTGCAGACGCGCAAGGTCACCTCCTTCCCCGTGGTGCTGATGGGCACGGAGTTCTGGGGCGGGCTGCTCGAGTGGGTCAAGGGCACCCTGCTCGGCACCGCGAAGATCGCTCCCCAGGACCTCGAACTGATCACCGTCACCGACGACGTCGACGAGGCCGTGCGCATCATCGTGGACGCCGACCGGGCACGGTCTCAGCAGCAGGAGGAGGAACTGGCGTCCGCCGCCGCCCAGCCCGGGGAACCCCAATAGGCTGGGCTCCCGTGAACATCTGCGTCTTCTGCGCCTCGAGCCTGCGCATCGACACGAAATACATCGAGCTGGCCCGGCAGGTCGGCACCGAGCTCGCCAAGCGCGGCCACACGCTGGTGAGCGGCGGTGCCACCGTCTCCTGCATGGGCGCGGTCACCTCGGCCACCAGGGCCGCCGGCGGGCGCACGGTCGGCGTGATCCCGCAGGTCCTGGTGGACATCGAGGTGGCCGACGAGGACTCCGACGAGCTGATCGTCACCAACGGCATGCGCGAGCGCAAGGGCGTCATGGACGCCCGCTCCGACGCCTTCCTCGTGCTGCCGGGCGGGATCGGCACGCTGGAGGAGCTCTTCGAGATCTGGACCGCGCGGGTGCTCGGCATCCACGACCGACCCTTGGTGATCCTCGACCCCTGGGGCCTGTACGAGCCGCTCAGGACACTCCTCACCACCATGTACGACCAGGGCTTCACCCGGGCCGACGTCTTCGACGCGATCTCCTGGACGTCCACCGTGGACGAGGCGTTCGCCCACCTCGAAGCCCGCTCGCAGCCCGTGCGGCCCAGCGTCGCCGAACTCGGCGAGGCGACCGGCTGACCGGATTGCGCTGCTTGCGGTGATGCTGAACGAGCTCCGCCGTATGAGTACGATGCCAATGTGCTGGTCGTACTCGCCATCGCCGCGATCGCCATCTTGGCATGCGTGGTCTTGGTCTCCCTTGGCAGGGGCGGTGAGCTGACCGAGTTCCCGCCGGACGTTCCGCCCCTCGACCTGCCCGAGCCCGGGCAGCTCACGGCGGTCGATTTCATGGCGCTCCAGTTGCCGGTCAACCTGGTCGGCTACCACACGCAGAGTGTCGACGAGACCCTGCGCAGGGCCGCCGGCGCGATCAGCGCCCGTGACACCCGGATCGCGGTGCTGGAGCAGCGCGTCTCCGAGCTGCTGTCGAGCCGGCTGTACGCGCGGCAGGAGATCCACGCCGCGCCGGGAGCCGGTCCGCGCACAGACCACGCGCCGCAGGCTCCTGCCGCATACAGGGAGCTGCCAGAGTCGGGCGACCCGGTGCCCGGCGGAGGGGCCTGGGACGACGACGCGGACGGGCAGTACACGCAGTGGCGTGTCCCCCCGCGGGACGCGGCCGTCGAGCAGGCCTCCAACGGCGCCTCGCCGGCCGCACACGAGCCCTGGGAGGGCCCCGGCACGGGCGACGGCCCCAGCCCCGGCGACGGCGACCGCGAGGGCGACGGCGACTGGGCCGCGGACGGGCGGCGGGCCGCTGACGGTGGAGAGCGCGCGGAGCCGGAGGGCGTGACCCAGGACGGCGAAGGACCGCACGGCATGACCCGCGACGGCGAGCGGGAGGAACCGCCTGCCGAGCCGATCGAGGCGGAGACGGCCGGCACCACGCCGAAGAACGGCACGGAAACGAGCGGCACGGGTACCGGCACCACGCCAACGGGCGGCACGATGACGGGCGGCACGGAAACCGTCACTGCGCCAAAGGGCGGCTTGGAGACTGGCGGCTTGGGGACGGGCGGTGCGCCGGAGCCCGGTACGGAGACCGGCGGCACGGAGACGGGTGGTGCGCAGGAGTCGCGTACGGAGACGCGTGGGGAGCCGGAGACCGGCTCGGAGACGGGTGGCGAGCCGGCTGCCGGGGAGGCGCTCGGCGAGGCGGCGGCCGGGGAGGCGCGTGGAGGGGCGGAGACGCCCGCGAGCTCCACGCCGGGAGACGATCGGCCGTGACGGAGCCGATCCGCTGCACGTGGCCGGGCATGGCCGACCCGATGTACCTCGCCTACCACGATGAGGAGTGGGGCCGCCCGGTCAAGGGTGACGACGCGGTCTTCGAGCGCGTGGCGCTGGAGGCGTTCCAGTCGGGCCTGTCGTGGCTGACGATCCTGCGCAAAAGGGAGAACTTCCGCGCCGCCTTCGACGGTTTCTCGATCGTCAAGGTCGCCGCGTACACCGAGCAGGACGCCCAACGGCTGCTGGGCGACCCCGGCATCGTCCGCAACCGGGCCAAGATCGAGGCCGCGATCAACAACGCCAGGGCTGCGCTCGAGCTGCCTGAGGGATTGTCGGACCTGGTGTGGCGCTTCGCCGAGCCCGACGCGGCCGTGCCGAGGACGATGGCCGACGTGCCCGCCACGACCCCCGGCTCCAAGGCGCTGGCCAAGGAGCTGAAGCGGCGCGGCTTCACCTTTGTCGGCCCGACCACGGCCTACGCGCTGATGCAGGCCATCGGCCTGGTCAACGACCACATCGAGGGCTGCCTGGCACGCTCACGCCGACCGGCCTGACACGGCCGGCGCCCGACGGCCGGCGCCCGGGGCTGGTGCCCGACGGGCGGTACCGGACGGGCGGTACCCGACGGGCGGTACCCGACGGGCGGTCCGTCGGCCGGTGCCTGACGGGTGGTGCCCGACGGGTGGTGCCTGGCGGGTGGTGTCTGGCGGGTGGTGTCTGGCGGGTGGTGCCGTCACGTGCCCTCGAACGTGGGGCGTTCCTTGGCGACGAAGGCTCTGGTGGCGTTCTGGTGGTCGCGGGAGGCGGCGCACGCGTCCTGGAGGTCGGCCTCCAGCGCCAGCGAGTCCGGCAGCGTGTGCGTCGCGGCGTACGCCAGCGCCCGCTTGGTGGCGGCGTACGCCAGGGTCGGGCCCTGCGCCAGCGACCCGGCGAGCTCCCGCGCGGTCTTCATGACGTCGTCCGGGGGGACCACGCGCGTGACCAGCCCCAGTTCCAGCGCCCGGGCCGCGTCGACTGGCTCGCCGAGCAGCATCAGCTCGGCGGCCCTGCCCTGGCCGACCAGCCGCTGCAGCGTCCACGACGCGCCCGAGTCGGGAGCCAGCCCGATGCCCGCGAACGCCAGCGCGAACTTGGCCTTCTCGGACGCCACCCGCAGGTCGCAGGCGAAGGCCAGGGACGCGCCCGCGCCCGCCGCGACGCCGTTGACGGCGGCCACCACCGGCTTGCCCATGGTGGTGATGAGCTCCACGATCGGGTTGTAGTGCTCGCGCACGGTGTTGGCCAGGCCGCGGCCCGCCTCCAGGTTGCCGGCGTGCTCGCGCAGGTCCTGGCCCGCGCAGAAGGCCCGGCCCGAGCCGGTGAGCAGGACGGCCCTGACCGCGGGGTCGGCCGCCGCCCGGCGCAGCGCGTCGAGGAGGGCCTGCTTGGTGTCGGCGGTCAGCGAGTTCATCGCGTCGGGACGGTCGAGGGTGATGGTGGCGACGGCGTCGGCCACGTCATAGCGGATCAAAGCAACTCCCTGTCGACGAACGCGGCGGCTGCGGGCAGCAACCGGGCGGCTTCCTGCTCGAAGTAGACCCTGGCCTTCTCGCCCGGCCAGCCGGCGGGCAGCAGCTCGGGCGGCAGCCCCGGGTCGCGGAACAGGAAGTTGCGCCAGCCGTGCACGAGCCTGCTCCTGGTGGCGAACACCTGGTCGGCCGGTGCCCCCTCCGGGAGCCCGCTGATCAGCGTGTCAGCCTCGGCCAGCCAATGCTCGTACGCCTCGCCGATGGCGGTCAGATCCCACGCCCTGGCGACGAGCTCGCGGGGATCGCCCTCCAGCGCCGAGTCGAACCTGTCGGCCCGCACCCCCTCGCTCTCGAGCAGGTTGTCCAGCTCGATCGACGAGCGCGGGCCGATCCAGGCCGTCTCCGACAGCGCGGCGTAGCCCAGGAACGTCAGATCGGCGCGGAGCCGCTCCCTGCGGGGCCGGTCCTTGACCGGTCCGAAGACGATCAGGTGCCACCTGCCGTGCCAGGTCAGCGTTCCGGCTCGGTAAATTCTCAGCGCCGCCTCATCCAGGCGCCTGACGCACTTCGGCGTCAGCCCGTAGCCGGGGCCCTGGGAGAGCCTGACGGGTTGCAGCCAGCCCTGCCGCACCATGCGCGAAACCGCCGTACGCACGGCGGGAGCGGCGATTTCCAGCGGTTTCATGAGCCGGACGAGGGCGGCCACGGTGGCTTGCCCCCCGCGCGAGCGCAGGTGGTCTCCATAGAGGTCGAACAGAGCGGCGCGTGCGTGCACGAAGTCCAGTTTGGACGCGATCGCCGACCTCGACAACGCATTCTGGGAGGAGATCGTTACCCATGAGCGCTCTCGATGCGGGAGAATAGGACATCACAGAAGACGTGTATGCGCCGACCACCCCCGATGGGCGGTCGGAAATCGCGGGCCGCGGGAGCCCAAGGCAGGAAGGGAAACACGCATGGCGGCGATGAAGCCGCGGACCGGCGATGGTCCGCTCGAGGTCACCAAGGAAGGGCGCGGCATTGTCATGCGGGTCCCCCTGGAAGGTGGCGGCCGGCTCGTCGTGGAGATTTCCGCCGACGAGGCCAAGGCGCTCGGCGAGGCGTTGAAGAACGTCGTCGGCTGAGCGCTCCCGAGAGACACTTTGTTCTACGACCCTGGCGATAATCCGGCGCCAGGGTCGCTGACGTTCGAGGAGAGATTCCGTGCCCATAGAGACCACTGCGTCGGTGGTCGCCGAGGTTTCCGACGATCCCGAGCTGCTGGCCGTCCCCTACACCTCTGATCTCACCCCAGCGCACGCGGTCGAGCTGCACCTGCCCGTGCCCGACCTGCTGGCACACTACGAGGCCAAGGGGGAGGCTGGAGAGGTCGTCGAGGTCCCGGTGGCACGGGGTGGCGGTGTGGGCCGCGTGCTGCTCTACGGCGTCGGCGACGGCTCGCCGCGCGCGCTGCGCCGGGCCGGTGCCGCGTTGACGCGCAGGGCCAAGGGCAAGGACACGCTGACCGTGGTGACGCCCGGCGGCGACGTGGCGGCGTTCGCCGAGGCGGCGCTGCTGGCGGCGTACTCGTACAAGATCGGTAAGGTGGGCAAGCCCGCCGTGCGGACGCTCGCCTTCGCGGGGGCCGACGAGGCTCAGGTGCGCCGCGCGCAGGTGGTCGCGCATGCGGTGGCGCTCGCCCGCGACCTGGCCAACACGCCGTCCTCGGTGAAGGACCCCGCCTGGCTCGCCGAGCGGGCCGGCGAGAGCGGCCTGCCGGTCAAGGTGTGGGACGAAGAGCGCCTGCAGGCCGAAGGCTTCGGCGGCATCCTCGCCGTGGGGCGCGGCTCGGCCAGCCCGCCCCGGCTCATCCAGCTCTCCTACACGCCCGACCAGCCGACCGACCGGCACGTGGTGCTGGTGGGCAAGGGCATCACGTTCGACTCCGGCGGGCTGTCGCTGAAGCCGACGGACAACATGAAGACCCAGAAGACCGACATGGCGGGCGGCGCGGTGGTGATCGCCGTGCTCGGCGCGCTGGCCAGGCTGGGCGTGCCGGTGCGGGTCACCGGGCTGGTCGCGGCCGCCGAGAACATGCCGTCCGGCACGGCGCAGCGGCCCAGCGACGTCATCAAGCACTACGGCGGCCGCACCGTCGAGGTGCTCAACACCGACGCCGAGGGGCGCCTGGTGCTGGCCGACGCGCTCGCCTACGCCGACGCCGTCCTCGACCCCGACGCGGTGGTCGACGTCGCCACGCTCACCGGGGCGATCACGGTCGCGCTCGGGCGCAACGTCGGGGCCGTCTACTCCACCGACGACGCGCTGGCCAAGCAGCTCGTCGACGCCGGTCAGACCGCGGACGACCGGCTCTGGCGGATGCCGCTGATCGAGGACTACGCGCCCGCGCTGAAGTCGCCGATCGCCGATCTCAGCAACGTCGAGTCCGGGTCGAAGTTCGGTGCGGGGTCGATCACGGCGGCGTTGTTCCTGCGGGAGTTCGCGGGGCAGCGGCCGTGGGCGCACCTCGACATCGCCGGCGTGGGGCGCAGCACGGTCGACGAGGGCACGCTGAGCAAGGGCGCCACGGGGTTCGGGGTGCGCGTGCTCCTGGAGTGGCTCACGCGCACCTGACGGGCGTCAGTCGGCGATCTTGATGGCGGCGAGCAGGCCGTCGCCCAGCGGCATCAGCACCGAGCGGAGCCGGTCGTCCGACTGCACCAGCTTGCCCACCTCGCGCAGCGTCACCGTGTCGGGGTCGCGCTGCGCCGGGTCGGCCACCCGGTTGTGCCACAACATGTTGTCAAACGCCACGATGCCGCCCACGCGCAGCAGCCGGACCGCCTCGGAGAGGTAGTCGGCGTACTCGTGCTTGGCGCCGTCGGCGAACACCATGTCGTAGCCGCCGTCCGACAGCCGTGGCAGCACGTCGAGCGCCCGGCCCGAGATGAGCCGCACCCGCCCGCCGGAGAAACCCGCCTCGGCGAACGCCTGCCGGGCCAGCCGCTGGTGCTCGGGCTCGACGTCGACGCTCGTCAGCGTGCCGTCCGTGCGCATGCCGCGCAGCAGCCACAGACCGGAGACGCCGCAGCCCGTGCCGATCTCGACAACGGACTTGGCGTTGACCGCGGTAGCCAGGAAGCACAGGGCCGCCCCGCCGCCGGGAAGGATGGGCGTGGCCCCCATCTCCAGCCCGCGCTGCCGCGCAGCGTGCACGATCTCATCCTCGTGATGGAACTGCTCCGCATAGGCCAGAGTGGCCTCCACCGGAGTGGTCATCGGCCGCCTCCCCCCACTTTCGTGCGATTGTCGCAAAAGGTCATACACGTGATTGGTGCCGATCGCAGCCTATGGGAGACACGCCGGGACGGGAACTCAGGAGGGACCTGAGGCGTTGCAGGTTTAAACGGGCTTTGCCGGTCCGGAAGGCAGGCAGTGCGCACGAAGGGACGAAACCAGGCACTATGGCGGTAGCGGTGGTCCCAGAGAGAGGAGTTCTGGTGGACGAAAGCGACCACCAGACAGATACTCCGGTGTCGTCTGACTGGACTCCTCCCACATGGGAGGAAGTGGTGCGGACCCACTCCGCACGGGTGTATCGGCTGGCGTACCGGCTGACCGGCAATGTCCACGACGCGGAAGACCTGACCCAGGAGGTCTTCGTCCGGGTTTTCAGATCGTTGTCGAGCTACACCCCCGGCACCTTCGAGGGATGGCTGCACCGGATCACGACCAACCTGTTCCTCGACATGGCGCGGCGCAAGCAGCGCATCAGGTTCGAGGGGCTGGCCGACGACGCCGCCGAGCGGCTGCGCGGTCGTGAGCCGTCTCCTGCGCAGGCGCTCGACGACGCTCATCTGGAGCCCGACATCCAGGCCGCCCTCGACGCGCTCGCCCCGGAGTTCCGGGCCGCGATCGTGCTCTGCGACATCGAGGGCCTGTCCTATGAAGAGATCGCGGCCACGCTCGGCGTCAAGCTGGGCACGGTCCGAAGCCGGATTCACCGTGGCCGGGCGCAGTTGCGGGAGGCGCTCGACCATCGAGCCCCCCGTAATGCTCAACTCCCCCCGACCGTGACCCGTGGGGAGGAAAACTGATATGGCCCATCTTGGAGAACGCGTATCCGCGCTCGTCGACGGGGAGCTCAACCACACCGAACGCGAGCGCGCGCTTGCCCATCTGACCTTCTGTGCTGACTGCCGGCGAGAGGTCGAGTCGATGCGGGCGCTGAAGTCGCGCCTGCGCTCGCTCGACGATCCCGCGATGCCGGCCGACCTGACGATGTCCCTGCTCCGGATGGCGGAGCCGGGAGGGCCGCTGCCTCCGAGGGAGCGCCCTTTCCCCACGCGCACCTTCGGCGGGGTGCCCATCCCTGGGCCGCACAGCATCGCGCCTCTCGACAACCGCCCGCGCCGGGACGCCGCTGGTGGGGCCACGGGCCCTGGGCGCGGTGGTAGGCGGCGCACGACCTACGTGGCGGTCGGGGTGGTCTCCGCGGCCGTCGCGCTCGGCACGTTCTTCGCAGCCACCGGCGTGGGCCAGAGCAATCCCGCGCCCCCGGTCGAGCTCTTCCAGCAGCCCGATCGCAACTCGCCGACGAGTGCTCCCCCCACCGCCACACCTTGAGGTCACACCATGCCTGGGATACTCGGGGTGGCGTAGTCAACGACGCGCGGGGCATACGATCTGGGTTCGGGATTTGTCACAAGCGATTCCTGACAAATGCTTTATGACCCTCGTATGCCGCAAGAGCGAGGATTGCGGTGGCCGAGCCAAGGAGTGGTGAGACTTAGATGACCGACGAGACGCGCCCCGACGAAGGACGCACGACGTCGGACTACCCCGAGCCACAGGGGCGGCCGGACTTCCTGCCCGCGGAAGACGCGTCCGAGCACGAAGGCAAGAGGCCCGAGCCGCCCGCCTCGTTCGGCGCCTCCTGGGAAGACCCGTCGGGCCGTTCCGAGGGTTCCGGCACGCCACCGTACGACAGCCGCCCGCCCGGCGGCTCGCCCAACGAGGGCGGGGCCGCGCCCGACACGTCCGGCCAGGCCGGGCCGTGGTCCGGCGCACCCTCGTTCGGCCCGCCCGACGCGGGCGCCCGCTCCCCTGAGAATCCGCCGTCCGAGCCGGGCGCGCGCCCCTACGAAGGCCCGCCGTCCGACCGGGACCCACGCTCCCACGACGGTCCGTTCTTCGGGCTCGCCGAAAGCGGGACGCAGGAGAATCCCGCGTTCGGCCGTCCTGAGGCCGGTGAGGGTGGCTACGGCCGTCCCGGCGGCGAACCCCTCGCGTTCGGCCGCCCTGACAGCGGTGAGGGCGGCTACGGCCGTCCCGATGGTGGCACGCAGGAGAATCCGGCGTTCGGCCGTCCTGACGGCGGCACGCGGACGTACGAAGCCCCGCTCTTCGGCGGCCCGCCTCCCTACGGAGGCACGCCACCGCCCCCGCCTCCGCGCCAGGCACTCGGCATGGGCGCGGGCTGGGCACCGCCGCCCTCGGGCGCGCACAGCCACGGGAGCAGGCCGCGCCGCATCCCGAGCACCGGCTTTCTCATCTCCACGGCCGTCGTCATCGCCCTGGTGGCCTCCCTGCTCGGCAGCGTCGGCACCTACCTGCTCACCAAGCCGACCAGCGACAACGACCCCGGCTACAGCCTGGGCCCGGTGCCGACCGGCGCCACCAACCGGGCGCCCGACTCGGTGGCGGGCGTGGCCGCCCGGGTGCTGCCGAGTGTGGTCTCCATCGAGGCCGGCAACGGCATGGCCACCGAAGGCGCCTCGGGATCCGGCTTCGTGATCAAGAACGGTTACGTGGTGACCAACAACCACGTGGTCTCGCCGGCCGCCAAGGGCGGCGAGATCAGGATCATGTTCAACAACCGCAAGACCACCTCGGCCCGCATCGTCGGCCGCGACCCCGGCTCCGACCTGGCCGTGATCAAGCCCGAGGACACGTTCGGCACGCCCGAGATCACCCTCGGCAACTCCGACCAGGTCGTGGTCGGCGACCCCGTGATCGCCGTCGGCTCCCCGCTGGGCCTGACCGGCACGGTGACGACCGGCATCGTCAGCTCGCTCAACCGCCCGGTCATCGCGGGCGACGACACCGGCGCCAGCTCCGAGGAGCCCGCCTACATCAGCGCGATCCAGACCGACGCCGCCATCAACCCCGGCAACTCCGGCGGACCGCTCGTCAACGGCCGCGGCGAGGTCGTCGGGGTCAACTCGGCGATCGCCACCCTCAGCCGCTCGCTGAACAGCCAGAGCGGCAGCATCGGCCTGGGCTTCGCGATCCCCGTCAACCAGACGCGGCGGGTGGCCGAAGAGCTGATCGCCACCGGCAGGGCCAAGCGTCCCAAGATCGGCATCCTCCTCGACCGCGACTACAAGGGCCAGGGCGTACGCATCGCCTCCGAGCCGGTCGGCGGCCAGCAGCCGGTCGACGCCGACGGTCCCGCCGGCAAGGCCGGGCTCAAGGCGGGCGACGTCATCCTGGAGATCGACGGGCTGGCGCTGCAGGACGGCAACGAGCTGATCGCGCTCATCCGCAGCAAGGCGCCCGGCTCCACGATCGACATCAAGTTCCAGCGCGCCGGCCAGGAGCAGAGCGCCACCCTCACCGTCGAGGCCGACGACCAGCCGGCCCCGACCCCGTCGTGACCGCGCCTCGGTGCTTCCGCCGCCCGGCCGGCTCTTCCTTTACGGCACAGCCGGGCTCGCTCTTCCTTTACGGCACAGCCGGCTGGGCCCCGCCCGCCGTCGTGCCTGACCGGCCTTCCAGGGTGACGCTCACCGGCTTCCCCGCCGCGCCGCCGTAACGGACCGGGCTCGGCCGTCCGCGTGGTGGGGAGGCATCCAGCCCGCGCGCGGTCGGTTCGTGAGCAGTGGTGGATCGGCTGTTCGTGTGGTGTTCGGGCGTTCCGGTCCGTATGTGGTGGTTCGTGGGCAGGTGGCGGTAGGGCGGCTGGGCGCGAATGCGGATCGGGCGGCTGGGCACGGGATTCGCGGCGGAGATGACCACGGGGCGGCGACCGACCTACGCCGGAGAGCCCTTAGTCTGTGGATAGGCCGGGGTTGTCCTCGGAGAGGTTGGACTGCGGTAGGAGCTCACGGTGTTCGGACTCGGGTGGGGGGAATTCGCGGCGCTGATCGTCATCGCGCTGCTCGTCTTCGGCCCCGACAAACTGCCTCAGGCCGCCTCGCAGGCGGGCCGAACGCTGCGAAACCTGCGGCGCATGGCCACCAACGCGCGCGAAGACCTGCGTGCCGGGCTGGGCCCGGAGTTCTCGAACTTCGACCCCGCCGACCTCAACCCGCGTACGTTCGTCCGCAAGCATCTCCTCGACGACATCGAGGACGACTGGAACAACAAGCCGGGCGAGCTGGAACCGGTCACCACGGCCCCCGCCACGCCCGACCCGGCGGACGAGCTCGGCTACGGCGAACTCCCCCCTTTCGACTCCGAAGCCACCTGACGGCGGGGGTAACGCCCGCCGGCCTGGGAGCGACCCGCCTCGCGACGGCGTTCGCGCCCTTGTCCCGGCCGTGATGGCACGTTCCAGTGGTGAAGCCGGTGGTGCGGCAGCGCTTGCCGACGACAGATAGTTGCCAATATTACAGTAGCCGAGTTTACTATCTGCCATGGATCTCAAGCGGGAGCAGGTGCCCTCGACCGGATGGCTGATCTGGCAGGTGGCGTTGCGCTGCAGGACCGCGCTCGATCGGGCACTGGCCCCGTTGGGGCTGACCAACGCGCAGTACGGCCTGCTGGCGGCCCTGTCTCAGCTGTCCCGCAGCGGGCCGCCCCCTTCCCAGCGTCAGCTCGCCGACTTCGCCGGCCTGGAACCGATGTACGTCTCCAAGCTCGCTCGCACGCTGCAACAGGCCGGGCTCATCGAGCGCCGGGACGACCCCGACGACACCAGGGCCGTCCGGCTCACCCTCACCGGCTCCGGAGCCGAGCTCGTCGCGGCCGCCCGCGAGAAGGTCGTGGCCCTCGACGAACGCATCCTCGCTCCGTTGGGCGGGAGCTCCAGTGACGACACCGCCCAGCTGCACGGCCGGCTGCTGACCCTGCTCCACCACCTCGACAAGGAGAAGCCGTCATGAGGATCGTGGTTCTGGGCGCGACCAGCCGCACTGGGCTGTGCCTGCTGGCGGAGGCGCGGCGGCGCGGTCACCACATCGTCGCGTTCACCCGCCGCCCCGGCGCATTGGCCGGCGTCCCATCGCCGGCCGAGGTCGTGCACAACGACGGCCGCGACCCGGACACGGTGCGCGCCGCCCTGGCCGGCGCCGACGCGGTGATCTCGCTGCTGCCCGGAGGAGGCCGCCGCGACCCCCACCTGGCGGCCGAGTCGGCCGGCGTCGTCACCGCCGCCATGGCCGGCGCCGGTGTCCGCCGGCTGGTCGTCGTCAGCGCCTATCCGATCGTGGGCGTGCGGCCCCGCGTGCCGATGTGGATCCTCCGCCGCGTCCTGGCCACGCCGTACGCCGACGCGTCGCGGATGGAGCAAATCGTTTCCGCCTGCGACCTCGACTGGACCGTCGCCCGCCTGAACCGGCTCGTCGACGGGCCTGCGACCGGCGCCATCACCACCAGCACCGGCCTGCTGGCGAAGCCCCGCCCGCACAGCCGGGCCGACACCGCCGCCACCCTCCTCGACCTCGCCGAGGAGTCCGATACCGCCCGATCCGCGCTCAACATCAGCGGCTCCTGAGCCCACGCGCGGGCCGGGCGGCGGGGTGGGGTCAGCCGCGGGGCGCGAGACCGAGCTGGAGGCCCTTGAGGCTTGATGAGCGCTTGCTCAGGGCGCCCGCGATCGAGCGCAGCTCCGTGGCGGCCGGCGAGTCGGGGTCGGTCAGGACCAGGGGCTTGCCCTCGTCGCCGCCCTCGCGCAGTCGCAGGTCGATCGGCACCTGGCCGAGCAGCGGCACCCTGGCGCCGAGGGTGCGGGTCAGCGCGTCGGCGACCGTCTGGCCGCCGCCCTCGCCGAACACCGCGATGCGCTCGTCGCAGTGGGGGCACGGCAGCCACGCCATGTTCTCGATCACGCCGGCGATCTGCTGGTGCGTCTGCGCGGCGATGGAGCCGGCGCGCTCGGCCACCTCGGCGGCGGCCATCTGGGGCGTCGTCACGACCAGGATCTCCGCCGACGGCAGCCGCTGCGCCACCGAGATGGCGATGTCGCCGGTGCCGGGGGGCAGGTCGAGCAGGAGCACGTCGAGGTCGCCCCAGTAGACGTCGGCGAGGAACTGGTGCAGAGCCCGGTCGAGCATCGGCCCGCGCCACACCACCGGCGTGTTGCCCTCCGGCTTGAACATGCCGACCGAGATGACCTTGATGTCGTGGGCCACCGGCGGCATGATCATGTCTTCGACCTTGGTGGGCTTCTCGGCGGCGCCCAGCATGCGGGGCACGCTGTGGCCGTAGATGTCGGCGTCGACGATGCCGACCTTGAGGCCGCTCGCGGCCATGGAAGCGGCCAGGTTGACGGTGACGGACGACTTGCCGACTCCGCCCTTGCCGCTGGCCACCGCGAAGACGCGGGTCAGCGAGCCGGGCTGGTTGAAGGGGATCTCCTTCTCCGGGCCCCGGTTGCCTCTCAGCTTGGTCTGTAGTGCCTTGCGCTGCTCGGTGCTCATCACGTCGAGCTCGAGTCGCACGTCCGTCACGCCGTCGAGCTTGCTGACGGCGTTCTTCACGTCGCGGCTGATGGTGTCCTTCATCGGACAGCCGGCCACGGTGAGGTAGACGCCGACGTGCACCGCGCCGCCGGAAGCGATCTCGATGCTCTTGACCATGCCGAGGTCCGTGATCGGGCGGCGGATCTCGGGGTCGATGACGGTGGCGAGAGCGGCCGTCACGCTTTCCTGGGTTAGTGCCATCGAAGTCTCGGCACGAGGGAGTGCCGTCCCTCCTTTGTCGGTATATGTGTGACAGGCGCTGGACGCCAGTGAGGATGCCCCTCCATCGTATGAACCGGCTGCCTCGCTGAGTTAATCCGGGCTGTTAGATGTTCGTGCAACAACGTCCTAAGGTTACTCCGTGACTCTTCTGCGCCACGAGGGCCTCACCGCCGACGAGTTGGCGGTCTGGCGGATGTTGCAGCGGGCCCAGGTGCGCATCACCCGTCACCTGGAGGCGGAGCTGCTGGTCGCCCACGACCTGCCGCTGGCGTCGTACGACGTGCTCATGCAGCTGGCCGAGGCGCCGGAGCGGCGGTTGCGCATGAACGATCTCGCCGACCGCGTGCTGCTCTCCCGCAGCGGGCTGACCAGGCTCATTGACCGGCTGCAGCGCGACGGCCTGGTGGCGCGGGAGGCCTGCGCCGACGACGCGCGCGGGTTGTTCGCGGTGCTGACCGAGCGCGGGGAGGCCAGGCTGGCCGAGGCGACGCCGACCTACCTGCGCGGCATCAGGACCCAGTTCCTCGACATGCTGGGCCCTGACGAGATCGGCGAGGTGCGGTCGATGCTCGCCAAGCTCGACATCACCGGCGCTCCCTGAGCTCCTCCAGCAGGCGTCCGAGCTCGGAGCGCAGATAGTCGCGGGTGGCCACCTCGTTCAGGGCCAGGCGGAGCCCGGCGATCTCGCGGGTCAGATATTCGATCTCCGCCTGGTTGCGCTCGGCTGTCTCGCGGTCCTGCTCGTACTGGATGCGGTCGCGGTCGTCCTGGCGGTTCTGGGCCAGCAGGATCAGCGGCGCGGCGTAGCTGGCCTGCAGCGACAGCATCAGCGTGAGGAAGATGAACGGGTACGGGTCGAACTTCAGAGGTTCGGGCGCGGCCACGTTCCAGGCCACCCAGGCCGCCACGAAGACGGTCATGTAGACGATGAACCGGGCGGTGCCCAGGAACCGGGCGATCCGCTCCGACAGCCGCCCGAAGGCCTCGGGGTCGTAGTGCGGCCGCAACGACCGCCGCAGGTCACGGGGCTGGTCGAGGCGTTCAGACGTCATGGTCGGCCCCTTCGCGCCAGTCCTCGGGAAGCAAGTGGTCGAGCACGTCGTCGACGGTCACCGCGCCGACGAGCCGGCCGAACTCGTCCACGACGGGGGCGGCCACGAGGTTGTAGTTGGCCATGTAGGAGGTGACCTCGCGCAGCGTGAACTCCGGCTTGATGGGGTCGATCGAGGGGTCGAGCACGCCGCCGAGGATCGTGGACGGCGGCTCGCGCAGCAGCCGCTGGAAGTGCGAAACGCCCAGATAGGTGCCCGTCGGCGTCTCCGTGGGCGGCCTGGTGACGTAGACCTGCGCCGCGACGGCCGGCGTCAGATCCTGCTGGCGGATGTGGGCGAGGGCCTCGGCCACCGTGGAGGTGGGCGGCAGGATCACCGGCTCGCTGGTCATCACGCCGCCCGCGCTGTCGACGGGGTAGGTCAGCAGGCGCCGCACCGGGGCGGCCTCTTCCGGCTCCATCAGCGCCAGCAGCCTGGCGGCCTGCTCCTGAGGCAGGTCGTGCAGCAGGTCGGCGGCGTCGTCGGGCGCCATCTCCTCCAGCACGACGGCGGCCCGCTCGGGCTCCAGCGTGCCGAGGATGCCGATCTGGTCGGTGGGCGGGAGCTCCTCCAGCACGTCGGCCAGCCGGTCGTCGTTGAGGGCGCGGGCGATCTCGACGCGGCGCTTGCTCGGCAGCCCGTGCAGCGCGCTGGCCATGTCGGCGGCCCGCAGCGACTCGAACGCGGCGATCAGGCCGGCGGCCCCCTGGTCCTTCTGCAGCGTGTCGAACCCGGACACGTCGGTCCAGTCGACGATCCGGAGGTCGCGCCGGCGGCCCCGGTGGAGCGCGACCTTGGTGATCTCCCAGGTGGACGGCTTGACCTCCTCCATGGCCACGTCGTAGACGATCATCGGGTGGTCGTCGCAGGTCACGGTGAGGTCGAGCATCTGGCCGATGACCAGCGTCTCCGTGGCCCGCTGCTCGAACCTGCGCATGTTGAGCCGCCCGGTGAAGACCACGGCGCCGGCCTCGATGCGGCGTACGCGGGTGATGGGCAGGAACACCCGGCGGCGCGGCTGCACCTCGACCACCAGGCCGTGCACGTTGGGCCGGCGGGTGAGGCGCAGGCCTGCCACGACGTCGCGCACCCGGCCGATCTGGTCGCCGGCGGGGTCGAAGACCGGGGTGCCCTGCAGCCGGCCCACGAAGATCTGCACGTGGCCAGGCTAACAGGGCGCTCCCATTGCGCCCCGAACGCTGGACATGTCAGTATCAAACCTGCTTAACGGTCATTACGGTTCGGATGGTGTGCGATGAGATATGCGGGGCTGGCGCTCGCGTTCGTGGGGTCCTGGTGTTTCGCGTTCGCCGGGCCGATGGCCAAATACCTCATCGCGGCCGGGCTGGCGCCGATGGAGGCCGTCTGGACGCGGATGGCGGGGGCAGGGCTGCTGCTCGTGGCCGTGCTCGCCGTGGTGAGGCCCCGCGCGCTGCGGATCCCCCGGTCGAGACTGCCGTTCTTCGGCCTCTACGCGCTCATGGGCGTGGCGGGGGTGCAGTCCCTGTACTTCGTGGCCATCACCAGGCTGCCGGTGGGGGTCGCGCTGCTGCTGGAGTTCATGGCGCCGGTGATGGTGGTGGCCTGGGTGCGGGTCGTGCGCAGGATCAGGCTCGCCCGGGCCGCGTACGTCGGCGCGGTCGTGGCGGTCGCGGGCCTCGCGATCGTCGTGGAGGCCTGGCAGGGGTTGCGGATCGATGCGCTGGGCCTGCTGCTCGGCCTGCTGGCCGGGGCGTGCTGCGCCGGATATTTCCTGATGTGCGATGGCTTCGGCGATGACATCGACCCGCTGGGCCTGATCGCCTGGGGCCTGCTGGGCGCGGCCGTCCTGCTGATCCCGTTCTCGCGGCCCTGGAACATCCCCTGGGAGGCCTTCACGGTCTCCGCCACGCCGGAGGGCGCCGTCACGCTGCCGGTGCTCGGGGCCTACCTCTGCATGGCGGTCGTCGCGACCTCGATCGCGTACATCCTGAGCATGTACGCCGTGCGGCGGCTGTCGGCCGCCGTGGGCGCCACGGTGGCGTCCCTGGAGGTCATCGCGGGTGCGGTGGTGGCCTGGGCGCTGGTCGGGGAGACGCTCGGCGTGTTCCAGATCGTGGGCGGGCTGATCGTGCTCTCGGGCGCGCTGCTCGCCCAGACCGCCACCGCCTCCGCCCAGCCCCCGGCGGAGCCCGAACCGGTCATCGAAGAGCCGGCCGCGGTCACCGCTCCGGGGTGAGGCGCACGACGGTGCACTCGCGGGCCCAGCGCTCGGTGAGGTGCTCGCTGTCGCGGGCGTTGAGCCGCTCCTTCGCCAGGACCGCCATGGCGTCGCCGGCCGAGGCCTGGTCGACGACCGACACCGCGGCGTCGAACTCCACCAGCCTGGCGCCGTTGTCCTTGCTGCGCAGCGTGACGCGCACCCGGTCGAGGGAGTCGAGGCCGGGCAGCTGCTGCTCCTCGCCTCCCGTCACCACGTAGATCGCGCCGTCGTGCCAGGAGTGCCAGGCCAGGCGCGGGCGGTCGAGGGTGAGCCAGAGGATGCCCGACTTCTTCGCGCCCTCTTCGATCGCAGGGGTGTTGTCGCTCACAGCTCCGACTGTACGGCCGAGCCGGGCCGGGGACGAGTACCGTGTCCGCATGCGCTCCCGTCGTTCGGTGCTCGCCGTGCCAGGCAGCAACCCCCGCTTCCTCGAGAAGGCCCAGACCCTGCCCGTCGACGAGGTCTTCCTCGACCTGGAGGACTCCGTCGCGCCCCAGGCCAAGGAGGAGGCGCGCAAGAACGTCATGACCGCGCTGCGCGAGGGCGACTGGTCGGGCAAGACGCGGGTGGTCCGGGTCAACGACCTCACCACGCAATGGACCTACCGCGACGTGATCGAGGTCGTCGAGGGCGCGGGGGAGTACGTCGACTGCCTGATGCTGCCCAAGGTCCAGGACTCCACCGAGGTCGTCTGGCTCGACACGCTGCTCACCCAGATCGAGAAGGCCATGGGCCACGAGGTGGGCCGCATCGGCATCGAGGCGCAGATCGAGAACGCGCGCGGGCTGGTCAACGTCGACGCCATCGCGGGGTCGTCGCGGCGGCTGGAGACGCTGGTGTTCGGCCCGGCCGACTTCATGGCCTCGATCAACATGCGCACGCTCGTCGTCGGCGAGCAGCCGCCCGGCTACGTCGAGGGCGACGCCTACCACTACATCCTCATGCGCCTGCTCATGGCGGCGAGGATGCACGACCTGCAGGTGATCGACGGCCCCTACCTGCAGATCAAGGACGTCGAGGGCTTCACGAAGGTGGCGCGCAGGGCGGCCGCGCTCGGGTTCGACGGCAAGTGGGTGCTGCATCCCTCGCAGGTCGACGCGGCCAACGAGGTGTTCTCGCCGGCGCAGGAGGACTATGACCACGCCGAGCTCATCTTGGAGGCGTACGACTACTACACCTCGGTCGAGAAGCGCGGCGCGGTCATGCTGGGCGACGAGATGATCGACGAGGCCTCCCGCAAGATGGCGCTCGTCGTGGCGGCCAAGGGGCGGGCCGCCGGGCTCACCCGTACGACCTCCTTCACACCTTGAAGCCGATGGCGGTGAAGAACCAGAACGACGAGGTCAGCCAGAGCCCGACGAGCACCGTGAACGCCGCCCCGCCGAGCACCGGCAGCGTCCAGCCGGGCGCGCCGCGCTTCGGCAGGGCGAGCATCTTCGCGGTGAACACCCCGTAGAAGAAGCAGCCGAGCAGCGAGTGCACCAGCACCCTGGGCACGTCGTACTGCAGGCCCAGTGCATAGAGGCAGTGGAAGGCGACGGGGATCGTCAGCAGGAACGCGATCCGGCCCGACCAGCGGTGCACGGCGGGCGGGATGGTGACGCCGAGCCTGCCCCACAGCGCCAGGGCCGAGACCACCTGCACGATCGCCAGGACGAACGCGCCCGTGGTGAGCCAGACCTTCATCGGCAGCGCGGCGGAGAACCCGGCCACGCCGACCGCGAACCCGGTGGGCGTGTGGGCCCGCCCGAAGACGCCGAGCGCGACCACGACCAGCCCTCCGGCGATCAGCGGCCAGAGCAGCGGGGTCAGGCTGCGGGACGGCCGCTGGTGGATGGCGGTCATGACATCTCCTCGATGAAGCCGTCGACGTCCTTGGGGTAGACCGTGGTGTCGTCCAAGGTGAGGGGGGTGGTGGGCCGCTCGCCGTCCAGCCGCGGGATGTCGAGCTGCTCCTCGCCGAGGACGGCGGCGCCGACCTGGGTGAAGCCGCCCTGCGGGTTCTTCAGGACGATCCAGCCCGCCCTGAGCTTGGCACCCCTGACGATCGCGGTGGCGCGGTAGAGGCCCGACGGCTTGACGACCGTGGGCGCGACGAAGCTCCACTTCTCGCCGCCGAGGGCGACCGTGCCCCTGGCCTTGCCGCCTTCCACCGCGGCCGTGACCTTGGCGCTGCCGAAGCCGGTCAGCGACAGCTCGCCCGCCGACTCCTTGCCCTTGAACCAGGCCTCGGTCCGCCCGTCGCAGAAGTAGCCGATGGCCTTGCCGTTCCTGATCGAGATGGCGATGAGGCCGCCGTTGCCCTTGACGCGCCCGCCGTAGTCCGCCCTGGTGATCTTCCTGGGCTCGGTGCGGGAGGGCGAGGGGGAGGGCTGCGCGGTGTTCGTCGCCGCGGGGGGCGACTCTGCGCCGTTCTCCTGCGCGGGGGTCGTCTCCTCCGTGGAGGGCGCCTCCGCGGCTGTGTTCGCGGCCGTGTTGTCGGCCGCGGGTGCCGCGTTGATGCTGGCGACACCGAGTCCCGCGGCGAGCACCGCGCCCGCCGCGAGGGTGATGACAGGTCCCAGCCTTGACATGAACTGCTCCCAGGGTCGAATGCCTACGACCCCGAGCATCCGCCTAAAAGAGCGCGCCGTCTGTGAACTATTGCGCATCAAGCGGACAGAATGTATGGATGCAGGAGAACCCAGGGCCCCACTTCCCGTACGGCGCGCCGCCGCCGGGCTACCCGTACCCGCCGCAACGTCAGCCCTGGTTCCTGCCGGCACCGCGCGGGGCGCGCTACGACCACATGGCCAGGACCGCCGCGTCCCATCCGTGGCGGGCGATCGTCGGGACGCTCGTCATCGCCGCCGGGTTCTTCACGCTCGGCCTGGTGGTGGTGTTCGCGGGCATGCTGGTGTCGCTGCTCGCCGGCATCCCGTTCACGATCGAGCCCAGCGGGCGGCTGTCGGGCAATCCGGAGTTCGCGCTGGTGGTGCTGCTGCTGTCGCTCGCGCCGATGATCCTGCTCGTGCTCGGCACGGTGGCGCTCATCCAGCGCCGCCGCCCCGGCACGCTCTCGTCCGTGGCCGGGCGGCTGCGCTGGTCGTGGATGGGGCGCTGCGCGGCGCTGGCGGTCGTGGCGCTGGCGGCCGGCCAGGGCACGCAGATGCTCGTCATGTCGGCGTCGGGCGAGAGCAGCCAGATGTTCAGCTGGGCCGGTTGGGAGGGCTTCCTGCCGGCGCTGGTCGTGATCCTGCTGCTGGTGCCCTTCCAGGCCGCCGCCGAGGAGTACGTCTTCCGTGGCTGGTTCTTGCAGGCGGTGGGCGCGCATGTGCGCAATCCGATCTGGTCGATCCTCATCGGGGCGGCGTTGTTCGCGTCGTTGCACGGCTATCAGCCGGCCGGGCTGGTCGACGTTTTCGTGTTCGGGGCGGTGATGGGATGGCTGACCGTGCGGACCGGGGGTTTGGAGGCGGCGATCGCGTTGCACGTCATGAACAACCTGCTCGCCTTCGGGTTGAGTGCGGCGGCCGGCAGCCTGGAGGAGGCCCTCGACCAGCCGAACGTGCCGGTGCCCTGGCAGGCGCTGCTGGGGACCGTGGTGCAGCTCGCGGTTTACGCGGGTGGTGTGTTGTATCTAGCCAAAAAGCGGTCAATAAGCACTGTCTTTGGATAAATCAGGCGTAGGGTGCCGGGAATCTCGCTAGAGAGGTCTCGCTATTCCGGCTGAGTCATGCTGGTCTGGATCCTGTGGGGACGGCGAGGGTTTCCCGGAGGTAGTCGTTTCGACCGTTCCCATGCCTGGAAAGACCCGATCCGGACGACCGCATTGATCGTCGAGTTCGACCCGTACGACACGTTCGACGAGGAGGTACGGCGCGTGGCCTCCGGCCCCAGCGAACCGCCACGGCGACCGCCGGGTGACGACGACCCGCGTTCCGAAGGGGCGTCGGAACCGCAATCTTCTGAAGAGCCCAGAATCAGCCATTCGCCGCCAGGGCCCACCGACGACCGGGCCAGGGGGTTACCGCTGGCGTCACCCTGGGACATGCCGCCGTTCGCCGCCCCGGTCCCGGACGACGAGCCGCCGGAACCGCCCAAGGGGCGCCGGCCGTACAGCTCGCCGACCGCGGAGCCCGAGGTGGAGCCGCGCCGCCGCCCCCGCCGCATCGTCAACCGCCCCGACAAGCTGGTCGCGGGCGGCCCGCCCCCCGAGCCGGAGCCCGGGCCGGAGCCGGGCGAGGAGGAGGCCGAGCCTTACCAGGGCACCCGCATCCCCCCGTACGTCCGGGTCTACCCCGTCGAGGAGCCTCCCGAGACCGAGCCGGTGCCCGAGCCGCGGGAGGAGCAGCACCCGGAGGACGACGAGCCAGAGGTACGGCGCGTCGGACGGCCGCCCGCGGGCCGCCCCACGCGCCCCGACCTCCTCGTCGCCACCGGACCGCCCCGCCCGCAGGGGTCGAGCGGCAGGCACCACAGGGGCCCGGCGCCGGCCGCGGTCCGCAGGGCGGGCCCCGTACGCCGCGGCAGCAGGGCGACTCCCATCGTGCTGACCGTGGCCGCGGCGGTCCTGGTGGCCGCCGGCGTGCTCGTGTGGCAGTGGAGCGGCGACGAGGCCCCCGGCCTGCGCCTGGAGGCGGGCACCGGGCGTTCGGGCGACGAGCTGTTCACCGTCCCCGCCGCGGGCGACGGCGTCAACCAGAAGCTCAACGACATGGCCTCGGCGGGCCGCGCGGTGGTGGCGGTCGGCAGCGACACGACGAGCCCCACGCCGCGCCCGCTGTTCCTGTTCTCGCCGGACGGAGGCAAGACCTGGCAACTCGGCCAGGTGAGCGGCGTCTCCTCGCCCACGGTCCAGCGGGTGGTGGGCGGCGACGGGCGGTGGCTGGCCAGCGGCGGCGACGGCCTGTCGGGCGAGCGCGGCCTGTGGACCAGCACCGACGGGTTCAGCTGGACGGCCGTCGAGGCGTCGGGAGGGACCGCGTTCCGGGCCGGTGACCACATTCACGACATCGCACGGACGGCCTCGGGGTTCGTCGCGGTGGGGCGTACGACGGGGGAGGACGGCGGGTCAGGGCCCGCGGCCTGGCGCTCGACCGACGGCGCCGGCTGGGAGCGCATCGAGACCAGAGGGCTGGAAGTACGGGAGATCAGAGCCGTGGTGGCCAGGGGCGACACGGTCGTGGCCATCGGGCAACCCGCGGTCGGCGAGGGATCGCGGGTGCTGCGCTCGGCTGACGGCGGGCGTCACTGGCAGGCGACCGGCTTCCAGCTCCCCGAGGCCGTGCCGCGCACCGGGACGCTGGGCATGCTGCCCAAGCAGTTCGTCCTGGTGCCGACGCGGCAGCGCACGGTCACGGGCGACGTACGCGTCTACTGCTCGCCGACAGGGGCGCAGTGGGAGCAGTGCGGCACCATCGGCGGCCTGAGCGGCGAGAGCCCAGGTGTGGAGTCGCTGATCTCCCACAAGTCCGGGATCGCGGCGATCACGCAGGCCGGCCTCGGCAAGTACACCGTGCTGACCAGTACGAACGCCCGCGACTGGGACAAGCGGGCCGACTTCGCGGACCTGCGGGGCGCGACGCTGCGCGGGTTCACGATCTCCGACGGCGGCACCCTGTTCGCCGGCGGCGACCAGGCGGCGTCCGACGTCGACAACCAGCTCGTGCTCATGGCCGCGCCCCCGCGCGGCGAGGCGGCGCGCGTCAAGCTCGGCGAGGTCGAGGGCCTGGCGCGGAGCGCGCGCGAGACGACCGCGCTGACCAGCTTCTCCGGCAGGTACGTCGCCGTCGGCTCGGCGTCCGGCGACGCCGGCCTGTGGACGATCAAGAACTGGCAGAGCTGGAAGTCGATGAGCCTCGGCGGGCCGGGCAGGCAGTCGCTGGAGGACGTCACGCATGGGGAGCGGGGCTGGCTGGCGGTCGGCGCCACCGAGACGAACGTCGCCGTCACCGACCCCCTCCTCGTCACCTCCGCCGACGGCGAGAGCTGGAAGAGGCTCGACGTCTCCGGCGACCTGGCCCGCGACAAGGACCACCCGTCCCTGACGACGCACGTGGTGACGGCGGGCGAACAGGGTTACGTCCTGGTGGGCGAGTCCAGGGACCAGGCGGGCGTGTCCAGCGCGGCCATCTGGTTCACGCCTGACCTGCGCAAGTTCACCAGGTCGGAGAAGCTGCCGCACGGCGGCTCCGGCGTGCGCGTCCACGACGCGGTCGCCAGTTCTGACGGCTTCGTGGCCGTGGGCGGCTCGGGCGCCGCCGACCAGGAGAACAGCGTCGTGTGGCACTCGGAGGACGGTGTGAACTGGACCGCTCGCGACCCGGTGTCCCCGCCCGACGCCACCTCGGCCGGGCTCCGGCGGGTCACGGCGTACCAGGGCAAGCTGGTGGCGATCGGCACGGCGCTGGTGGACGGCGCGCGGCGGGCGTTCGCGGCCGCCTCCGACGACGACGGCGCCACGTGGCGTACGGCCTGGCTGCCCGCGGAGCAGGCGGCGGCGGTCTACGACCTGGCGGCGGCCGACGAGGGCCTGGTGGCTGTCGGCTGGCACGGCGCGCCCGGCGAGGGCGACAGCGCGGCCTGGACCTCGCAGGACGGGCTGTCGTGGAACCGGATGGAGCTGACGAAGGACGGGCTGGCGGGGCAGGGCATGCAGTGGTTGTCGGCGGTGGCGGTCTCGGCCACGGACGCGTCGGGGGCGGAGGTGGTGGCCCTCGGCCGGTCCACGACGTACAACGCCGACCATCTGATCCTGTGGACCTCCAGCCTGTCCGCCAGCAGGTAGGGGTCGAGAGCCCGGCGAGTGGGGCGGGCGGCGCCGCGGGTTACCGGG
>NZ_SMKO01000071.1 GCF_004348685.1 Nonomuraea deserti | reverse complement strand
TTTTTTTTTTAATGAGCCGGCCACCACCGAGATCTACCCTCGTCTAGCCGTCGGCAGTGTCAGATGTGTATAAGTGACAGGTGTGTTGGCGGGTGGGGGTTCATGGCGCGAGTTTTGGATAAGGCGCCTCGGCGGTGGGTCGGTGAACGCTGTTCTGTGGAGGACGCTGGGTTGTCCACAGGCAGGGCATCGACTGGGGTCCGGCGGCCGTGCTGCACACCGGTCGGCCCGCGAGTGAGCCCGGCGATCGGCCCAGTACGAGCCGAGCGTGCTCCGGCGTGCGGCGTGGCGGGGATCGTGGGGGCCACGGAGGGCAGCGGCGCGGGCGTCAGATCCAGGACTTGGAGTTGAGCAGGTCGTTCAGCGACGAGGAGAGTGCCGGGTCGGCGCCTGCCTCGCCCGAGGCCCTGAACCTGGTACGGCGCGGACGCAGCGGAGACGCCCAGATCCAGAGGGTGCTCAGGGCGATGCCCGCGGCGCAGACCAGGATGACCGGACGCAGCCCGATCGCCTCCGCGAGAAGGCCTCCGACGAGACCGCCGAGGGCGAGGACGCCCTGCACCGCGAACGTCATGGTGGCGTTGACCCGGCCGCGCAGCTCGGCGGTGGTGTCGCGCAGGGTGATAGCGCCCATGCAGGTGGCGAAGGCCACCACGATGCCGCCCGTGAGCGTGCCCGTCACGGCCAGGACCGACAGTTTCCACCACAGCGGGCCGGTCAGCAGCCCCACCGCGAGGATCTCCGAGGGGAAGAAGAGCACCGCGGCGAGCAGGACGCGGTTCTCGCCGTAGCGCTTGGACAGGCGGGCCGAGAGCCAGGCGCCCAGCAGGCCACCCGCTCCGCCCAACGCGATGAGTACGCCGATCAGACCCTTGGGGATGCCGAGGGTGTTCACCATGTACAGCATGTAGACGGCCGTGAACGCCATCGCGAAGAAGTTGATCGTGACGCCCGCGCCGAGGAGCGCGCGCAGGACCGGATGGGTGACGCTGACCTTCAACCCTTCCATGACGTCGCGCCACATCCCCCGGGAGGCGGCCGGCTCGTTCCGCTCCGGGGTACGGATGGAGCGCAGCAGCAGGGCGGAGGCCAGGAACGACAGCGCCTCCGCCAGTACGGCCAGCGGTGCCGTGAGCACCTGCACCAGGAGCCCGGCCAGCCCTGGTCCGCTCACGGAGGCCACCGAGTAGGACGCCTGAAGGCCGGCCATCGCCTCGGTGCGCTGCCCGGAGGGGACGACGGCCGCCAGATGGGGGAAGTTCGCGGCTCTGAACAGCACTCCGGCCGTGCCGATCACGAGGGCCACGATGATCAGCCAGCTGACGTTCAGCATGCCCAGTAACCAGGCCACGGGTACGGTGGCGGCGGCCGCGCAGGAGACGAGCTCGCAGGCGATCATCAGGGGTCGGTGCCGCGTGAGCCGGTCGGCGATCGCCCCTGACTGCAGGCCGAACAGCAGGGCGGGCACCGAAGCGGCCGCGGTCAGCAGGCCCATCTGTGAGGGCGATGCGGTCAGCAGGGTCACCGCGGTCAGGGGGATGGCCAGCTTGGACACTTCCGACCCGGTGATCGAGACCGTCCTGGCGGTCCAGAGCAGGCGGTAGTCGCGCTGCTTGCGCAGAGGAGCGGGGGCGGCTCCGAGGTGGGGGGAGGTCCCGGACGGAGGAGGAGATCCGGGTCCGGTGGCCGGGCTGTTCGCGCCGGGCGGCCCGGCGGGCGGCCCGACTGGCGGCCCGACGGCCGGGCGTTCGGCGTCACGACGGCCACGCCAGGTCTGAAAGGTTCCCTTCATAGATGTGAAGGTAATCCTTCAGAGTTGTGAAGGCAACCTTTCAGGTGTTCGGCGGGCAGGAGTACCGTGGGCACATGACGCGGGAACCTGATTGGCTCAGCGATCCGAAGGCGATGCGGGCGCTGGCCCATTCGGCGCGGCTGGCGATCCTCGTCCGACTGGCCGACGAGGGCAGCGCCACCGCCACCGAGGTGGCCGAGAACGCGGGCATCACGCCCAGCGCCGCCAGCTATCACCTGCGCATGCTCGCCAAATACGGTCTGGTCGAGGACGCGCCGCCCCGCGGAGACGGCAGGGAACGCTTGTGGAAGGTCTCGGACACGCCGATCGGCGTGGGCACCCATCCCGGCGACTCGCCGGACGTGCGCGAGGCGAAGAAGTCGTTGATAGCGCTGTTCACCAAAGAGGCCAACGAGGAGGCGGAACGTAGTTGGACCAGCCTCGACAACGACACGGAGGAGTGGCGCGACGCGCGCAGTTTCAGCCGCACCAGGATCAGGGTCGACGCCCAGGAACTCGCCCAGCTCAACGAGGAGATCAAAAAGCTGCTCGAGCCGTACGTCGCCCGCTTCCGCAGCCAGGACGAGGCCCCGAGCGGCGCCAGGATCGCCGAGGCGCAGATCAAACTGTTCCCGGTCGCGAAGCGGGTGGCCCCCGGCCTGCCCACGGAGGACCACGACGCGCCCTGACGCCTCCGGCAGCCCCCGACCCTACGGCTGAAGGGGCTCGCACGCGGCGCCGGCAGGGGGCAGGCGCAGATACGTGAGATACCGGTTGGCGTGGGCGATGACGCACTGGTTGCCCGACAGGTAGAGCGCGTGTCCCGGCCCCTCGTACCGGATCGTGGCCGAGCCGGGCACTCTGGCCGCGGCGGTGGCGACGTCCCCGTGGTCGGTCCAGGTGCCCGCGCCGAGGATCGGCGGCAGCCGGTCGGCGGGCATCGGGGCCGGAGGGTTGCCGACCGGCGTGGGCCAGCCGACGCACCCCAGCCGATGCCAGAGCTCGTTGCCCGCGAAGTTCGGCGACAGTCGTTCCCCGAGCGCCTTGAGCCGCCGGAACTCCCCGTAGTCCGCGAACATCAGCCCGTCCGCGCACTGGGTGACGTTCTGGCCGCGGAAGGACGGCACCTTCAGGCTCTTCGTGACCTGCTCGACGAGATCGGCGAAGCCGGAGGCGTCGCCCGCCGTGGCGCGGTCGATGGACCTGGCGAAGCGCTGCCAGTTGGGGAAGTCGGGGGCCGGACCCGGGCTGATCACGTCGGGCGCCGCGGCGACCTTGAAGTCGAAACCGCTGTAAGCGGTGTCACTCCCGCGCACGGGGACGGGCGAGCGGTCCGCGGCGGCGACGAGCCCGCGCCAGGCGGCGCCGGCGTCGCGGCCGTTGAGGGCACACGCGGTGGCGGTCTTGCACCATTCGACGAAGCGGGCGAACTGCTGCTCGACGGCCGCGGTTCTGTGCCTCAGCCGGGTCTCCTGGTCGGCCTGGTGATCGATGCTGCCGTCGATGTACAGCGCGCGGACGCGGTCGGGGAACAGGCGCGCGTACGTGGTGGCGACCACCCCGCCGTACGACGTGGCGACGAGACTGAGCCGCGGCTCGCCCAGCGCGGCCCGGATCGCGTCGATGTCCCTGGCGACGGAGGCGGAGTCGAGGTGGTCGAAGTACTCGGGGTCGGCCGCTCGGCACTCCTCGGCGTACTTCCGGTTCCGCGCCCCCACCCGGTCGTAAGCGGCGCGGTCGGCGGGAAGGGTGATCCACGGCCCGGTGGCGAGGCAGTCGAACGGGATGACGCCCAGGTCGGTGGTGTTGCGCGGCGCGAGGCTCACCACGTGGAAACGCTGCCGGAGCGTCGCGAAGGCCCCGCCCTTGTCCCTGAGGTCCTCGACGCCGTCCCCGCCCGGCCCGCCGGGAACGGCGAGAACCGTGCCCATGACGCGGTGCGCGCCGGTGGCGGGCAGCCGGGCGACCTGGATGGTGACGGTCCGCCCGTCCTGCTTCGACCAGTCGACCGGCACCTGGACGGAGGCGCACTCCAGGCTCTCGCCGCACGGCCGCCACGACAGCGCGGAGGACGCCGCGGCGCCCGGCGCGACGACGGCCGTGCCCGCCAGGAGCGCGGCCGGCAGGCCTCCCGCGAGCAGGGGCCTGACGCCGCGGCCGCGGGCAGCGATGGCGACCGCTCCCGCGGTGAGCGCCGCGACGGGGTGGGCGAGCAGCAGGGCGCCCGCCACCGGCGGCGCCAGGACGCCGTCTCCAGAGGCGATCTGGGCGGGCAGGTTCTCGAACATGTACGAGGCGATCCGCGGCCCCATCGGGCTCGGCAGCGCCTGGGCCACGATGGGCAGGACGAACATGAGCACGATCAGCGTGACCAGGGTTCCGGCGGCGGAACGGATGGCCGCGCCGAGCCCGAGCCCTGTCATCGCGGCCAGCGGCATGGCCGCCCCGGCGACCAGGAGTTCCGCCGTCACCCCCGGGTCCGCCAGGGAGAGGCCCAGCGTCCGGCCGTCGATGAGCACGTGCCCGGCGCGCTCGCCGACCACGGCCATGGTGGCGACGTGCATGCAGAACACGAGCAGCTGCCCGATCACCAGCGTGACGGCAGCCAGGGCGGGGATCTTGGCGAACAGGAACACCTGCCGCCGTGGCACGGCCACGAGGCTCGTCCCGATCATGCCGGTGGCGTGTTCCGACGTGATCGACAGGGTCCCCGCCGCGGCCATGAGGAAGTACGCGACGGGCAGCCCCGTCCCCAGCCCGGTGCCGAGGCTCTCGAAACGCAGCAGGTCGTCCCCCGTCTGCCGGTCGAACCCTCGCACGACCATGTAGGCGATGCCCGCGCACAGCAGCACGGGCAGCGCCGAGAGGGCCAGCAGGCCGAGGTTCGACCGCAGCGAGCGCAACTTCAGCCATTCGGCGGCGACGGCGGCCATCATCGGGTGCTCCCTTCCGCGGCGAACTCCAGGCTGTCCTCGGTCAGTTCCATGAACGCCTCCTCCAGCGAGGCGCCGCGCGGCGTCAGCTCGCGCAGCGCGACCCCGTGGCGCAGGGCCAGCTCGCCGATCCGCGAGGCGTCCAGGCCGGTCACCGACAGCCCGCCTGGCTCCTCGCGCACGCTCGCCCCGGAGGCCCGCAGCACGTGGGCGAAAGCCTCCTGACCGGCCGCCCGGACCAGCACGTCCCCCTCGAACCGCGCCGCCAGCTCCGCCATGGCGGTGTCGGCGACCAGCCGCCCCCGCCCGATGACCACGAGGTGGTCGGCGGTCAGCGCCATCTCGCTCATGAGGTGGCTGGAGACGAGGACGGTGCGACCTTCGCCCGCCAGCCGGCGCATCAGCTCCCTGATCCAGCGGATCCCCTCGGGGTCGAGCCCGTTGACCGGCTCGTCGAACATCAGCACGCCGGGATCTCCCAGCAGCGCGGCCGCGATGCCGAGCCGCTGCCGCATGCCCAGCGAGAACCCGGCGATCCGCCGGCCGGCGACCTCTGCCAGCCCCACCTGCTCCAGCACCTCGCCGACGCGCTCGCGTCCGATGTCGTTGCTGCGTGCCAGGCAGCGCAGGTGCATGGCGGCGGTGCGCCCGCCGTGCACCGCGCCCGCGTCCAGGAGCGCGCCGACCTCGCGCATGGGACGGCGGAAGGACACGTACGGCCGTCCGCCCACGAGCGCCGTGCCGGCGTCGGGCGTCTCCAGGCCGAGGATCACCCGCATCGTGGTGGACTTGCCCGCGCCGTTGGGGCCGAGGAAGCCGGTCACCAGGCCGGGCCGCACCTCGAAGGTCAGGTCGTCGACCGCGAGCGCGTCGCCGTACCGCATCGTCAGGTCCGTTACTGCAATCATGGGCACCCAGCCTCCGCGTGCGGGGCCGCGTCCTCCATCGCCCTGCGTCCCCCGCGACGGTGGGATTTCGCCACCCATGATGGTGGGGCCAGGCCTACCGCGCCGGTCGTGGGAACCGGGCAGACTGCTCGGGTGAGCATGACGCGCCGCATGGCCGAGCCCGTGTCCGGGCTGCTGCTGAACGCCGCCGCCGGCGTGGCGGCCTGGGTGCTGCTCGTGCTGCTGGCCGGGTGCGCGGTGCTGGTCCCGATCGGCGGGCCGGGCGTGCGGCCACTGGTCCGGGTGCGCTCGATGGTGCACAGCCTGGCGACGTTCCAGCTGGCCAGGGCGGCCCGCGTGCTCGGCCACGAGCCGGCGGGGCCGGAGCGCGCTGAAGGGCGCGAGACCGCCTGGCTGGCGGTGCAGGCCGTGACCGGCCCCGGCGGCGTGCTGCTCGTCGGCGGGGTGCTGTCGGCCGACGCCGTCCTGTGGGATCTGCAGGCGGTGCGGCCCAACAGCCCGCTCACGCTCGCCCTGTCGCTGGCGGTCGTCGCCATCGTCGCCGTGGCGGTGGCCGCCGTCCCGCTCCTGGACAGGGCGCAGGCTTGGCTGGCGGAGCTGATCCTGCGGCCCGGTGACACAGACCGGGTCAGGCAGCTGACCGAGTCGCGGGCCGCGGCGGTGAGCGCGCAGGCGGCCGAGCTGCGCAGGATCGAGCGCGACCTGCACGACGGCGCGCAGGCCAGGCTGGTCTCGGTCCGCATGAACCTCGGCCTGGCCAGGAGCGCGAGCGATCCCGCGCAGGTTCGCGCGTTGCTGGGGGAGGCGTGGGAGTCGGCCGGGCAGGCCCTGGCCGACCTGCGTGACCTGGTCAACGGCATCCACCCTCCCGTGCTGGCGGACCGGGGGCTGGCGGGCGCCGTCGAGGCCGCCGCGCTGCACGTCCCGATCACGGTGGACGTCGACATCGACCTGCCCGCCCGGCCGGAGGCGCCCGTCGAGTCCGCGGTCTACTTCGCCGCCGCCGAGGCCCTGACGAACGCGGCCAAGCACAGCGGCGCCCACCGCGCGTGGGTGCGGCTGGGCCACTCGGGCGGCGTCCTGCGGCTGGTGGTGGGCGACGACGGGCGGGGCGGCGCCGACCCGGGCGGCACCGGCATCGACGGCATCAGGCGCCGGTTGTCGGCGTTCGACGGGACGCTCGACGTCCGCAGCCCGGCCGGCGGGCCGACCGAGTTCATCGTGGAGATACCGTGCGCGTTGTCATCGCAGAAGATCTCGCCCTCCTAAGGGACGGGCTCGTCCGCCTGCTGTCGGCGTCCGGGTTCGAGGTGGTCGAGGCGGTCGACAACGGGCCGATGCTGCTCAGCGCGCTGACCCGCCACCGGCCGGACGTCGCCGTGATCGACGTACGGCTGCCACCGACCCTGACCGACGAGGGGCTGCGCGTCGCGCTGGAGGCACGCAGGCGCCGGCCGGGGCTGCCGGTGCTGATCCTTTCGCAGTACGTGGAGCAGCTCTACGCCCGTGAGCTGCTGTCCGACCAGGCGGGTGCGGTCGGCTACCTGCTGAAGGACCGGATCGGCGACGTCGAGCAGTTCGTCGAGGCGGTGCGCAGGGTGGCGGCCGGAGGCACGGCGATGGACTCCGAGGTGATCGGCCAGCTGCTCACCCGCAGGGAGCGCGACGAACCGCTGGGCCGGCTGACCCCCAGGGAGCACGAGGTGCTCGCGCTCATGGCCGAGGGCCTGTCGAACGCCGCGATCGCCGCCCGCCTGCTCGTCACGGACAAGGCCATCGCCAAGCACACCAACAACATCTTCGCCAAGCTCGGCCTGCCGCCGAGCGACGATCACAACCGCCGGGTCGTGGCGGTACTGGCCTACTTGAAGGCGGAACCGGGCTGACCCGTGCCGTTTGACCACATGCGGTCAGCCTGAGGCGGCGTGGGAGGTAGACTTTCCGGTGGCCTGTGGCACAGGCCGACTTCGCATGCCTCATTGCGGACCGCGCCATCGGTCCGGGCCAGGCGCCCGGCTGGAGCGGTTTCGGGGCATCAGGGCGGCAGACACGCGCTGTCGCGTCACAACCGAGAATCGCGCCCATCCGCAGGGCGCCCAGACCTGGAGGACCAGCACATGGCCCCCGTCGTCACCATGCGACAGCTGCTCGAGAGCGGCGTTCACTTCGGTCACCAGACCCGGCGCTGGAACCCGAAGATGAAGCGCTTCATCTTCACCGAGCGCAACGGCATCTACATCATCGACCTGCAGAAGTCGCTGTCCTACATCGACCGCGCCTACGACTTCGTGAAGGAGACCGTCGCCCACGGCGGCACGATCCTGTTCATCGGCACGAAGAAGCAGGCTCAGGAGGCTATCTCCGAGCAGGCGGCCAGGGTCGGCATGCCCTACGTCAACCAGCGCTGGCTGGGCGGCATGCTCACCAACTTCTCCACCGTGCACAAGAGGCTGCAGCGCCTGAAGGAGCTCGAGGAGCTCGACTTCGACAACGTCGCCGCCTCGGGGCTCACCAAGAAGGAGCTCCTCATGCGCCGGCGCGAGAAGGACAAGCTCGAGCGCACGCTCGGCGGCATCCGTGACATGGGCCGCGTGCCCAGCGCGGTGTGGGTCGTCGACACCAAGAAGGAGCACATCGCGATCAGCGAGGCCAAGAAGCTCGGCATCCCTGTCGTCGCGATCCTCGACACCAACTGCGACCCCGACGAGGTCGACTACCCGATCCCGGGCAACGACGACGCCATCCGCGCCGTCGGGCTGCTGACCCGGGTCGTCGCCGACGGTGTCGCCGCCGGTCTGATGGCCCGCTCCGGCGCCGCCCGCGGTGACGAGAAGCCGGCCGCCGCCGAGCCGCTGGCCGAGTGGGAGCGCGAGCTCATCGAGCAGGGCACCGGCGAGCGTCCGGCGGGTGAGGCCGACGCCGCCGCCGCTCCCGAGGCTCCGGCCGAGGCCGCCCCGGCCGAGCCCGCTCCCGCCGAGCCGGCCGCCGCGGCCGAGGCTCCGGCTGAGACCGCTCCCGCGGCCGAGGCCGAGGCCGAGGCCAGCGCCGAGGACAAGCCCGAGCAGCAGTCCTGACGGCTGATCGAGGGACGCGTCCCCACCGACGGGGACGCGTCCCGGCCTGGCGAAGCCGGGACCGCACAGGTGATAGGCCGCGGCGAGGCTGGGCAGTATGCCGGGCGAGGCCGCAGTAGGGCCGAGCCGGTGCGCGCCCCCGGGCGAGGCAGAGTTCCTGTACGGCACGCGCCCGCCGTGCCGACCCCAGGGTGGGCCGCCGATCACGGCGCCCGCCCGATCCACGACGACGAAATCCCACAAGGAATAAGAGCAATGGCTTCCGTGAACATGGCCGACGTCAAGCGGCTTCGCGAGATCACCGCTGCCGGCATGATGGCCTGCAAGAAGGCGCTCGAGGAGTCCGACGGCGACTTCGACCGCGCCATCGAGCTGCTGCGCCTCAAGGGCGCCAAGGACGTGGGCAAGCGCGAGGCCCGCACCGCCTCCAACGGCCTCGTCGCGCTCAAGCAGGACGGCGACTCCGCCGCCGCGCTCCTGGAGCTCAACTGCGAGACCGACTTCGTGGCGAAGGGCGAGCGCTTCCAGGAACTGGCCGCCCAGGTCGTGGCGCACATCCTCGAGACCAGGCCCGCCGACGTGGCGGCGCTGCTGGAGTCCTCGTTCGACGGCAAGACCGTCAAGGAGCACCTCGACACCGCCAACGCCGCGCTCGGCGAGAAGATCGAGATCCGCCGGTTCGCGGTGCTGGACGGCGGCTACGTCGGCGCCTACATGCACCGCACCGACCCGGCGCTGCCGCCCGCGGTCGGCGTGCTGGTCCAGCTCGACAAGCCCAACGCCGAGGTCGCCAAGGACGTCGCGCAGCACGCCGCGGCGATGGCCCCGCAATACCTCAAGGCGGCCTCCGTGCCCGCCGAGGTCGTCGAGAAGGAGCGCAAGCTCTTCGAGGAGATGACCCGCGAGGAGGGCAAGCCCGAGGCCGCGATCGGCAAGATCGTCGAGGGCCGCGTCAACGGCTGGTACAAAGACTTCACCCTCCTCCAGCAGACCTTCGTCAAGGACGGCAAGAAGAGCGTGGGCAAGTACGCCGAGGAGAACGGCGTCGAGGTCCTGGGCTTTGTCCGTTTCAAGGTCGGTCAGGCTTAGGCTTAGGCAAGCCGCCAGCTCAACGAACCGCCGAACGAAGGAGGCCGCCGCCGTGCAGGAACACCGGGAGCCAGCCCACGAATCCCCACGGACGGCGGCTTCCTCGTCCCCACACCCGTCAAGCCCGCTGCGGTGGAAACGGGTGATGCTGAAGCTGTCGGGCGAGGCGTTCGCCGGCAGCGAGCCGCTGGGCATCGACCCGGTGATCGTCGACCACCTGGCCGACTCGATCGCCGAGGCGGTCCAGGAGGGCGTGCAGGTCGCGGTCGTGGTCGGCGGCGGCAACATGTTCCGCGGCGCCACCCTCTCGCAAGGGGGCATCGACCGGGCCAGGGCCGACTACATGGGCATGCTCGGCACGGTCATCAACTGCCTGGCCCTGCAGGACTTCCTCGAACGGCGGGGCGTGGAGACACGCGTGCAGACGGCCATCACCATGCAGCAGGTGGCCGAGCCGTTCCTGCCGCGCCGCGCGATCAGGCATCTCGAGAAGGGGCGCGTGGTCATCTTCGGCGCCGGGCTCGGGTCGCCCTTCTTCTCCACCGACACCGCGGCGTCCCAGCGGGCTCTCGAGATCGGCGCCGAGGCGCTGCTCAAGGGCACACAGGTGGACGGGATCTACGATTCCGATCCCCGCAAAAATCCGGATGCGGTCAGATTTGACCACCTTGACTACGGCGAGGTGCTGCTCCGCGACCTCGCGGTCATGGACGCCACCGCGATCAGCCTGTGCAAGGACAACGATCTGCCGATCGTGGTCTTCGACCTCATGGGCGAGGGCAACATCCTGCGCGCCGTCCGCGGTGAGAAAATCGGCACGCTGGTCAGTCCCGCAGGCAAATGAGCGAGCGAGCCCGACACCGCCAGCTAGTAGACAGGGAGCCGCTGTGATCGACGAAACCCTCCTCGAAGCCGAGGACAAAATGGACAAGGCCGTGTCTGTCGCGAAGGAGGACTTCGCGAGCATCCGTACGGGCCGGGTCACCCCCTCGATGTTCAACAAGATCAACGCCGAATATTACGGCACGCCGACGCCGATCCAGCAGCTGGCGTCGTTCCACGTGCCCGAGGCGCGCATGGTGCTCATCCAGCCCTACGACAAGAGCTCCATGTCCGCGATCGAGAGGGCCATCCGCGACTCCGACCTCGGCGTCAACCCGACCGACGACGGCCAGGTGATCCGCGTGACGTTCCCGGAGCTGTCCGAGGAGCGCCGCAAGGAATACATCAAGGTCGCCAGGAACAAGGGCGAGCACGCCAAGGTGTCGGTGCGCAACATCCGCCGGTCCGCCAAGGAGGTCCTCGACAAGATGATGAAGGACGGCGACGCGGGCGAGGACGAGGTCAGGCGGGCCGAGAAGGAGCTCGACGACCTCACCCAGAAGCACGTCGCGAAGATCGACGAGCTGCTCAAGGTCAAGGAAGCCGAACTGCTCGAAGTCTGAGCGGCGCGCCCGGCGGCGGGCCGCCTCCGGTGGGGCCCCTGCCACCTGGGGCGAAGGCAGCGGGCATGCACTCTGCGGCCCTCGCCCAGACGGCGGGGGCCGCGGCTTTGGAGAACTCTGTGGAAAAAAGTACGGCTGGCACCAGCTCGAGCGGCGGCAGCCGTACCGGCAGGAACCTGCCCGCCGCGATCGCGGTGGGCGTCGTGCTGGGCGCGTTGGTCCTCGGCACCCTCTACACGATCAAGGAGCTGTTCCTCCTGGTGGTCGCGGGGGCCGTGGGCGTCGGCACGGTGGAGCTGATCAGGGCGTTCGCGACCCGTGACATCAAGGTGCCGGTCGCGCCCGTGCTCGCCGGGCTGGTGGCGATGCAGGTGGCGGCCTACTGGGGCGGTTCGGTCTGGTTACTGGCCGCGTTCGCCGGGTTCGCGCTCGTCCTGCTGATCTGGCGGATGTTCAGCGACGGCACCGACGGCTACGTGCGCGACGCGTCCGCGTCGGTGTTCACGCTCTTCTACCCCTGCATGCTGGCCGCGTTCGTGGCGCTGCTCCTCAAGCCGGACGACGGCGACCACCGGGTGCTGATCTTCATCGCGGTGACCATCGCCAGCGACATCGGCGGTTACGTCGCCGGGGTGCTGTTCGGCCGCCACCAGATGACGGTGATCAGCCCGAAGAAGACCTGGGAGGGCTTCGCCGGGTCGCTCGTCGCGTGTGTGGCGGTCGGCGGCTGGCTGGTGACGTGGCTGCTCGGAGGCGAGCTCTGGCAGGGGGCGCTGATCGGTGGGCTCGCGGCGGTGCTGGCGACCGCGGGTGATCTCATCGAGTCGATGATCAAGCGGGACCTCGGCATCAAGGACCTGGGCACGATCCTGCCCGGGCACGGCGGCCTGATGGACCGGCTCGACTCGCTCGTGACGGTGCTGGTGCCGGCCTGGCTGCTGATGACGGTGTTCTTCTAGCGCCTTCTACCGGTGTGTCTCCAGCGCCTCCGCTGTGACGGGGGTCAGCCAGAGCCACCGTACGGCCTCGCCCCCGAACGCGAACCCCGACATGTCAGGCATGTGGGGTGGGCTGTGCACCATCAGCACCCCCGAATACTGCGGCCCGAGCGGGAACGTCGCAGGCTCGTGATACCACTTCGCCGTGTGCCCGTGGCCGAGCCACGTGACCGAATGCCACGGATATTGCGACAACCACACCAGCAGCAGCGCCGCGTCCTTCGGGTCCTCCCGGGTGGCCACGGCCAGCTCGATCCTGGCGTACGCGCCCGGCTTGTCGATCCACTGCTCCACCGTGGGCATGCGCTGGCAGCTCATCCCCACCGTCGACAGCACGGTGAAGTCGCGATCCCGGTGAGGCGGACGCTCGGTGATGCCGACGGTCGGCAGCCGCTCGCCGCCGGCGTCCCAGTACCTGCCCGCCGGGCCGAGCGCGCGGTCCAGATGACCCATCACGAACTGCTGGAACGACGGCCACGAACCCTCGCCGTGCCGCCAGCGCCAGTAGGACTGGGCGTTGGAGATGCGCGGACGCAGCCCTTCGAGCGCCTCCGACAGCGCCCACGCGAACGGTGACTCGCCCACCGCGTCGCGCGCGTAACCGGGCATGCCCCTGTTCATGTCGGCCCAGCCGGGGATGACCGCCAGCAGGTCGTCGTCCTCGTAGAGCGCCACGCCGTCGCCCTCCTCGAACCACAGCGTGCCGAGCTGCCCGAGCGGCCGGCGGCCCTCGGGGTGCAGCGTGCCGGCCCTCGGCATCAGCGGCGGCAGGCCGGCGTTGATCCTGGCCAGGTCGACCACCGGCGGGGCGGGGCGGTGGTTGGCCAGCCACACGGCGCCGTGCACCGTGCCGTCGGGCGAGCACAGGTAAGCTACCGAGGAGTCCTCATCACGCTCGACCACGAGCGTCCGGCTGCCGTACGGGTTGCCCGCGGCGAGGACGACCTCGGCGCCACCCTCGCCAGATGCCGCCCGGAAAATCGCCATACGAGATGACTGTAGATCGGCCGGCAACCGTGACGCGAGCCCAACCAACACCAGGAATGCCACCTCCGATCCCAACGTTCATTACCCTGGCCGACAACCCCTCAAGCAAAGGCGGCAACGTGTCCCAGCCCCCAGGCCAGCTCACCTTCGTCGCGCCCCGGCGGGCCAAGCCCGCACGGCACCTGGCCGACCTGTCGATGGCCGATCGTCGGGCCGCGGTCACCGAGCTGGGCGAGAAGGCGTTCCGTGCCGACCAGCTCTCACGCCACTATTTCGAGCGCCTGACCAGCGACGTCGGCTCGATGACCGATCTGCCGGCCGCGTCCCGCGAGACGCTGTCCGCGCTGCTGCCCGAGCTGCTCACGCCGGTCAGGGAGATGGCCACCGACGGCGGCACGACCCGCAAGACGTTGTGGCGGCTGTTCGACGGGGCGCTGGTCGAGTCGGTGCTGATGCGCTATCCCGACCGGGTGACGATGTGCGTGTCGTCGCAGGCCGGCTGCGGCATGAACTGCCCGTTCTGCGCCACCGGCCAGGCGGGTCTGACCCGCAACATGTCGACCGCCGAGATCGTCGAGCAGGTGGTCTCCGGCGCTCGCGCGCTGGCCGCCGGTGAGGTGCCGGGCGGCCCCGGCCGGGTGAGCAACGTCGTGTTCATGGGCATGGGCGAGCCGCTGGCCAACTACAAGCAGGTGATCGGCGCGGTGCGGCGGCTGGTGGAGCCCGCGCCGCAGGGCCTCGGCATCTCCGCGCGCGGCGTCACCGTCTCCACGGTGGGGCTGGTGCCCGCCATCGGCAAGCTCGCCGACGAGGGGCTGCCGGTCACGCTGGCGCTGTCGCTGCACGCGCCCGACGACGAGCTGCGCGACACCCTCGTGCCGATCAACACGCGGTGGAAGGTGGCCGAGGTCCTCGACGCGGCCTGGGCGTACGCGGCCAGGACCAAGCGGCGGGTCTCGATCGAATACGCCCTGATCAAGGACATCAACGACCAGGAGTGGCGGGCCGATCTGCTCGGCAAGCTGGTGAAGAACAAACTGGTGCACGTCAATCTGATCCCGCTCAACCCCACGCCGGGCTCCAAGTGGACGGCGTCGCGGCCCGAGGACGAGCGGGCCTTCGTTCGACGGCTGCAGTTCCACGGGGTGGCCGTGACGGTCCGCGACACCCGCGGGCGCGAGATCGACGGCGCGTGCGGGCAGCTGGCCGCCGCGGAGTGAGCGAAGGGCAGCCCTGAGCCGTCCGGGCTACCGGCGGCTACGACGTCCGTCGTGTCTGCGGCGGACAGCGCCCGGCACAGGAGCGGGAGCGGGAGGCGCGCCGAGCACCGCGCCGGGAAAGAGCCTCACCCAGTGCCACCGCATGCCGCAGTCGTTCGCCTCGGTGGCGACCTCCTGACCACACGCTTCGCAGACCAGGCTGCGGCCATGATCCGGGTCGAAGCCGCAACACCCGCCCATGCTCTCGCGATCGGGATGAGGAGCCAGAGCGATGAGATCGTCGACGTTCACCACGATCGTTCCGCGTGGGCCGTTCGACCTGATCACACGTCGAGGGTTACCGCCGTACCGCACCGGCTGCAGGTGAACATGACCACGACGAGAGCCTGGCGCGAATCCCGTCGGCCGGTCAGAGAGGTCACGACCGCGACAGTCAGGATCCAGCAGGCGCGGACAGCGGCGAGGTCCGGCAGGGCCGGCCTCGTTGACGAGCTTCGCGCGCTCACCCGGTGATGCGGCACTAGCTCGTCCTGAGGCGGCGCCAGACATAGCCGGCCAGGCCGATCAGGCACCAGACCAGGGAGAGGGCGGCCAGCTCGGGAAAGCGGCCGAGCAGGTCGCCGGCGTTCGCGGCCCGCATCCAGGGGATCAGCGGCACGGTCAGCCAGTAGAGGGGCGAGGTGCTGAGCAGCAGCGTCGCGAGGAAGCCGAGCAGCAGCGCGGTGATCGAGACGGCGGGGGAGCGCATGATCGCGCGGCTGGTGAGGGCGCCCAGCGCCGTCCCGGCCAGGGCGGCCAGGGCATGCAGGGCGATCACGGCGACCAGCACGCCGGGCGGCGGGGTGGCGCTCACTCCGAGCAGCAGGGCCCAGCCCAAGGCGATCGCGGCGAGCCCGGCACACGTCGCGAAGGCCGCGACCAGCCCCGCGGCCACCTCCTTGCCCCGGCTGCCCGCCTGGATCGCCGACATCTCGCGCTGCCGGTCCGGCTCGGTGTCGAGCAGGCTCCTGGCTGCCCAGGCCAGCACCGGAACGATCAGCACGGCGCCGTCCGTGAGCACGGACGTCTCCTCGCCCTTCGGGGCTCGGCTGCCGTAGAGGATCGCGAGCAGGGCCAGGGCGAGCAGGAGCGCCTGGTAGACGCGGTGGGACCGGACGTAGGCGGCCAGGCGGAAGGCGACCAGGGCGATCATCCGCTCTCCTCGATCTCGCGGGCCTGGAAACCCTCGCCGTGCATCCTGGCCAGAAACCGCTGGACGTCGCCGGCCGGCAGCGTCACGGCCACGGTCGCGTGCCGGCGCTCGGACGGCCCGCCCGGAGGGCCTGAGCGCCGCGCGGCCGCGGCGGACGGGGCGTCCCGCGCGGTGGTGGCGGCCCCGGTTGCGGCGGGCTCGGCTTCCGGCGCGGGGGTGTCCGACGTGCTCTCCTTCAGCCGGCCGGCGATCATCGACCAGTGGCGGACACCGTGCAGGGCACGCAGACCGGCCTGGTGGTCGCTGGCGATGACGATGCCGCCCCCGGCCGCCACCTCGGTCGCGATCGCGGGCAGCGCCTCGCGCGTGTCGGCGTCGAGCCCGGCGAATGGCTCGTCGAGGATCAGCAGTCCCGGCTCGGCCATCAGCGCCTGGACCAGCCCCACCTTGTGGGCGCTGCCCTTCGACAGCTCACCCAGCGGGAGTCCGAGCAGGTGGCTCAGGGCCAGGCGCTCCGCCCACGGCTCCCAGGGGGCGCCGCCGCGCACCCGTGACATGTGCCGCAGGTACTGCGTCACCGTGAAAGGCTGGCCCGCGGGAAAGCGGTCGGGGGCGAAGCCGACGACCGCCGGGCGGCCGGTGATCGTGCCCGCGGTCGGCCGGGCGAGCCCCGCGAGGAGGCGGAGCAGGGTCGACTTGCCCGCTCCGTTCGCCCCGGTCAGCTCGATCACGTCGCCGGGGGAGAGCTCGGCGTCGGCGTCTTCGATGATCAGTGGATCGCGCCACCGGTAGCGGAAGGATACGTGGGAGAGACGCATGGTGCTGTAACGGTATAGGCGGGGCCGCATCGTCGTGATAAAAGACCGCATCGGGTAACACGCTCGAAATGTCAAAATAGAGGTCCCGGCGTCATCTCAAGAGGAGCAAGGCTTGAACCGCTTTCCGCGGGTCATGGGCATGCGTTCAGGCTATGACCCCGCCGAAGTCGACGCCCTGATCGGGCGGATCGAGTCGACCCTCGGCAGGGGCTCGCACACCATGGAGCCCGTCACTGCCGACGAGGTGCGCGGCGCGACGTTCCGCGCCAAACGCGGCGGCTACCAGGAGACCGCCGTCGACTTCGCGCTCGAGGCGTTCGTGGTGGCGCTGGAGACGCAGGCCAAGCGGCCCGTACGACTGGCCATGGCCGAGCCCACCGGCGAGATGCTGCGGGAGGAGTGGTTCGAGACCCAGGCCGCCCGCGTCGAGCGGGTGGCCTTCCGTCCAGGACGTATGGGCACCGGCTACAACGAGGACGAGATCGACGCCTTCCTCGACCGGATCGTGGCCACCCTGCGCGGCACGACCGACTACCCGGTCACGGCGAAGGAGGTGCGGGAGGCCACGTTCTCCACCGTGATGTTCCGGTCCGGCTACCTGATCGCGGACGTCGACTCCTTCCTGGCCGACATCGCCGAAGTTCTCGACCAGCGCACCTAGACGTCCTCCAGCGTGCCGGGCAGGCCGTACCCGATGACCCATAATGAGGTCTATGTCGATATCGGTGCGCCCCATCGGGCCTGACGACACCGAGGCGGTGGCCCGCGTGCTCAGCGAGAGCTGGGGTGGCACCACCGTGATCGCGCTGGGTCGCGGCGAGCTGGTGGACGCGGTCGAGTTGCCCGGCTTCGTCGCGGAGAGCGGCGGCGAGGTGGCGGGCGTGCTCACCTACCTCGACCGTGACGGGTCCGTCGAGATCGTGACGGTCGACGCGGTGTTGTCCGGGCAGGGGGTCGGCCGGGCCCTGCTCGACGCCGTACGCGCCCTCGCGTCCGAACGCGGGATGGCGCGGCTCACGCTGATCACTACCAACGACAACACTCATGCCCTGCGTTTCTACCAGCGTTACGGCTTCGACCTCGTCGCCCTGCACCGCAACGCGGCGGACGAGGCACGCGAGCTCAAACCCGCCATCCCCGCGGAGTCCGACGGCATCCCGATCCGGCACTACCTGGAGCTGGAGCTGGCTCTCTGACCGCCGGCAGGGGCCGGCGCCGGCGCGGGCGCGTGGGAGCTGGGGCGGCCGGCCGGGGCGTGGGAGCTCAGCCGGTGGCCGGGGCCGGCGGGGGTTGTGCCGGACGTGCCGCCGCCGCCGGCTGCTCGGCCCGCCTCCTCCTGCTCTGCAGCAGGGCGACGATCACGGAGGTCACAGGAGCGGCCAGGAACGCGCCGGTGATGCCCGCGATCACGCTGCCCACCGTGATGGCGACCAGGATGACCGCGCCGGGCAGGTCAAGGGCCTTGCCGTAGATCTGCGGCGCCAGTACGTGCCCCTCCATCTGCTGCACGGCCACCGTCACCGCGACCACGATCAGCGCCACCAGCCAGCCCTTGGCCACGAGCGCTACCACCGCGGCCAGCAGCCCCGCCATGAACGCCCCCACCACCGGCAGGAACGCCCCCACGAACGTCAGCACCGCGAGCGGCAGCGCGAGCGGCACCCCGAGGATCCACAGCGCGAGGCCGATGAAGAACCCGTCGACGGCGCCCACGATCGCCACCCCGCGGATGTAGCGGCCGATCACGGAGAAGATCAGGTCGCCGGTCCTGGTCAGGCGGTTCCTGGCGGAGGCGGGTGCGAGGTCCACGAGCCAGCGGAAGAGCCGGTCGCCGCCGTGCACGAAGTAGACCGACAGGATGACGGCCAGCACGGCGCCGACGACGATCTCGCCGACCGTCCTGACCCCGGCCAGCGCCCCCGTGGTGATCTGCCTGCCCTGCCCCGACAGGTAGTCCCTGGCCTGGGTGAGCAGCCGCTGGTCGTCCAGCCCGACGGCGGCGACCAGGCGGTGCAGGTCGCGCAGCACCTGGTCGACGCTCGTGCGCAGCTCCGACACGCTGGCGACGGTGGGCGGCACCAGCAGCGCGATGAGCGCGCCCGCCAGCACCAGCCCGCCGACGAACGTGACCGCGGTGGCCGCCGCCCTGTTGCACCCCCGTGACCTGAGCCAGCGGGCCGGCGGCAGCAGCAGCGCGGTCAGGAACACGCCGATGACGATGGAGATGGCCACCGTACGCACGTGGTGCAGGCAGAACAACGCCACCGCGATGACCGCGAACCACCCGAGCAACCGCCACGGCCCCATGCCCAACCCCCCGATCGCGCCTGGTCACAGGCCTTCCCTCGGAAGATCGGGGGCAACCCAGGTCAGGTCGGCGGGGCGAGGTGCGGGCGCTGGGAGCGCTTGTTGGACTCGTACTCCTCCCGCGCGGCGTAGGTGGCGCTCGTCGTCGCCACCTGCGCGACGGGCACGTCCCACCAGGCCTCCGACGAGGGTACGTCGTCCGCCAGCCGGTCGGTGCGTACGTGGATCACGGTGGTCTCCGTCGCCGACCGGGCCGCGTCGAGCGCCTTGCGCAGGTCGGCGACCGACTCGGGGCGCAGCACCGAGGCGCCGAGGCTGGCCGCGTTGGCGGCCAGGTCGACGGGGAGCGGGCTGCCGTCGCGACGGGCGTAGGAGGTGCCGAGCCGCTCGGCGCCGACGCTCTCCGACAGGCGGCCGATGGAGGCGAATCCGGAGTTGTCGACCAGGACGACGATCAGCTTGATGCCCTCGGAGACGGCCGTGACGAGCTCCTGCGCCATCATGAGGTAGGAGCCGTCGCCCACGAGCACGAACACCTCGCGCTCCGGCGCCGCCATCTTGACGCCCAGGCCGCCTGCGATCTCGTAGCCCATGCAGGAGTAGCCGTACTCGACGTGGTAGCTGCCGGGGCCGCTGGGCCGCCAGAGTTTGTGCAGGTCGCCGGGCATCGACCCGGCCGCGCACACCACCACGCCGTCGTCGCCGGCCGCCGCGTTGACCGCGCCGATCACCGCCGACTGCGGCAGCGGCGAGCCCTCCAGCGCGTACGCCGCGTCGACGGCGGCGTCCCAGGCACGGGTGAGCTCGGCGGCCCGGGCGCGGTAGGCGGGTGGCGTGGTCCATCTTGCGCACGCCTGGCCCAGGTCGGCCAGCGCCTCGCGGGCGTCGGCGACCAGTTGCAGGCCGGACAGCTTGGCGGCGTCGAAGCCGGTGATGTTGACGTTCACGAACCGCGCGCCGGGGGCGAAGATCGTCCGGGAGGCGGTGGTGAAGTCGCTGTAGCGGGTGCCCACGCCGATGATCACGTCGGCCTCGCGGGCCAGCGTGTTGGCGGCCGTGGTGCCGGTGGCGCCGATGGCGCCCATCGCGAGCGGATGGCCGTGGGGGAGCGCGCCCTTGCCCGCCTGGGTCTCGGCGACCGGGATGCCGTGCGCCTCGGCGAAGGCGCGCAGCTCGTCCGTGGCCTCGCTGTAGATCGCCCCGCCGCCGGCGACGATCAGCGGGCGCTCGGCCGAGGCGATCAGTTCGGCGGCCCTGGCCAGGGCGGCGCGCTCGGGGCGCGGCCGGGCAATGTGCCACACGCGGCGGGCGAACAGCTCGTCCGGCCAGTCGAACGCCTCCGCCTGGACGTCCTGCGGCAGCGCCAGCGTCACCGCGCCGGTCTCGGCGGGGTCGGTGAGCACCCGCATGGCGGCCAGCAGCGCGGACGGGAGCTGCTCGGGGCGGTTGATCCGGTCCCAGAAGCGGGAGACCGGCTTGAAGCAGTCGTTGACCGAGATGTCGTAGGAGCGGGTGTCCTCCAGCTCCTGCAGCACCGGGCTCGCCACGCGGGTGGAGAAGATGTCGCCGGGCAGCAGCAGCACGGGCAGCCGGTTGATCGTCGCGCCGGCCGCGCCGGTGACCATGTTGGTCGCGCCGGGGCCGATCGAGGTGGTGCAGGCCAGGGTCGTCAGCCGGTTGCCGGCGCGGGCGTAGGCGGCGGCGGTGTGCACCATCGCCTGCTCGTTGCGGGTCAGGTGGTAGGGCAGGTCGCCGGCGGAGGTGGCCAGCGCCTGGCCGAGGCCGGCGACGTTGCCGTGGCCGAAGATGCCGGCGCAGCCGCCGAAGAACCGCCGCTCCACGCCGTCGCGCTCGCTCCACTGCTGGGCCAGGAACCGCACGACGGCCTGCGCCACGGTCAGCCGAGTCGTCATGAGACCTCCTTCGCCGGCCTCATGACGAAGGAGCTGTGTCCATTGATGACCTCGACGAGCTCAGTCATGTGTCCTCCCGAACGGCAGTCTCGGGTCGATGGGCTGGGAGTCCCACGAGGAGCGGATCCAGGCGTGGCCGGGGTCGTCGCAGAACGCCATCGAGCGCTGCTCGGCCGGGCCGGCCAGGACGTTCAGATAGTAGAGGTCGTAGCCGGGCGCGGCCATGGACGGCCCGTGGTAGCCGTACGGGACCAGCACGACGTCGCCGGACGAGACCTCGGCCAGGGTGTCGATCTGGCCGCGTTCGGAGGAGTAGACGCGCTGGTAGCCGAGGCCCCGGCCGGCGACCTCGAAGTAGTAGATCTCCTCCAGCACGGCCTCGCCCGGGTTGGGGGTGTCGTGCTTGTGCGGCGGGTAGGACGACCAGTTTCCGCCGGGGGTCAGCACTTCGACGGCCACGAGCTTGTCGCAGTCGAAGGCGTCGGGGGCGCAGAAGTTGTTCACCTGGCGGCTGGCCTGGCCCGCGCCCCTGATCTCCACGGCGACGTCGGCGGCGGGCACGTGGCGGGGCTCCAGCGCGCGGGTGGCGCGGGCCGAGGGCAGCGCGATGCGCCCGTCGCCCCTGAGCGTCACGTGGGCGCCGATCGGGAGGTAGACGAAGTCGGACGGGCCGTCGAACACCGAGGACCGCCCGGCCAGCTCGAACGTCACCGCACCGGCCCCGAGCGTGCCGGGCGGCGGGGAGGCGGATGGGGTGATGGCGACCGTGCACGAGCCCGACAGGGGGAGCACGAGCATCTCCTCCTCGCCCGTGTCGAACGAGACCGTGGCGTCGGCCAGGTTCGCGACGCGCAGGCCCGAATAGGTCCATCCGGCCAGGGACGGGGTGATCTCCACCGCCCAGGGGCCGTTGGCGGACTTGCCGTACGGAAGGTATGTCATGCGCGGACCTCTCGAACCAGGGCGGCGGCGCCGTCCACGGCGGTTGCTACGTCGTCGTCCGGAGGGTAGAGCAGAGCGCGCCCGACGACGAGTCCCCGCACGCCCGGCAGCCCGAGCGCGCGGTCCCAGTCGGCGTAGGCGGCGTCGATGTCCGGCGGGTCGCCGCCGAGCAGCAGGGCGGGCAGCGTGGTGGCCGCCATCACCCGCTCCATCTCCGCCACGGCGGGGATCTTGAGCCAGGTGTAGGCCGAGGTCACGCCGAGCGCCTGGGCGACGCTGATCGCGCGGATCACCGCGTCGGGCGACAGGTCGTTGCGGACGGCGCCCGTCTCCGAGCGCAGCGACCAGAACGGCTCCACCATGGCGACCAGGCGTCTGCGGGCCAGGTCGGTGACCGCGCGGGCGCACGATTCCAGCGTCGCCACGGTCGCGTGGTCACCGGGGTCGATGCGGCAGAGCATCTTGCCGCCGTCGAGGCGCATCGTGTCGATCGCCGCGGCGTCGAAGCCGGTGAAGCGGTCGTCCAGCTCGAACACCGAGCCCTGCAGGCCGCCCCTGTTCATGGAGCCGAAGGCCAGCTTGCCCTCCAGCGCGCCCAGCAGGAGCAGGTCCTCCAGCACGTCGGGGGCGGCCAGGATGCCGTCGACGCCCGGTCTGGCCAGCGCGGTCTGGAGGCGGCCGAGCAGGTCGGCGCGGCTGGCCATGGCCAGCGGGCGGTCGCGTACGGCCAGCGCTCCCCTGGCGGGGTGGTCGGCGGCGATGATGAGCAGCCGCTCGCCCTCGCCGGGCAGGCCGCGTCGCTGCCGCCGGGCCGCCGCCTCGGCGATCTCCTCCGGCTTGGTGGCGCGGATGTGGGTGAGCCGCGCGTATCCGGCGGCCCTGGGCAGCGTGATGTCGCTCAAGAGCGATCCCCGTTCTCGGTGCCGTTCAGCAGGTCCTCCACGTCCGCCGTCGCCGGCATGGCGTCGGCGCAGGCCAGGCGGGCGGCCACGAAGGCGCCCGCGGCGTTGGCGAAGCGGATCGTACGCTCCAGCGGCCAGCCGCGCAGCAGGCCGAGGCAGACGGCGCCGCCGAACGCGTCGCCCGCTCCGATGCCGTTGACCACCTTCACCTCCACGGGTTCCACCAAGGCGCTCTCCTCGGCGGTGCGGGCGAAAACCCCTTCTGGGCCCATCTTGACGATGGCGACCTTCACCCCGGCGTCCAGCAGCGCCTGCGCGGCGGCCTCCGGATCGCGTACGCCGACCGCGGTCTCGACCTCGTCGAGGTTGCCGACCGCGACGTTCGCGTGCGGCAGCGCCCGGTTCGCCGCCTCGTACGCCGCCTCCCGCGACTCCCACAGGCTGGGCCGGTAGTCCAGGTCGAACACCGTCCAGCCCGTGGTGCGCGCCGACAGGGCGGCGGCGTGGGCCGCCGCGCTGGGCTCCTTGCTCAGGCCGGTCAGCGAGAACCAGAACAGGCTCGTGGCCGCGATGGCGTCGAGGTCGAGGAGGTCGGGGGAGATGCGCAGGTCGGGAGGATGGTCGCCGCGGTAGAAGTAGATCGGGAAGTGGTCGGGAGGGAAGATCTCGCAGAACGTGACGGGTGTGGGCGGGCCCTCGATGGTGCTCACGTAGGCGTCGTCGACGCCGAAGCCGCGGATCGCCCGCCGGACGAAGTCCCCGAAGGGATCGGCTCCCACGGCGGTGATCACGGCCGGGCGCAGCCCGTGGCGCGCCGCGGCCACGGCGACGTTCGTCGGGCTGCCGCCGAGGAACTTGCCGAAGGTCTCGACGTCGGCCAGCCCGACGCCGGTCTGCAACGGGTAGACGTCGACGCCGCAGCGGCCGATCGTGATCAGGTCGTGCACGGCGGGCCCGGACGGACGGCCTGTCGCGGGGAGCGGGGTCTGCACCTGACGCACCTCCAGGGTGAGGCTTCTCTCGACACTATGGCATATTGTCATGACATTCGGATGTCCGCTATGTTGCCTTACGTGCCCACCTCGAAACGAGCGCGACGCACCTGCGGCTGATCCCTCTCCTTCAGGCAAAGACACAGCGTACGGGCACAGTCCGGAAGTATGACCCGGTCATTTGGGCGGGCCTTTACGTCATATGCATGTCATGACATATTGGCCCATGGCTTCCTCCCCTATGGACATGTCGGAGGGTTTGCATGGCAGTGCGGAAACGGTCGCTGGGAGTGGTCGCGGTCCTCGCCGCGGCCGGGCTGGGGCTCGCCGCGTGCGGCCAGTCGTCCGGCGGAGGCGAGGGTGAGGCCATCGAGCTGACGATCACCCAGAACGCCATCAAGGGCGGCAAGAACGCCGCCGGAGCGACCTTCATCGAGGACTGGGTCATCCCCAAGTTCGAGGCCGCCCAGAAGGCGAAGGGAAAGGACGTCACGGTCAAGTTCGTCCCCAGCGGAGTCGACGACGAACAGTACAAGACCAAGCTCTCCCTCGACCTCAAGTCAGGCAAGGGCGCGGACGTCATGGACATCGACGGCATCTGGGCCGGCGAGTTCGCCGAAGCGGGCTACATCAAGCCGCTGTCGGAGCTGATCGGCCCCGAGGCCGACAGCTGGGACGGCTGGTCGCAGATCCCCGAGGCCGTCCAGGGCATGGCCGAGTTCAACGGCAAGAAGTACGCACTGCCGGTCGGCACCGACGGCCGGGTGCTCTACTTCAACAAGACGCTCTTCCAGAAGGCCGGGCTCCCCGCCGACTGGCAGCCGAAGAGCTGGCAGGAGATCCTCGACGCGGGCACGAAGCTGAAGTCCGCGGGCGTGCCCGTGCCGATCCAGATCAACGCCGGCACCGCCATGGGCGAGGCCACCTCGATGCAGGGCGTGCTGCCGCTGCTCGCCGGCGCGGGCGGCGAGGTGCAGCAGGACGGCAAGTGGACCGGCGCCTCCCAGCCGCTGAAGGACGCGCTCGGCCTCTACCAGAAGATCTACGGCGGCGGCCTCGGCGATCCCAAGCTCCAGCAGGAGGCCAAGGGCCGCGACAAGTCGTTCCAGCAGTTCGCCGACGGCAAGGTCGGCATCCTGATGGAGGGCGACTACTTCTGGCGCGGCGTCGTCAACCCCAAGGACGGCGTGGCGAAGATGGCCGACCGCGACCAGGTCGTCGGCTACGCCATGATCCCCGCGATGGAGCCCGGCAAGGGCGTGCGCGGCCAGGACTTCGTCAGCATGTCAGGCGGCGCCCTGCGCACGGTCAACCCCAACAGCGAGCACCCGAAGGAGGCCTTCGAGCTGCTGACCTTCACGCTCTCGCCCGAGGCGCTGAAGGAGGAGACCAAGGACGGCAACGTACGCGTCACCCCGCGCACCGACGTCAACAAGGAGATCCTCGCCGGCGAGCCGCTGCTGACCTTCATCTCGGAGAAGGTGCTGCCGGTGACCGCCTACCGGCCGCCCGTCGCCGTCTATCCGCAGGTGTCGGTGGCGCTGCAGGAGGCCACCGCCGCGGTGGTCGGCGGCACAGCGCCCGACCAGGCGGCGGCCGACTACCAGAAGAAGCTCGAAGGAATCGTCGGTGGCGCAGGCAACATCGCCTCCTGAGGTCGTCAAGGAAGACGCGCGGACCCGCCGCGGCTACAGCTCTGACGCGGCGGGCCTGGGCAGCCTGCGGGCCGGGGCGTTCGTCGCCCCCGCCCTGCTGCTCATCGCCGCCTTCCTCGTGTTCCCCGCGCTGTGGGTGCTCTACCTGGGGCTCACCAACTACCGCCTGACCGGCGCGGCCGCGGCCGAGCCGGAGTTCGTCGGGCTCGCCAACCTCCTCGACGCGGTCTTCAACCCCACGTTCTGGAACTCGACGTGGCTGACCGTGCAGTTCGTGCTCGGCTCGGCCGTCATCGGCCAGGTGGTGCTCGGCTTCACGATCGCCTGGCTGTTGCGCGACCGCGCCGGACCGCTCAAGCGGCTGGTCGAGGGCCTGGTCATCCTGGCCTGGATCCTGCCGAGCGCCGTGGTGTCGTTCCTGTGGGTGGCGCTGCTCGACCGCGACGGCGGCACGCTCAACGCGCTGCTCGGCATCCCCGGCTTCCCGTGGCTGCTCGACCACCCGATGTTGTCGATCATCGTCTTCAACACCTGGCGCGGCACCGCGTTCTCGATGATGTTGTACGGCGCCGCGCTCGGCAACGTGCCGCCCTCCCACCTGGAGAGCGCCCGCCTGGCCGGCGCCTCCGGCTGGCAGCAGCTCAGGGACGTGGTCTTCCCGCATATCCGGGGGCACATCCTGACCAACCTGCTGCTCATCAGCCTGTGGACGTTCAACGACTTCTCCCCGTTCCTGCTCACCGCGGGCGGTCCCGACGGCAGGTCCGAGGTGCTGGCCGTGCACGTGTACAAGGTCGCGCTGCAGAGCGGCGAGCTGGGTTACGGCGCCGCCGTGTCCACGATCATCCTGCTGATCAACCTGGTCGTCGCGGTCTTCTACCTGCGGCTGCTCCGGAGCAAGAAATGACGCGCTTCGTCCTGGGCCGGATCGGCTTCTGCACGCTCATCGCGGTGCTGCTGGCCTTCTTCACGATCCCGCTGCTGTGGCTGGTGACGGCGCCGTTCACCTCCGACCCGTCGTACGAGGTCAAGGTGCCCGACTTCACCTGGGACAACTTCCAGGCGGTCGTGGAGCACCCGTACGCGCTGCCGTCGCTCTACAACTCGCTGGTGTTGTCGGTCGGCACCGCCGTGCTGGTCGTGCTGCTCGCGGCGCTGGCCGCGTACGCGCTGAGCCGGGTGCGCCTGCCCGGCCGGGACGCCCTGCTTTACGCGCTGCTGCTGCTGTCGTCGATCATCACGGGCACGGCGGCCATGGTGCCGCTGTTCCAGCTCGCGGTCGAGCTGAACCTGATCGACTCGCACCTCGGGCTGATCCTCATCCTGACCGGCGGGCTGCTGCCCGCGGCGATCTTCATGCTGAAGGACTTCATGGACTCCACGCCGAAGTCCTACGAGGAGTCGGCGCGGGTCTTCGGGGCCTCGCCGCTGCAGATCGTCCGGCACGTGGTGGTACCGCTGGTGCGGCCGGGGCTGGCCACGATCGGGGTGTGGGCGCTGGCCAACGTGTGGGGGAACTTCCTGATGCCGTACCTGCTGCTGAGCGACGTCGAGAAGCAGCCGGCCGCGGTGATCACGTACACGCTGTACACCGAGGGAGGCCAGGCCAACCTCAGCATGTTGTCCACGTTCGGCCTGCTCTACTCGATTCCCGTGGTGCTCATGTACCTGTTCGTCAGCAAAAAGTACGGCTTCCGCTTCCACGGAGGGATCAAGCGTTAATGGCCGCCATCGAACTACGCGGGCTGACCAAGGTCTATCCCGGCGGGGTGAAAGCGCTCGACTCGCTCGACCTCGACATCCCCGACGGCGAGTTCTTCGCCCTGCTCGGCCCTTCCGGCTGCGGCAAGACCACCCTGCTGCGCACGATCGCCGGGCTGGAGACGGCCACCGGCGGCGCCGTGGTCATCGGCGAGCGCGACGTGACCGGGGTGCAGCCGGGCGGCCGCGACGTCGCGATGGTCTTCCAGGACTACGCGCTGTTCCCGCACATGGACGTCACGGACAACATCGCCTACCCGCTGCGGATCAAGAAGGTCGCCAAGGGCGCCCGCCGCGAGAAGGCGGAGGAGGTCGGCGCGCGGCTCGGCCTCGACCACCTCATGGACCGGCGGCCCGGGCAGTTGTCGGGCGGCCAGCAGCAGCGGGTCGCGCTGGCCAGGGTGATGGCCACGCAGGCGCAGGCGTTCCTGTTCGACGAGCCGCTGTCCAACCTGGACGCCCGGCTCCGGCTCGAAGCCCGTACGTTTCTCAAGAAACTCCAGCGCGAGCTGGGCGTCACCACCGTCTTCGTCACCCACGACCAGGCCGAGGCGCTGGCCATGGCCGACCGGATGGCCGTCATGGAGGCCGGGCACATCCGGCAGATCGGCACCCCGGTCGAGGTGTTCCAGCGGCCGGCCAACACGTTCGTGGCCGGGTTCATCGGCTCGACGCCGATGAACCTGCTGGATGGCGCCGTACGAGGTGACACGCTGGAGGTCGCGGGCTGCAAGGTGGCGGTCCCGATCGCCGCCGAGGGGCGGCTGACCGACGGGGAGAAGATCGTCTACGGCGTGCGGCCGGAGTACATGGCCTACTCGGCCGGGCCCGCGGAGGGCGTGCTGAGCGGGAAGGTGGCCATCGTGGAGAACCTGGGCGCGTCCCACCTGGTGACCCTGGACGTCAACGACGTGCTGGTGCAGGCCGTCGTGCCCGAGGGCAGCGAGCCCGCCGTCGGCGACGACGGCCACGCGCTGCCCCGCCGCGACCGGGCCCTCGTCTACCGGGACGGTGAGCTGGTGTGATCATCACAGGTCACTGGAGCCTGGACGACAGGCTGGAGCAGATCCTGCGCGAGGTGCCCTTCGAGGTGAGCGCGGGCACGGCCGCCGTGACGGTGCGGCTGGCGTACGACAGGTCGCAGGGCGTCATCGACCTCGGGTGCGGCTCGTCCGCCGGGTTCCGCGGCTGGTCGGGCGGCGCGCGTGACACATACACGATCAGCGGGGACTGGGCGACCCCCGGCTACCTGCCGGGCGAGCCGGAAGCGGGCACGTGGCAGGTGTGGCTGCGGCTGCACCGGATCCCGCCGCAGGGCCTCGACTACACGCTGGAGATCACCACCGCGACCGTCGCGCCACCGGAGCCGGACATGGCGGAGCCGCCGCACGGCGAGCGCCCGGCGCGGCGCGACATCCCCGACGCCGGCGGGCTGCGCTGGTTCGCGGGCGACTTCCACGCCCACACCCTGCACAGCGACGGCGGGCTCAGCATTCCCGAGCTGGCCGAGCTCGCCCACGGCAGAGGGCTCGACTTCCTGGCCGTCACCGACCACAACACCGTCAGCCACCACCCCTGGCTGGACAAGATCGACCGGGAGATCACGCTCATCCCCGGCCAGGAGGTCACCACCGACCGGGGCCACGCCAACGTGTTCGGCGACGTCGGCTGGGTGGACTTCCGGCGGCCCGCGGACTCCTGGGCCGAGCACGCCGAGCGCGCGGGCGGGCTGATGTCCATCAACCATCCGCTCGGCGGCGACTGCGCCTGGTTGTTGCCGATCGAGCGCCGGCCCGCGATCGCCGAAGTGTGGCACTCCGGCTGGTGGGACCGCCGCTGGGGCGCGCCGCTGGCCTGGGCCGACGCCTGGCGCGACGACCTGACCGTGATCGGCGGCAGCGACTTCCACCGCCACGGCTCCGACGGCCTGCCCGGCGCGCCGACGACGTGGGTGCTGGCCGAGGACACGAGCACGGTGCTCGACGGCGTGCGCGCCGGGCGCACCGCCGTCTCCGCGGATCCCGACGGGCCGCTGCTGCTCAGGCTGGGCGACGAGTTGCTCGCGCTGGACGCCGACGGCCTGGTGCTGGTGGCCCCCGACGGACGGCGGCGGGTCGTCCGCGGCGACCGTACGCTCCTGCCCGCGTCCGGCGGCCGCCACCGGCTGGAAACGTACGAGAACGAGGTGATCGCTCTATGCGAGTGAACGTGCCGACGAACGGAGTGAGGTCATGAGCACGCGAGTGCGGAAGGTCGCCAACGCGCCGGTGAGCTTCGGTGTGTTCGAGCTGAGCGACGCGCCGCCGCCGCTGGGCGCCGACGAGATGGTCGGCGCGCTGTCCGAGGCCGGCTACGAGGGCATCGACCTGGGCCCGGTCGGCTACCTGGGCACCACCCGAGACCTGGCGGAACGGCTCGACGGCATGCTGCTCGCCGGCGGCTGGGCCGACCTGCGTTACAACGACGCCGAGGCGTTCCGCAGGAGCCTGATCGTGCTGGAGAAGACGCTCGACGTGTTCGCCGCCGCGCCGCCCGCGCCCGAGCATCTGGCGCCGCGGCCCACGCTGGGCTGCTCCGGCTCGCCGGAGAGGTTCGCCCGCCCGGGTGGGAGCGTTCCAGGGCTGGCGCCTTCCGAATGGCCCGGGTACGCCGCCCGCGTGCAGGAGGCGGTCGGACGGTGCCGCGAGCGTGGCTTCGAGCCCGCCTTCCACCCGCACCTCGGGACCTACGTCGAGACCCCCGACGACGTGGAGCGGCTGCTGGAGCTGACCGACGTCGAGCTCTGCCTCGACACCGGCCACCTGCTGCTGGGCGGGGGAGACCCGGTGACGAAGCTGCGCGAGTGGGCCGGCCGGGTCGGCCACGTGCACATCAAGGACGGCGACACCAAGATCCTCGCCCAGGCCCTGGATGACGGCGTCGACCTGCGCGAGCTCATGGGCCGCGGCGGGTTCGCCTCCCTCGGCGAGGGCGAGCTTGACCTGCCCGGCGTGGTGGCGGCGCTCGACGAGATCGGCTACGAGGGCTGGGTCATCGTCGAGCAGGACACGCTGCCGGGCCGCCGCTCGGTCGCCCAGAACATCGCCGACCAGGCCGCCAACCGCGAGCGACTGAGGGAACTGGGACTTTGACACAGGTGAGAATCGCCCTGGTGGGGTGCGGGGCCGTCACCCAGGCGGTCTACGTGCCGTTGTTGTCGAGGCGGCGTGACCTGTTCGAGGTGAGCGCCGTCTGCGACCTGTCACGGACGCTGGCCGACGCGGTCGGCGACCGGCTGGGTGCCGCCAGGCGGTACACCGCGCTGGAGGAGATGCTGGCCGACGGCGGCTTCGACGCCGTCGTCATGCTGGCCTCCGGCTCGCACGGCGAGGCCGTGCGGCAGGCGCTGAGCGCCGGTTACGCGGTGTTGTGCGAGAAGCCGCTCGCCCTGACCAGGGCCGAGGTGGCGGCGCTGCCCGAGGGGCGGCTGATGGTCGGCTACATGAAGCAGTACGACCCGGCGGTGCGCAGGGCCGAGAAGCTGCTGGCGGAGCTGGGCGGGCCCGAGGCGATCAGGTCGGTCGAGGTGGTCGTGCTGCATCCGAGCGGGGAGTCGCAGCTCGCGTTCGCCAACCTGACGCAGGCCCGTGACGTGGATCCCGGGCTGCTCGCCTCGCTGCGGGCCGCCGAGCGCGAGCTCGTCTCGCGGGCGCTGGGCGAGTCGGCGCCGGATCCGGTGCGGAACCTGTACGGAGTGGCGCTCGGCTCCATATGCCACGACTTGTCGCTCTTGAGACGCTTCACCGGGTCGCCAGCCGAAATTGCACACGTCGAGACGTGGGGGCCCGCGCCCGGGTCCATCGAGATCTCCGGGCCGCTGCCCGTCCGCGGCCGGTTCGGGATCCGCTGGCACTACCTGGAGGACTACCCCGCCTACCGCGAGACCGTGGCCATCCACCACGACAAGGGCTCGCTGGAACTGGTCTTCCCCGCGCCCTACCTGATGAACGCCCCCACCACGCTCACCGTCGTCTCCGGCGACGTGAGCGGCGAGGGCGGCGAGAGCCGCACGCATCGGCGCGATGTGACCGAGGCGTTCGAAGTACAACTGGCCGCCTTCCATGCTTTCGTGAACGATGGCGAGCCGCCGCTCACCGACGCGGGCGGGGGGCTCGAAGACATCGTGACGGCCCAGCGGATCGCCGCCCGTTACGCCGTACAACATGGACTGCCCGTGGGAGGGGAAGCAGCGTGAGCACGGAGATCGTGGTCGTACCGCACACGCACTGGGACCGGGAGTGGTACGAACCGTTCCAGCGCTTCAGGCTGCGCCTCGTGGCGCTGCTCGACGAGGTGCTCGACACGATGGAGCGCGAGCCCGCCTACCACTTCACCCTCGACGGGCAGCTCGCCTGCGTGGACGACTACCTGGAGGTGCGGCCGGAGAACCGCGACCGGGTGGCCGCGCTGGTCGAGTCGGGGCGCCTGGCGGTGGGGCCGTGGCAGATCCTGCTCGACGAGTTCCTCTGCTCGGGTGAGAACATCGTCCGCAACCTCGAACTCGGCATGGCCAGGGCCGACAAGCTCGGCGGGGCCATGCCGGTCGGCTACCTGCCCGACATGTTCGGGCACGCGGCGCAGATGCCGCAGATCCTGCGCCGGGCGGGGCTGCTGCACGCCTGCGTCTACCGAGGAGTGCCGTCCTCGGTGACCACCGACGCCTTCGCCTGGGTCGCGCCCGACGGCACGGCGCTGCGCACGCAGTACCTGCCCGCCGGCGGCTACGGCAACGGGGCCCATCTGTTCCACGACTCGGCAGGGCTGAAGGAACGGGCGGACGCGTTCACCAGGACGATGCGCGAGTGGCACGGGCCCGAGGGCTCGTTGCTGGCGATGTACGGCACCGACCACTCGGCGCCCGTACGAGGATTGCCGGAGATGGTGGCGGAGATCGGCGCCCGCATGGACACCTTGTCCGGATATATCGGGGCCTATTCGGGCGAGGTAGACGGCCTGCCCGAGGTCCGCGGCGAGCTCCGCTCCCACGCGCGCGCCAACATCCTTCCCGGCGTCATCTCCGTCCGCGCCCACGTCAAGCAGGCCATGGGCCGCGCCGAGCGCATGGTGGAGCGCTACGCCGAGCCGCTGGCCACGCTCTGGGGCGACGAGTGGCCCGGACGTTTCCTCGACATGGCCTGGTGGCGGCTGGTGGACGCGAGCGGCCACGACTCGGTGACCGGTTGCGGCGTCGACGACACCGCCCAGCAGGTCGCCGCGCGCATCGCCGAGGCCGAGCACCTCGGGCAGGCCGTGCGCGACATGGTGACCGCCCGGCTGGCCGGCGCGGTGCCGTCCGACGGCGTGCTCGTCGTCAACCCGACGCCCGCCCCCAGGCGCGGCGTGGTCGTCGTGGAGGTGGCCGGCCACCACCCGCTGGTGGACGCCTCGGGTGCGCCCGTGCCCATCCAGCCGCTGGAATACGCGGCCACGCTGCTGCTGGACGACGAGATGGACCCGGCCACCGCGCTGAGCTTCGTCCACGGCACCGAGCTGTACGGCCAGCACATCACGTCCTGGTCGGTCGAGGACGGCACGCTGACGTTCACGGTGGCCCACGAGACGCAGGTGGTCTTCGACGTCGACGACCTGCGCGGCCAACTGGACGGCGTGACCCGGGTCCGCATCGTCGCCGAGCCCCGGCGCACGGTCGCGGCCCTCGTCGAGGTCCCGCCGCTGGGCCACACGAGCGTCCGGCCCGCGCCGCACGAGCAGGTGTACGGCCCGCCCGAGCGGGAGACCAGCCTGCCCTCCGAGCACGACCCGTCCTGCTGGCTCAGCTCCGACTCGGCCACCCTGCCGGTGCGCGGCGACGAGGAGGTGCTGGACAACGGCCTGCTGCGCGTCACGATCGCCCGCGACGGCACGCTCACGCTGGTCGGCCAGGACGGCACGACCGTCACGGGCGCCGGCCGCATCGTGGACGGCGGGGACGTCGGCGACACCTACAATTACGCGCCCCCGCCGGCCGACCTGATCGTGGACGAGCCTGTGTCGGTCGAGACCGAGCTGATCGCCTCAGGCCCTCTGGTGGCCATGGTGGACGTGCGCCGCACGTACCGGTGGCCGGCCGCCGGCGGCGACATCGAGGGCGCCCCGGAACTCCCCGCCATCGCCCGGACGCCCACGACCGAGAACGTCGTCGTCACCACCCGCGTCGAGCTGCGCGCGGGCGAGCCCTTCGTCCGGCTCGACGTCGAGTTCGACAACCGCTGCGCCGACCACCGGGTGCGCCTGCACGTGCCGCTGCCCGACGGGGCCACGCAGTCGTACGCCGAGGGGCAGTTCGCGGTGACGACCCGCGGGCTGACCTCGGAGGGCGGCTGCGGCGAGACCCCGCTGCCCACCTTCCCCGCCTCCTCCTGGGTGGCGGCGGGGGGCGTGGCTGCGCTGCTGGAGCACGTGACGGAGTACGAAGTGGTGGACGGCGCCGAGCTGGCCCTCACCCTGCTGCGCTCGGTCGGCTACCTGTCCCGCAACCGCAACCCGCTCCGCCCCGAACCGGCGGGACCGCAGCTCCCGACCCCCGCGGCGCAGTCGCGCGGGGTGCGCAAGGTGAGCCTGGCGCTGATGCCGTACCAGGAGTCGTGGGAAGAGGTCGTGCCCCACGCGGAGGCCTTCCGCCACGACCTGCTGGCGGTGCCCGGTCAGGGCGCGCAGGACCTCCCCATGCCCGCTCCGGCGGCGGGCCTGTCGGTGACCGGCAACGGTGTGACGATGACCTCGCTACGCGACCGCGACGGCCGGCACGAACTCCGCGTGGTCGCCCTCACCCCCGGCGACACGGAGGCGGTCGTCGAGGGCGCCTTCACCCGGGCCAGGCACGCCGACCTGCGCGGCCGCCCCGGTGCCGAACTACCGGTCACGGACGGCACCCTCCGCCTGCCCATGAAACCCTGGGAGATCGCGACGATCCAGCTCACCGGCTCCGAGTGATTCGGCATGGCTGTGCGGACTCGTCCGTACCAAGGGGAGTTCGCTGAGAGCCTGCCGGCCGAGGGCGAGGCGAAGCTGCTGCTGAAGCTGGACGAAGCTTGGTGTTGCCCGCTGCCGAGCCGGTCAGCGGGTGCCCCAGGAGTAGGTCTGCTTGCGTAGTTTGAGGTAGACGAACGACTCGGTGGCGCGGACGGCGGGGATGGCGCGGATCTTGCTGAGGATCTCCAGCAGGTGCCCGTCCCCCTCGCACACGACCTCCACGATCACGTCGAAGGAACCGGCCGTGAGCACCACGTAGTCGATCTCCTCGATCGCCGCCAGCTCGTCGGCCACCGATTCCAGGTCACCCTCGCAGGTGACGCCGATCATCGCCTGGCGGGGGAAGCCCAGGGTGAGGGGGTCGGTGACGGCGACGATCTGCATGACGCCGGCGTCCTGCAGCCGCTGGACGCGCTGGCGTACCGCGGCCTCCGAGAGCCCGACCGCCTTCCCGATCGCCGCGTACGGCATGCGCCCGTCGGCCTGCAGCTGCTCGATGATCTGCTTGGACAGGTCGTCGAGCACCACGGGCCCTGAACGGGAAGCGGAGCGGCGTACGCGCGGCGGCGTGGTCATCGGATGTGGTTCCTCCTAGCGGTCCGGCATGGCGGGGGCGTTCCCGCTGGGATGCCGTCCTGGTGCGACATGGTGTCAGTTCCCGGGCGACTGTCAAGCGAATTCGTAGCAATTTGATATATTCACCACGAAATCCCTTGTTTCGCTGCGACCGCTCTGTAAGAGTCGCGGGCATCTCAGCCACCTCACGAGGAGGTCATTCATGACCGAGCTTGCCGAGGTCACCCATAGACAGAGCACCTGGGTCAGGCGACCGACGAAGGAGGGCGCATGACGACCCGTCTGCAGAACTATGTCAACGGCGAGCTCGTGGACGCGAAGAGCGGCCGGTTCTCCGACATCATCGACCCGTGCACGGGCGAGGCCTACGTCCAGGCCCCGGTCTCCGGGCCGGAGGACGTCGACGCGGCCTTCGCCGCCGCGGCCGCCGCGTTCGAGTCATGGGGCAGGACCACCCCGGGTGACCGGGCCAACCTGCTGCTGAAGGTCGCCGACGCGATCGAGGCGCGGGCCGACGAGATCAACGAGGCCGAGTGCCGCGACACCGGCAAGCCGCGCGCCCGCATGGCAGAGGACGAGACCCCGGTCGCCGCCGACCACTTCCGGTTCTTCGCGGGCGCGGCCCGCACGCTGGAGGGCCCCACGGCGGGGGAGTTCCTCGCCGAGCACACCAGCATCATCAGGCACGAGCCGATCGGCGTGGTCGGCCAGGTCACGCCGTGGAACTACCCGGTCATGATGGCGGTCTGGAAGATCGCCCCCGCGATCGCGGCCGGCAACACGGTCGTGCTCAAGCCGTCCGACACCACCCCGGTCGCCACGCTCAAGCTCGCCGAGATCCTCGGCTCGGTGCTGCCCGCCGGCGTCTTCAACGTCGTCACCGGCGACCGCGAGACGGGCGCCCTCGTGGTGAGCCATCCGACCGCCTCGATGGTGGCCATCACCGGCTCGGTCGGCGCGGGCATGTCGGTGGCCAGGAGCGCCGCGGACGACCTCAAGCGGGTCCATCTGGAGCTCGGCGGCAAGGCGCCGGTCGTGGTCTTCGAGGACGTGAAGGACCTGCGTACGGCCGCCGCCGGCATCGCCGAGGCCGGCCTCTACAACGCCGGCCAGGACTGCACCGCCGCCTGCCGGGTGCTGGTGCAGGAGAGCGTGCACGACGAGTTCGTGGCCGCGCTGAGCGAGGCCGCCGCCGGCACCGTGACCGGCGGCCTGGACACCGAGGACGCGCTGTACGGGCCGCTCAACAACGAGAACCAGCTGGCCAGGGTGCAGGGCTTCATCGACAGGCTCCCGGCGCACGCCACGATCCTCACCGGCGGCAAGCGTGTCGGCGACAAGGGTTACTTCTTCGCCCCCACGGTCGTCGACGGGCTCAGGCAGGACGACGAGATCGTGCAGAATGAGGTCTTCGGCCCCGTGATCACCGTGCAGACGTTCACCGACGAGGCCGACGCGCTGGCCAAGGCCAACGACGTCAAATATGGCCTGAGCGGCTCGGTCTGGACGTCCGACCACGGCCGTGCCATGCGGATGTCCAACCGGCTGGACTTCGGCACGGTCTGGGTGAACACGCACATCCCGTTCATCTCGGAGATGCCGCACGGCGGCTTCAAGCATTCCGGATACGGCAAGGATCTGTCGGTGTTCGGCCTGCACGACTACACCAGGGTCAAGCACGTCATGCACTACATCGGCGAATAGCGGCAGGGGCGAAACCTGGACATGACCGGGCTATCGGCAATCGAGCTAGAGGACGTCGTCAAGGAGTACCTCTCGCATGGCGAGGTCGTCCAGGCGGTCAAAGGCGTGACGCTGGACATCGCCGAGGGGGAGTTCTTCTCCCTCCTCGGCCCGTCCGGTTGCGGCAAGACCACGACCATGAGGATGGTCGCCGGGTTCGAGGCGCCCACGAAGGGCCTGGTGAAGCTGCACGGCAAGGACGTCACGGACGTCCCGCCGAACAAGCGCGACGTCAACATGGTCTTCCAGTCCTACGCGCTCTTCCCGCACATGAGCGTCTGGGACAACGTGGCGTTCGGCCTGAAACAGCGCAGGACGCCGCAGGAGGAGATCAGGCGGCGGGTCGGCGAGATGCTGGAGATCGTCGACCTGGCCGGCAGGGAGAAACGCCGGCCGCGCGAGATGTCCGGTGGCCAGCAGCAGCGCGTGGCGCTGGCCAGGGCCCTGGTCAACCGGCCGCGGGCGCTGCTGCTCGACGAGCCGCTCGGCGCGCTCGACCTCAAGCTGCGCCAGGCCATGCAGATCGAGCTCAAGCGCATCCAGCGCGAGGTCGGCATCACGTTCGTGTACGTGACGCACGACCAGAACGAGGCGCTGACCATGAGCGACCGGATCGCGGTCATGAACGACGGCCTGGTCGAGCAGCTCGCCAGGCCGCGCGAGATCTACGAGCGGCCCTCGACCGCGTTCGTCGCGGGCTTCATCGGCACCTCCAACCTGCTCGCGGGCACCGCGACCGGCGGCGAGGTGAAGGTCGGCGGCGGCCGGGTGCTGGTGCCCGGGCGCGAGGGCGAGGTGACGGTGACCGTACGCCCCGAGAAGATCACCATCGGGGCGGAGGACCCGGGTCCGGAGGTGAGCGGTGTGCGCGGGACCGTCGCCGAGGTCGTCTACCTGGGCACCTACACCAGCTATTCCGTGAGCCTCGCGGACGGGACGGACATCACCGTTTTCCAGCAGAACGCGCATGACTCGGTGGCGACGGCGGAGCGGGGAGACTCCGTCTGGCTGTCGTGGCAGGCGCAGCACTCGTACGTGATTGGAAGTTGACAGCGCCTCATGAACCCCCCACTGCGCGGACCCCTGACAGGCCGCACCAGACGTGACGTCTTCCGGCTCGCCGGCTACTCGGCCGCCGGGCTCGCCCTCGCCGCCTGCGGCGTGCAGGGGCAGAAGGTCGCACCGCCCAAGGCGGACGCCGTCCAGGACTTCTGGGCGAAGCAGACCAAGAACGGCAAGGTCGTCTTCGCCAACTGGCCGGAGTACATGCCGGAGGACAAGGGCCCGCTCGAGCGGTTCAAGAAGGACACCGGCATCGCGTACGAGTACAAGGAGGTCATCCAGGAGAACGCCGACTTCTTCGGCAAGGCCGACCCCGTGCTGCGCGCCGGGCAGTCGCTGGGCTACGACATCGTCGTCATGACCAACGGCGTCCAGCTCCAGCACATGCTCCAGCTCGGCTACGCGGTGCCGCTCGACCACACGCGGCTGCCGAACTTCCAGGCCAACGCGGGCCAGAAGTTCAAGGAGCGCTCCTACGACCCGGGCAACAAGTACACGATCCCGTACGCGTCGGGCGTGACCGGGATCGCGTACAACACCGACCATGTCGAAGAGGAGATCACCAGCATCGAGGCGTTGTTCGATCCCCGGTACAAGGGGCGGGTCGGCATGATGAACGACGCCCAGGAGATCGGCAACTTCGGCATGTTCGCGGTGGGCGTCGACCCGGAGACGTCGACGGAGGCGGACTGGAAGAAGGCCGGGGAGAAGCTCAAGGCGCAGCGCGATGCCGGACTCGTGCGGAAATATTATGATCAAGGGTATATCGATGCCGTGGCGAAGGGCGATGTCTGGGTGACCATGGCCTGGTCGGGCGACGTCTTCCAGCGCCAGCTCGCCGGCGAGCCCGTCGCGTTCGTGGTGCCCGAGGAGGGCGGCACGATCTGGACCGACAACATGCTCATCCCCAAGGGCGCGGCCAACCCCCTCGACGCGCTAATGCTGATGGACTACCTCTACCAGCCCGCCGTGGCCGCCGAACTGGATGAGTTCATCCAGTTCGTCACGCCCGTCCCGGCCGTCCAGGACCTGTTCAGGGAGCGGGCCAAGACGGCCGGGGACAAGGACAAGAAGGCGCTCAACGACATGATCGACAGCCCGCTCATGTTCCCGAGCGAAGCCGACTACGCCAAGCTGCGCACGTACACCACCCTGACCACCCAGCAGGAGCAGGTGTTCAACCCGATCTTCCAGTCGATCACCCAGGCATAGGCGCGATGACCCGTCACCTGCCGCGCGCCGCCGGACCCGGGAGACCGTGACGATGCGGCGGCTCACCCCCTACCTCCTCGCGCTGCCGAGCTGGATGTGGCTGGCGATCTTCCTCGTCGTGCCCATGGTCGCGATGGCGTCGGTGTCACTGCAGACCGGCAACGCCTACGACGGCTACGCCATGACCTTCAGCTTCTCCAACTACGGGGAGGCGCTCGGCAGGTACAGCACCCAGCTGCTCCGCTCGCTGCTGTACGGCGGGCTCGCGACCGTGGCCATGCTGCTGATCGGCTACCCGGTGGCCTACTGGATCGCCTTCAGGGGCGGCGACCGCAAGTCCATGTACCTGTTCCTGCTGTTGTTGCCGTTCTTCGTGTCGTTCGTGCTGCGTACGATCTCGTGGAACTTCCTGCTGGCCGACAACGGCATCCTCTTCGGCACGCTGAAGGGCTGGGGGCTGCTCCCCGAGAGCTTCCACGTGCTCGCGACCACCCTCGCCGTGGTGGGCGGGCTGACGTACAACTTCCTGCCGTTCATGATCCTGCCCGTCTACGTGGCGCTGGAGCGGGTGGACCCGCGGGTGGTGGAGGCGGCCCAGGACCTGTACGCGACGCGGGCGGGAGCCTTCCGCCGGGTGGTGCTGCCGCTGTCGTTGCCCGGGGTGTTCGCCGGGGTGCTCATGACGTTCGTGCCGGCCACGGCCGACCCGATCAACGCGCAGATCCTGGGCGGCACGGGCAACACCATGATCGGCAACAACATCCAGACCGAATACCTGGTGAACCTGAACTACCCGACCGCCTCCGCGCTGTCGTTCACGCTGATGGCGGTCCTGCTGGTGGGGATCTTCGCCTACGCCAGGGCGCTCGGTACGGAGAACGTGCTGGAGGCGGCGGCACGATGACGAGCGGCGAGAGGGGCAGGCTCGGGGACCGGCTGCTGCACGCCTACACGTGGCTGGTCATCGTGTGGTTGTCGGCGCCGATCGCCGTGATGATCCTGTTCGGGTTCAACGACAAGCAGAGCAAGTCCAACACCAGCTGGCAGGGCTTCACGCTCAGGTGGTACGCCGAGCTGTTCGAGATCTCCGACCTGACCGTGGCGCTGCGCAACTCCCTGGTCATCGCCCTGGTCAGCACCGTCATCACGGTCGTGCTCGGCACCATGCTCGGGCTCTCGCTCGGCCGCCACCGTTTCCGCGGCAAGGGCGTCACGAACTTCCTGGTCTTCGCCGCCATCTCCACGCCCGAGCTGGTCATGGGGGCGTCGCTGCTGTCGTTGTTCGTCTCGGGCAACGTGCCGCGCGACGCGAACACGATCATCGTCTCCCACGTGCTGTTCTCGCTGTCCTTCGTGGTGGTGACCGTGCGGGCGCGGATCGTCACGCTCGACCCGTCGCTGGAGGAGGCCGCCAGAGACCTGGGCGCCACGGCCTGGGGGACGTTCCGGCAGGTGACGCTGCCGTCGATCATGCCCGCGGTGATGGCGGGCGCGATGTTGTCGTTCGCGCTGTCGATCGACGACTACGTGGTGACCAGCTTCGTCAACGGCTCGACCGTCACCTTCCCGCTGTGGATCGTCGGCGCGGTGAAAACCGGCATCCCGCCGCAGGTCAACGTCATGGGTACGCTGATCTTCTGCGTAGGGGTGCTGATCGCCGTCGCCAACGCGGTGGTGGCCCGGCGGCGCGCCTGACCGCCGTGCTGCGACCTCACAGCTGAATCGTAGGGATGTGGGAGTGTGGATCCGCTGAAGGCGCTGGCTGACGCGGAGCGCGGACCGTACTGGCTGGACAGCCCGGCCCGGCCCGAGCCGGCCCCGCGGCTCGCCGGCCACACCGCCGCCGACCTGGTCGTCGTCGGCGGCGGCTTCTCCGGCCTGTGGACGGCCCTGTTGGCCAAGGAACGCGACCCGTCGCTGGACGTCGTCCTGCTCGAAGGGCGCAGGATCGGCTGGGCGGCCACAGGCCGCAACGGCGGGTTCTGCATGGCCACGCTCACCCACGGCCTGGCCAACGGGCTGGAACGGTGGCCGGAGGAGATCGACCGGCTGGAGCGCATGGGCGTGGCCAACCTCGACGAGATCGAGCGCACGCTGTGGCGCTACCGCATCGACTGCTCGTTCGAGCGCACCGGCGAGCTGCACGTGGCCACCGAGCCGTGGCAGCTCGACGGGCTGAACGAGCACCTCGAACTGATCTCGGAGCTGGGCCTCGACTACGTGCCGCTCGACCGGGATCAGGTGCGGGCCGAGCTCGACTCGCCGACCTACCTGGGCGGGCTGTGGGAGCGCAGCGGCTGCGCGATGGTCGACCCCGCGCGGCTGGCGTGGGGGTTGCGGGACGCGTGCCTGCGGCTCGGCGTACGCGTCCACGAGCGCAGCCCGGTGCGCACGCTGCACGACGACGGCACCACGATCACCCTGCGCACGCCGTACGGCACGGCCGCCGCGCGCCACGTGGCCCTGGGCACCGGCGTGTTCCCGCCGCTGCTGCGGCGGCTGCGGCACTTCGTGGTCCCGGTCTACGACTACGTGCTGACGACCGAGCCGCTGACAGCGGCCCAGCTGGCCGCGGTGGGCTGGAGCAACCGGCAGGGGGTCGGCGACTCGGGCAACCAGTTCCACTACTACCGGCTGACCGACGACAACCGCATCCTGTGGGGCGGCTACGACGCCGTCTACTACAACGGCGGCCTGGTCAAGCAGGAGTACGACCAGCGCGACGCGACGTTCGTCAAGCTCGCCGAACACTTCTACGCCACCTTCCCGCAGCTCGCGAACGTGCGGTTCAGCCACCGGTGGGGCGGTGTGATCGACACCTGCAGCCGGTTCAGCGCCTTCTACGGGCGGGCGCACGGCGGCCGGCTGGCCTACGCGGCCGGCTTCACCGGCATGGGGGTCGGCGCCACCAGGTTCGGCGCGAACGTCATGCTCGACCTGCTGTCGGGCGAGCGCACCGAGCGCACCGAGCTGCGGATGGTGAAGGAGAAGCCGATCCCGTTCCCGCCCGAGCCGGTGCGGTCGGGCGTGATCCAGTTCACCCGGTGGTCGATCGCGCGGGCCGACCAGCAGCAGGGCAGGCGCAACCTGTGGCTGCGCGCGCTCGACCGGATGGGGCTGGGGTTCGACTCATAGCGCAGACTTGGGCGTATGAGAGCAGAGTTCGTCGTGGACGGCCGCACGCTGGTCGGTGACCTGCGGGTGCCGGACGGCGCGGGGCCGCGTCCCGGGCTGGTGTTCACGGGGCCGTTCACCGGGGTGCGCGACCAGGTCACCGGGCTGTACGCGGCCCGGCTGGCGGAGCGGGGCTACGTCACGCTCTCCTTCGACCACCGCAACTGGGGCGAGTCGGGCGGGGAGCCGCGCCGGCACGAGGACCCGCAGGGCAAGCTGTACGACCTGCGGGCGGCGGTGTCGATGCTGCGGGCGCGGCCGGAGGTGGACCGGGAGCGGATCGGGGTGGTGGGGATCTGCCTGGGCGCCGGATATGCCCTGAAATTTGCTGCTTTTGATCCCCGAGTACGGGTTTTTGTCGGCATCGCCGGGGCGTACCACAACCCCTACGCCATGCGGACGGGCATGGACTACCAGGCCGTGCTGGGCTCGCTCACGGAGGTGCTGGAGCGGCAGGACCGGGGCGGGGCCGTCGCGTACATGCCCGCCGTCGCCGAGGGGGCCGAGGCCGCGATGCCGGGCGACGAGCCGTACGCCTACTACGGCTCCGAGCGCGGTGCCTCGCCCCACTGGGCGAACGAGGTGACCAGGGCGAGCGTGCGCGAGCTGATCACGACGGACCACATGATGGGGGCCGACTTCCTGTCCCCGAAACCGGCGCTGATCGTGCACGGGATCGTCGACCGGTTCTGCTCGCCGGAGGGCGCAGAGGAGGTGTACAAGCGGCTCGACGAGCCGAAGGAGCTCGTCTGGGTGGACGCCAAGCAGCACACCGACCTCTATGACCGGGAGCCGTACGTCACCCGGGCCGTGGACGCGACAGCCGCCTTCCTGGAGACGCGTCTCTGACCGCTCGGCAAGGATGTGCTGAAGGTCTGTCCAGGAAAGTACCGTATGTGAAGGTCAGAGCGCCGAGCCGGGCATGACCCCCGCAACCCCCGCAAACTCGACGGGGGTTGCGCATGCGTACAAACTGGGCGGCCTGGGTGGGCCTGGCGCTCGTGGCGGCGTGCGGCGCCGAGCGGGCGCCGACCGGGCCCGTCGCCGTGCGGGCCTCCGCCAAGGTGCCGGTCAAGGTGGCGCGATGTGTCATGAGATTTCCTGACAAAGGAGCCGCGCGCGCGGCCCGCCTGCGCCTCGAACACGACCTCTCCCGCTACCTGCGCACCCGCCCTGGCCGCATCGTGTACGGCGCGCGCGACCTGGTCAGCGGGGTCACCCTCGGCCAGGGGGAGCACCGGCACGACCTCATCACCGCCAGCGGCGCCAAGGTGGACGTCCTCGCCGCGCTGCTCCAGCGCCGCCACGCGAGCGGCCTCAGCGCGGGGGACCGCGACCTGGCGGAACGCATGATCACGGAGAGTGACAACAAGGCGGCGGACGCGCTCTGGTCGCGGGTCGGCGGGGGCGGCACCATGAGCGCCTTCTACCGGAGAATGGGGATGCGGGAGACCGCACCCGGGCCGGGCATCTACTGGGGCGGCACCACCACCAGCCCCGCCGACCGCCTACGCCTGCTGGACGTGCTGGTCAACGGCGGCAAGGGGCTGCGCGCCTCCGACCGGCGGCTGCTGCTGGGGCTGATGGGACGGGTACGCAAGGAGCAGGCGTGGGGCGTCAGCGCCGCGGCCCGCCCCGGAGACCGGGTGGCACTGAAGAACGGCTGGACCCCGCGCCCGTTCATCCACAACACGTGGGCCGTCACCAGCTACGGCCGCATCAAGGGCCCGGGCCGCGACCTGCTGCTGGCGGTCCAGACCGACCACCAGCCCGGCCACGGCGCCGGCGTCCAGACCATCGAGCGGGTGGCCCGTACGATCGGCGCCCGCCTCGGCCACCTCTCCCCGACGTACACCCGCCC